>DATMMG010000180.1:0-9681 GCA_035569815.1 Candidatus Methylomirabilota bacterium
TTCATTCCTGCCGGCATTCGCCGCCCCACAAGGGCAAACCCCGGCCCCCGCGGCCGATTCCATTCTCTCTGCCCCCGAACCTTCTGACGTTTCTTCCAATTGGAAAAATCTGGTCGGCGTTTACGGCAAAGAAAAAGCCAGATCCATTACGATCACGGAAAGGGAGGGCAAACTCTTCCTAATCGCTCCCTTTCTTTACGCCGGGGACAACTCGTATTTTCCGATCCGGCAGATCGGTAATTCTTCATTTTCGTTTCCCAACCCCAGCGGCCCTCCGATTCAAGCGGTCACCGTTGCTGACGGGTCTGGTCACATTACTCAGCTTATGATCACACCTGATTTCCACGGTCCCCCTCATACAACTCCGAATGCGCCCAAATCTTACCGAATCGTGGAACCCTGGTACTTTCCCCGCGCGGACGCTGGCTCCGACTCAGCGCATTTCTATCACATAACACCCGCGCAGCCGGTTGCAGAACTCCGCGAAAAGGCGCTGAAGCTATCGCCTCCGGAAGAGCCTGGCCCGTTCCGCAAGCCCGATCTGGTTGAACTGGCGAGGCTCGATCCGGCGATTCATCTCGATATTCGTTATGCCAGTGCGAAGAATTTCCTGAGCACGCCCGTTTACACCCAGGCGCGGGCCTTTATGCAGGGGCCTGCTGCAGAGGCACTGGTTCGTGTGCTGCACAAGTTGCAGCCCCTTGGTTACGGTCTGCTGATTCACGATGCCTACCGGCCGTGGTATGTGACGAAGATATTCTGGGACGCTACGCCGCCCGAAGGGAAAATCTTCGTGGCTGATCCGCAGAAGGGATCCAAGCACAATCGCGGCTGCGCGGTGGACTTGACGCTCTATGATCTTGCGACCGGGCAGCCCGTCGAGATGCCCGGCTTGTACGACGAAATGTCGCCGCGCTCGTTTCCCAACTTTCCCGGCGGCACATCCCTGCAGCGCTGGCATCGCGATTTGCTGCGGCGCGCCATGGAATCCGAAGGATTTACCGTGAACGAAGACGAGTGGTGGCATTTCGATTACAAGAATTGGAAGCAGTACGGCATTCTGAATGTGTCGTTTGAGAAGATAGCCGTCGGCCAGCAGTCGTCAGCTATCAGCCATTAGCCGTTAGCCATAAGCTGTGAGGAGAATCCATTTTGCGAAACGCCGGAATCCGAATCGCATCTGTTCTACTGCTTTCCTCTGCTTGCACAATCCTCGCTCACGCACAAGGAACCGATACGCTCGAGGCGCGCATCCAGAAGGTGATGGCACGGCCGGAATTTGCGCGTTCCAATTTCGGAATTGAATTTTACGACCTCGAAACCGGCAAAGCCGTCTACTCTCTGAACGCCGACAAGCTTTTCGTTCCCGCTTCCACCACCAAACTCCTGACCGAAGGCACGCTCCTCGCGAAACTCGGCCCCGACTATCGCTTTCACACGCACATCTACCGCACCGGCTCCATCGACAAGCACGGCACGCTGAAAGGCAATCTCATCCTCGTCGCCAGCGGCGATCCCAATCTTTCGAATCGCATCCAGCCGGACGGCACGCTCGCCTTCGTGGACGAAGACCACTCCTACAACGGCCCCGCTCTTCCCGGCGATCCCCTCGCCGTCATCAAGGAATTCGTCGCGCAAGTTGCTGCCAAAGGCATTCGCAAAATCGAGGGCAACGTTTATGTGGACGGCAGCCTGATGCCCGACGGCGAACACGAAGGCGGTACCGGCGTGACGATGTCTTCGATCATTGTCAACGACAACATCCTCGACCTCACGGCCACACCCGGAGAAAAAGTGGGCGATCCGGTTGCGTTCGGCCTCTCGCCGCAGACTTCCTACTTTCACTTCCTTAACACGCTCGCAACCGGCCCGACCGATTCCAAGCTTTCGTTCGACGCCACTGATCCCGCGGCGCGGCCCGACGGCTCCTGGGACATCACCATCTCCGGAAATGTCCCGCAGGGGAGCGGGCTGCATACTTTCGCATACCAGATCCCTTCCCCCACGCAATTTGCAACCGCTGTGCTGCAGGAGGCGCTGCAAGCCAAGGGAATCGAAATCAAGCCGAAGAAATCCGGCGCGGTCATCAAGGATTTCCTGTCGTTCCAGCATTTCTACACGCCGGAAAATCAAGTGGCGGAGCATGTTTCCCCGCCGCTAAGCGAAGAAATTAGAATCACACTAAAGGTCAGCCAGAATCTTCACGCCGGGATGGGGCTTTATTTTCTGGGCCTGTTCGCCGCGAAGAACACAAAAGATCCGCTCGCCGCGGGCTTCAAGATCGAACACGCCTTTCTGACCGATGCGAAGCTCGATCTTTCCGGCGCCTCGCAGGGCGACGGCGCGGGCGGCGACTGGGCCGATCTCTTCAGCCCTGATTTCATGTGCCACTATCTTGCCTACTGGAAAACCCGGCCGGATTTCCAAATCCTGTTCAATGGCCTGCCGGTTCTTGGAAAAGACGGGACGCTGGCGAAAATTCAAAAAGACAATCCGGCCGCGGGCCACGTCTTCGCAAAAACGGGAACGTTTGCCGCGGAAGACAAGCTCAATTCGCGCCTGATGCTGAATGGCAAAGGCCTTGCGGGTTTTGTGCAGACGAAGTCCGGCAAAACGCTTGCCTTTGCCGCCTATGTAAATCACGTCGCGATGCCCGCGGACCCGGAGAGCGCGCAACAGATCGCCGGGCAAGCCCTCGGCGAAATTGCCGCGGCGGCCTACGATGCTTCCCTGCCCTGAGCCGCAGCGCAACAAATGGACCGGGGTTTGTGCTCTCCCAATCCTGTAGCCTCTGAAGTATGATTTCCCGCATGGCCGGAAATGCGAACCCTCTTTTGCGCCTGGGCACTTCCTCGTTTACGGCGGATGGCTGGGAAAACAGTTTTTATCCCAAGGGCACCCCGCCACGCGACTATCTTTCTTATTACGCGACGCAATTCAATACTCTTGAAGTCGACGCCACTTTTTATCGCATCCCGGCAATCTCCACGGTGAAGGGCTGGTACGCCAAAACTCCCGCCGATTTTCTGTTTGCGCTGAAGACGCCGCAGGAAATCACTCACGAACACGTGCTGGTGGACACGGACTCCACGATGAACGAATTCCTGCGCGCAACGGAGCCGCTCGCCGAAAAGCTCGCCGTAATCCTCTTGCAGTTTCCCTACTTCAACAAAAAAACGTTTGCCGCGCCGGCGGAATTCCTCGCCAGGCTGAAGACCTTCCTCGAAAAACTTCCCGCCGACCGCCGCTTCGGTGTGGAAGTGCGTAACAAATATTGGCTCGGCCCGGCGCTCTACGACCTGCTGCGCAAGCACAATACCGCGCTGGCCCTGATCGATCACCCGTGGCTGCCGCGTCCCCGCGAGTGGTTCGCCAAGGGCGACGCCATCACCACGGATTTCACTTATATCCGCTGGCTCGGCGACCGCAAGGCGATTGAGGAACAGACGAAGACCTGGGATAAGACGATTGTGGATCGCACCGGAGAGCTGGAGGATTGGGTCGACGCCTGCCGCAACTTCCTGAAGCGCAAGATCCGCGTCTTTGCCTTCGCCAATAATCATTACGGAGGGTATGCGCCGGACACGCTGAGACTTTTTGAGAAATTGATGGAGAAGAAATAGGAGAGGCGGAATGACCTGGGACTCACGGGAAAGTGCGGCGCAATTATAAGTGAGTGCTTTGGTTGAATGCTCAAAAGCGGAGGCTGAGCATCCGCACTCCAAAATGGGCTACGACCGGGTCCGGGCCGTTACGCGAATTTAGCCTAGTTTGGTCTTGCCCATTTCGGCTACGCGGCGCTCGTAGATCATCTCGCAAGCGCCCTTGCTGTTGGTAAACCGGAACACGATCTTGTGCCCGGCTTCCCGCTTCGCGCGCGACTTCAACACCGTCCCGTTCAGCTCCACCCAATTCCCGCTGACCAGGTATTCGCCTTCGCGTCCCTGCAGTTCGAACTTCCCGTCACTCTTCAAAGAAAGTGGCGGCGCCGTGCAGGTGACGGACTTCCCGGCCACACGCGCCTCGGAACAGACATATTGTCCGGCAACATCGTCGCTCTGCGCCCGGCTTCTGGGCGCACCTGCCAGAAACAGAAACCCCGTGCCGGCAATCATCAGAGACTTCATGGCAAACCGATTGGATACGTACATAACCCCGACCCCTCCCACTCGCGCCGTGCGTTCCCATTTCACTTGCTCAAGGGAAGCTATTTGCTGTGCAAGTCACTCGCCAGTGACATTGACCGCTAACACGCTGATATAGCAGTGGTTAGAAATCGATTAGAAAGTGCCCTACTTCATTTATAGGAACCCGTGTTCACATTCCGCACGCAACAGCGGAATTTTTTTGCCGTACTGCCCCCAACGTACCGGTCGCGGGGAGTACCGCCTTATACATTTCTTAGTATTTTACTGAGCAGGCAACTCAGGCATCGCTGCCCCGTCCTTCCGCGGATCGGAAGCCCCATAATTGACGCCCTTCGAAAAGTCGCGCATCACCACCTGCCCGCCACCCATCGCGGCGGAGAACGCCCCCATGACTTCGATTTTGTGTCCCTTGGCCGTGAGTTCTTCCCGCACTTTGGCAGAAAACCGGTTTTCCATCTGAACGTCGCAGCCGCCAAATGTGCGCTTCGTGAACCGCGCCGCCTCCAGCGCCGCCTGAATGTTCATCTTGAAATCCACCATGTTGGCGATGAACTGCGCGTGCGCTTGCGATTGGTTCCACCCTCCCATGATTCCGAACGCCACCCGTGTGTCGCCCTTCTGCGCAAAGGCCGGGATGATCGTGTGGAGCGGGCGCTTGTGCCCCGCCAGCAGGTTCGGCGAATCCGGCTCCAGGGTGAAAAGCGCGCCGCGATTGTGCAGGACGAAGCCGGTTTCGGGCACGACGATCCCCGAACCGAACAGGTCGTAGTTGCTTTGAATCAGGGAAACCATGTTGCCGTCGCGGTCCACCACGGTCAGAAAGGTCGTGTCGTTTCCCACCCGCGCGTCTGCGCTCACGTCGCAGTTGGCGTGGTCCGGATCAATTAGCTTGGCGCGTTCGGCGGCATGTTCCTTGGAAAGCAGCGTCGCCACCGGCAATTTCTGGCCGTGCGGATCGCCGATGTACCGTTTCAAATCGGCGTAGGCCAGTTTTTTCGCTTCAATCATGGCATGCAGCGCGTTCGTTGAGCCATAGCCGAAGTCTTTCTGCTGGCCCAGCGGAAACGTCTCCATGATGTTCAGCATCTCGAGGGCGGCAAGTCCCTGCCCGTTCGGCGGCAGCTCGTAGACAGTCCAATCGCGATAAGTGGTCGAAATGGGCTCAACCCATTCGCTGGAATATTCCGCCATGTCCTGCGGCGTCATCACCCCGCCGTGGCGCTGAATGGTTTCCAGAATTTTATTGGAGATTTCGCCTTTATAAAAAGCGTCGCGCCCGTGCGCGGCAATCTGTTGCAGAGACGACGCCAGGTCCGGATTCGCGAAAATCTCGCCCGTTTTCGGCGGATGATCCTGCGGCAGGTACAATTTCGCCGCGGCATCGTCTCCGCGCAGGTAATCGGCGGTGCCGTTCCAATACATCGCCACCCACTCCGTCACGGGAAAGCCTGTGCGCGCTGTTTGTATGGCCGGCGCCAGGTCGTCGCTCAATTTCTTGCGGCCAAATTTATCCGCCAGCTTTTGCCAGCCGTCCACCGTACCTGGGACGGTGATGGTGTTCACGCCGGTTTGCGGCATGTCCCGCAGGCCTTTTTTCTTCAACAGCTCAGGTGTCAGGTTTTTCGGCGCCCAACCGCTGGCGTTCAGTCCGTAAAGCTTGTTGGCCTTCGCGTCGTAGACAATCGCAAACAAGTCGCCGCCAATCCCGTTCATCATCGGTGAGACCACGCCCATCATCGCGTTCACGGCAATGGCCGCGTCCACCGCGTTTCCGCCGTGTTCCAAGATACGCACCCCCGCCTGCGCGGCCAGCGGCGACTCCGCGGCGACGATCCCCTCCCGCGAAATCACCATCGAGCGCGATTGTGAACGGTCTTGCGCCACCGCATTTAGCCCAAATGAGGTTCCCATCACCGCCACCATCCACGCCCCCCAGGCGATTCTGCGTATCACAGATTGTCTCCGCATTGGAATTTTCAACCGTCACAGCGATATCAAAACCAAAAGCCGCCCGCCAACTCTATCCTGCGCCCCGCCGTCCGGCAAGCCCGCCTCTAGTCCTTTCCGAGTCGCCGGCGCAACACTCTGCGCATCGCCAGTTGGCCCTGCACGCCGCTTCCGCTAGAATGGCCCCGTGCCTGACATAACCCCTTCTCCAGCGAAACTCGCGACCGTGGAGGATTTTAGCGCGCGCGTCGCTTCCCTTCTCGCCGCGCGCAATGCCGATCCCTTCGGCATCCTCGGCCCGCATCCCGTGGATTCGCCGCAAGGCCGGCGGTGGTCCATTCGCGCGTTTCAGCCTCGCGCCGTTGAAGCCCAAACTGTGCTCTCAAGCCAGTCCAATCCCATTCCCATGCGCCGCCTGCGCGACACCGGATTTTTCGAGGCCACTCTTCCTTCTCCAAGCGACGTGGCTCCCGCTCCGTCCAGCTACCGCCTCCGCTTTCGCAACGAATACGGAGACGTCTGGGAAGCGCACGACACCTACGCCTTCCCGTATCTCCTCACCGAATTCGATCTCTACCTGATGGGCGAAGGCCGCCACTACGACACCTACGAAAAACTCGGCGCCCACGTAAAAACCCTTGAAGGCGTCACCGGCGTGCACTTCGCCGTGTGGGCGCCCAATGCCCACCGCGTCAGCGTTGTTGGCGATTTCAACGGCTGGGATGGCCGGATCAGCCCTATGCGCTCGCGCGGCAATTCCGGCATCTGGGAACTCTTCGTCCCCGAATTCGAGGAAGGGGTCATCTACAAGTACGAAATCGTCGGCCCACAAAATAATGTCCTCCCGCTGAAGGCCGATCCCTACGGTTTCCGCTCGGAACTCCGCCCGAACACCGGTTCGGTCGTCGCGCGCCTCGACAAGCATTCCTGGAATGACGCGGACTGGCTCCAACATCGCCCCACCAGAAACTGGCTCGAGCAGCCTATTTCCGTGTACGAGGTCCACCTCGGCTCCTGGCGCCGCGTGGCCGAGGAAAACAATCGCTGGCTCACCTATCGCGAACTCGCCGACCAGATGATTCCCTACGTCAAGGAACTCGGCTACACGCACATCGAACTTCTTCCGATCATGGAGCATCCCTACGACGGCTCTTGGGGCTATCAGACGCTCGGCTATTTCGCCGCCACAAGCCGCTACGGCTCTCCTACCGAATTCATGGAATTCGTCGACCGCTGCCATCAGGCGGGCCTTGGCGTCTTCCTCGATTGGACCCCCGCGCATTTTCCGCGCGACACGCACGGCCTCGCCCAGTTCGATGGTACGCACCTCTACGAGCATTCCGATCCGCGCCAGGGTTCCCACCCCGATTGGGGCACCCTCGTCTACAACTACGGCCGCAACGAGGTCGTGAATTTCCTCATCTCCAACGCGCTCTTTTGGCTGGACAAATATCATATCGACGGCCTCCGCGTGGATGCCGTCGCTTCCATGCTGTATCTCGATTATTCGCGCAAGCCGGGCGAATGGATCCCCAACCGCTACGGCGGCCGGGAAAATCTCGACTCCATCGATTTTTTCAAGCGCCTCAACGAAGTCGTGCACCTCCGCTACCCCGGCGTCCTGACGATCGCCGAGGAATCCACGGCCTGGCCCGGCGTCTCGCGTCCCACGTATCTCGGCGGCCTCGGCTTCAGCCTCAAGTGGAACATGGGCTGGATGAATGACACGCTCGCCTACTTTTCGAAAGACTCCATCTACCGCCGCTACGATCACAACAAGCTCACCTTTTCACTGCTCTACGCTTTCAGCGAGAATTTCATGCTGCCTTTTTCGCATGACGAAGTGGTTCACGGGAAAAATTCGCTGCTGCACAAAATGCCGGGTGACATGTGGCAGCAGTTCGCGAATCTCCGCCTGCTGCTCGCCTATCAGTTCGCGCATCCAGGCAAGAAGCTGCTCTTCATGGGCCAGGAAATCGCCCAGCGCCAGGAATGGAGCGAAACACGCAGCCTCGATTGGCATTTGCTGCAACACGATTCGCACCGCGGGATCCAGCGGCTGGCCGGCGACTTGAACAAATTGCTGACCTCCGAACCCGCATTGCACCAGGTGGATTTCGATTGGCAGGGCTTCGAATGGATTGACGCCAACGACTCGGACAACAGCGTCTATTCGTTCATCCGGCGGGGCAAGAATCCCGACGACATGCTCATCGTTATCCTGAACGCCACGCCCGTGGTCCGCTATGGCTACCACATCGGGGTGCCCCGGCCCGGGCATTACGAGGAGGTTCTGAACACCGACGCGGCCACCTATGGCGGCTCCAACGTCGGCAATCTCGGCGGCATGAACGCCGGCGAACATGCATGGCAAGGCCGCCGCTATTCGCTCGCCCTCACCCTGCCGCCGCTCGCGGCAGTGTTTCTTAAGTGGCGCTCCACCTGAACGCCATGCAACCCCTCGCCTTGAGGTAAACTCTATAAGGATATAAACCATCCACCTGCGAGGTTTGCTGTGGCTCCAAGGACCAGACAATTAGTCTACAGTTCGCTTCTTCTGGCAGGCGCACTCTATTTCGGCATCGCACCCACCGCTCTCGCGCAAGATCCCGGGCCGTTGCCGCATCCCGCTTCACCGCGCACCCAGGCTCCTCCTCCGCCGCCTCCACCACCGCCTGCTTCCAGCCAGACGTACCACTCCGCCCCGCCACCGCAGGAAATCCATTCTCCCGGCGACAGCCCCATTCTCAACGAACCGCCCAAGCAGCCTGTGGACCAAATCATCAAGCGCTTTTCCGAGCGCGAAACCGAATTCAGGCTGGAGCGCAGCAATTACACCTACACCCAAAGCTTCTCCATCCAGACAATTGACGACGACGATCGCCCCGACGGCGAATACCGTATGACCAGTGAAATCGTCTTCACGCCTGACGGCAAACGCTTTGAGAAGGTCACCTCGGCTCCGCAGCCCACGCTGCAGCGCATCATGCTCAGCGAGCAGGACCTGGACGACGTGCGCAACGTCCAGCCGTTTGTGCTGACCAAGGAAGACCTGCCCAAATACAATGTCACCTATGTCGGCCGCCAGCAGGTGGACGAGCTTTCCTGCTACATTTTCGACGTTGCTCCGAAGACCATCGAAAAAAAGCAGCGCTATTTTCAAGGCCGGGTCTGGGTGGACGACAACGACCTGCAGGTCGTAATGTCCGACGGCAAAGCCGTTCCGGACATCATCAACAAGAACAACGAAAACGTCTTTCCGCGCTTCCGCACCTACCGCCAGAACATTGAGAAGGGTTACTGGTTTCCGGTATACACCCGCGCCGACGATTATCTCCACTTTCGTTCCGGCGACATTCACATTCGCATGACCATCCGCTACTCCAACTACAAGCGGTACGGCAGCACCGTCAAGATGGGAGCGGCCACGGAGATCAAGGAGCCTCACTAATTCGTCCGTCGTGGCATGGACAATTTTTAGCAACCCGCGGCGCAGGCCGCGACTCTAATTGCAAACTCTAAGGTGCTTGCCCGCTGCCCAAGTCTGAGAGTCACCTACCTGTCCTCTCAGCCAGTTACACCCTGA
>DATMMG010000181.1:0-23029 GCA_035569815.1 Candidatus Methylomirabilota bacterium
CGCGACGCTAGGGCGCGTGATGAACGTTCTCGGCAAGCCCGTTGACCAGTTGGGTCCGATCAAGAGCGACACGCGATTTTCGATCCACCGGCCATCGCCGGCGCTGGACCAGCAGTCCACGACGCTCGAAATGTTTGAGACGGGCATCAAGGTGGTGGACCTGATCCAGCCGTTCTTGAAGGGCGGAAAAATCGGGCTCTTCGGCGGGGCGGGCGTCGGGAAAACGGTTTTGATTCAGGAATTGATTCACAACGTGGCGATGCAGCACGGCGGCGTGTCGGTGTTTGCGGGCGTGGGCGAGCGCACGCGCGAAGGAAACGACCTGTGGCTGGAATTCCAGGAGTCCGGCGTCGTGGTGCCGGGCAATTCGGAAAAGTCGCGCGCGGCGTTGATTTATGGGCAGATGACCGAGCCGCCCGGAGCGCGTTTGCGCGTGGGCCTGACCGGCGTAACGGTGGCGGAATATTTCCGCGACCAGGAGCACCTGGACGTGCTCCTGTTTATCGATAACATTTTCCGTTTCGTGCAGGCGGGCTCGGAAGTTTCGGCCCTGCTCGGACGCATGCCCTCCGCCGTGGGTTACCAGCCGAACCTCAACACGGAAATCGGCGAGTTGCAGGAGCGCATCACTTCCACCAAGAGCGGTTCGATCACCTCGGTGCAGGCGATTTACGTGCCCGCCGACGACTACACGGACCCCGCGCCGGCCGCAACGTTTACGCACCTGGATGCGACGACAAACCTGAGCCGCCAGATCGTGGAGCGCGGTATTTATCCCGCGGTCGATCCGCTGGCCAGCTTCTCGCGCATTCTGGATCCACGAGTCGTGGGCCAGGAGCATTACACCGTGGCGCGCGCAGTGAAGTCCGTGCTGCAGCGCTACAAGGATCTGCAGGACATCATTGCGATTCTGGGCATCGAAGAATTGTCCGACGAAGACAAGCGGACGGTGGCGCGCGCCCGCCGCATCGAGAAATTTCTATCGCAGCCGATGTACGTGGCGGCGCAGTTCACGGGCCTCGAAGGGAAGTACGTCAAGATCGAAGACACCGTGCGCAGCTTCAAGGAGATCGTGGAAGGGAAGTACGACGAAATCCCGGAGCAGGCGTTTTACATGGTCGGCACGATTGACGAAGTTCTTGAGAAGGCCGAGAAGATGAAGGCGGGCGTCTAGGACTCGAATGCTTCCTGAATCCATCCAACTGATCGTTGTGACGCCGGAGCGACAACTGCTGCGCGAAAGTGTGGTGGAAGTTACCGTGCCCGGACTGGACGGGCAACTGGGAATTTTGCCGGGGCACGCGCCGCTGATGACGGAACTGGGGATCGGGGAGTTGGCTTACCGGACGAGCACGTCGAGCCAGCCGGTTGTGCTGGCGGTGATCAGCGGATTTGCGGAAGTGCTGGGCGATCGCGTGACGGTGCTGGCGGAAACCGCGGAGCGCGCGGAAGAGATCGACCTGGCGCGCGCGGAAGAAGCCAAGGCGCGGGCGGAGAAACGCCTGGCGGCCGGGGATCCGAACATTGATTGGGATCGGGTGAACATCGCGCTGCAGCGTTCGATCATTCGCATTCAGATAGCGCGAAAATATCGCGGCGCCCCCGTGGAATCCCGCTAGACCCTGTAAGTTTCCCGCCGTTGGCGCGGCGATGAGACGCGGGTGTGGCCGACGACATCAAATGCGGTGGAGTGAAGCATGGAACCAATCACGATTTACAGCGCGGGATGGTGCCCGGACTGCCGCCGGGTGAAGAATTTCCTGAAGGACCGCGGCGTGGAATTCCACGAAGTGGATATTGATAGAGATGAAGAAAGCGAAGAACTGGTCCTTCGCGTGAACAACGGAAAGCGGAAGGTGCCCACGCTGAAAGTGGGTGAGCGGTATTTTGCGTGCAGCCCGTTCAGCGCGCAAAAACTGGCGGACGAGTTGCGCATTCCGCTGAATTCCTGAAAAACACGGGCGCGTCAAATCCATTCACAAATAGCGCGTTCTAAAGCGGAGATCTGCGCCCTATTGCGCTTGGAAAACGTCCACTGTTTTATTCTTCTGCCCTGGAGAAGACCCGGCTGGGCGATGGTTTTCAAGTGGACGCTGGCGGTGGAAATTTGCCGGCGGAACGGGGCGGCTAGTTGGAAAAGCCGCGGGTCCATGTCTGCGTCACGTGCAGTCTCTCATCGAGCAGCAGGATGTCGGCGTCGGCGCCGGGGCGCAGAGAACCTTTCTTGAATTCGATGCCGAGCAGAGTGGCGGGATTCAAAGTGAGCATGCGGAGCGCGTCGGCGAGCGGCACACCGAGATTCACGATGTTGCGCAGCGCGCGGTCGAGCGTCAAGGTTGAGCCCGCGAGTTTCCCTTCTAAATTCCTGCAGACTCCTCCGGATACGGTCACTTCAAAACTTCCGAGGGTATATTTTCCGTCGGGCATGCCTGTGGCGGAAATGCCGTCGCTGACGAGAATGACGCCCCCGGAGCCCTTGGCCTGTAACAGGAGGCGCATCGCGGTTTCGTCGACGTGCACGCCGTCGGCGATCAGTTCCGCCGTGACTTCGGGCGTGGTGAGCACCGCGCCGATGACGCCGGAATCGCGGTGCGAAAAGGGGCGCATGGCGTTATAGACGTGGACGGCATGATGCGCGCCGCGAGCGATGGCGGCGCGGGCTTGTTCATAGGTGGCGTCGGTGTGGCCGATGGCGACGACGAGGCCGGCCTTGCGCGCGGCGTCGATGCAGGGTATTGCGCCCAGGAGTTCCGGGGCCAGGGTGAGGATCCGGGCGTTGCCTTTCGCAGCGTCAATGAATTGTTCGAGCAGGTCGGCGGAAGGAAGTTTCAAAAACTCCGGGGGATGCACGCCGCGCCGCGCGGGGCTGATGAAGGGGCCTTCAAAATGGATGCCGAGAATATCGGCGCGACAATCATCGGACCGGTGTTGAGTGGAAATGTATCCGGCGATGCCCTCGGCGCTGCGGCAGATGGATTCGGGGCTGGCGGTGACGGTGGTAGCGAGGAAAGAAGTGGTGCCGTGGGTGGCGACCATGCGCGAGACGGCCTGGAGCGCGTCCTCGGCGGCTTCCATCACGTCGTGGCCGCCGGCGCCGTGAATGTGAACGTCGAGGAAGCCAGGTGTGGCGATTTTATCCGTGGCGATGATTTCACGCGCGCCTGCGGGCAAGGTGACGGCGCTGCGCGGTGCGACGGAATCGATAACGCCATCGCGAAAGAGAACGGCGGCATCCGAAATTTCCGTAGATGGAGTGAAGGCGCGGGCAACATGAAGAAGAGTTGTGGACATGGCGACCTTTCATCGTAACGGAAATTCGCCAGCGGAGCGAGGCCTCCGATTTGTGAGTCATCCCGGAATTGCAGGTTCCCCGGGCAGACATTGCCCTCGGAACGGCAGCGATCCGGGTTTCCGGCACTGGTTGAGCAAAAATGCGGGTGTTCGGGAGCTACTTTGCCATTTCGATGCTGGCGAGTTTGAGGGCGCTGCCGTCGACCGAGCCTTTGACGACGACATGGTGTCCGGCGTGAGGCGCGACCTTGTCCTGGGCGTCGATGGTGTAAACCTTTTTGTCCGTGTCGTTCACGAATACATATTTGGCGCCGTGCTCTTTCACGCAGCGCGAGGCGCACTCCGCGCCGGCTTGCCCGGCATTTTTCGCGCCGCACATATCGTCGGAAATCCAGCCGGTCCAGGAGCCGTCGGCGGGTGAGGCGATGGAGGCGGCGAGCAGGGCTAGTGCAGGTAAAAAGAAGAATCGAGATTTCATCGGAGAGTCTCCCAAAAAGTGCAGTATCAGTTTCGGCGCGGACAAATTCAGGCTCGCACAATGTGAGGAACGTGTCCAGTAGACGAGAAAGTTCGACGGTTAATTGCAAAGCGACCAGGATTGAGGAGTCTTTTGAGCGTTACAAAACCCGGCAACGGATCACGGCCGACTCGGGCTTTCGAACGCTATCACAAGGGGAATAACCGTCCCGACGATTGTTCCTCCCACCGCGACAGCGGTGAACGTGCTAAAGCTGGGAGGCTTCGGGGGCTTATTGTTCAGAGTCTGCGTGGGTCCTTGACAAGGCTGGTGCTGATGCGATTCGTGATAATTATCCGCGTCGGGAGACACCGACGTGCGCTCGCTGACCGAAGAAATCGGGCGGACGCGAAACGCCTTTCCTTGCTCCACCAGTTGCGATGCCGAGCCGACTTGCACGTTGGCCTGACCGCGCTGGCTCTGGATCATGAGATTGCATGGATCGTCAACCGAAACGCGCCCGGTGCTCGCCTGGCTCACCACCGGAGTGATTCGTACATCGGAAGCTACAATCACAACGTTCGGCTGTCCGGCCGGCTTGTTGTAGGCCAAAGTCCCCCGGTTTAGAGTGACGATCACACCGTAAGGGGCTTGAAAGATATGTCCCGACGAACTAGCTTGCAGCTCGATGGAGAGATTGCCAACGCGCACCTGCAATACTCCGCCGGCATCGGTAGAAAGGTAATCACCGGAGAAAACCGTGGCACCTTCCGTGCCGGGAGAGCCCCCGAGGTGCGCGGACGATGCCTTGGTGACCATTCCAAGAGAAGTATTCGCAGCGGGAGTAGTCTGCGCGGAGATTTCCACGCTGGTGGAATTGTTCACGGCGGATAGGACGGCCTGCGGCGCGGGTGCAGGGGTTGCCGGCCCGCTGGCGTTTCCAGTGTGCGCGGTGCTTATCTCGCCGACGCCCACTTGAACACAAACTCCCGCCAGGTTGCAGAATCTTACCCTGCCTTCGAAGACGATTACGCTCATCGTGTTGCCGTCGTAGGCCACATAAAAATCGGTGCCGATCACGCCGGCAACGCCCGCGGGAGTGCGGACTTCGAATTTACCATCAGGCTTGGAAATTTTCTGCGCCTGGATGCGGATCTTGCCGAGACCGACGGCAAGTTCCGTTTGCTGAGCGCCCGCGTCGTGCTTGGCAACCCTCAAGTTGGAGTCGGATCCGAGATTCACGACCGAGCCATCGTCGAGGGAGACGCGAGCACGGCCACTGGCGAGCGTGTTGACGACGTCCTGCCAGTAGACCGGGGCTTTGGTGTCCGCCGAGATCGATTGGCTGCCGCGCACGATACTAACGGAAGGGATCACTCGAGAGAGTTCTCCGGCGCGCTGCTCGGGGGTGTCCGGGAGGGGAAATGCCGCGGCGGGGAGCAAGACCAAAGCAGCAAGCGCACAGACGCATCCGCGCGCGTTCGACGAAAAAATCTTCATCAAGCACTCCTGGAATTCGGCGATTTTGCTCGTAATGCCCGTGGGGGGATAGAAGAACGAGTGCTAACGTACATGGAAGGGTTGAAGACGGCAAGCAGCAGTCTTATTTCCGTTGCTATCCGGCGAGCGTTGGTGGGCGTGGCCGATCCGGGATTTGCATTAGACGCCGGCCGTCAGGAGCTTGTATTCCGCGTGGCCAAAATAAGTTCGTGGCATAATCAAGCCACATGTGCAGGGGAAAAAATCGAAAAAATTCGGGGAAGAATGTGTGCCAGATGGAATTGAAGCGGGTGGAATCTCCAGTGTGGCTTGGCTGTGGGCCGGAAAAATGAAGGCAAACTCGAAAATGATCCAGCTTGCCCGTTTGTTTGCCAGAAAATGTGTCGAATTCCGATGCACCGGACTCATCCGAGGGGAGGTGGTGTTGGCGGTGGGACTGGCCGTTGGAGCTGCGGGATGGGCGCAGGGCGTGGCACAGGGGCCACCGCCGCCCCCGTCGGCGAAGACGATCAAGTGCAAGGATCGCGCGGTGCCGAAATTTGAGGACATCACCGACAAAGCCGGCATACGCTTTTCGCACACTTCCGCGCCGGAGAGCCGCTACATCATCGAGTCCATGAGCGGCGGGGTGCTGCTGCTGGATTATGACCGCGATGGATGGCTGGACATTTACTTCACGAATGCGCCGACGGTGGAGTTGGCATTGAAGGGGCAGCAGGCGCGCGGGGCGCTTTATCACAACAACCACGATGGAACGTTTACTGATGTCACCGACAAGGCAGGGATCGGGAAGCCGTGCTTTGCGATGGGCGGGGCGGTCGGCGACTACGACAACGACGGCTGGCCGGATATTTATGTGACCTGCTACGGCGGCAACGTGCTGTATCACAACAACGGCGACGGCACGTTCACCGACGTGACGGCGAAAGCCGGCGTACGCGACGGGCGATTTTCCACGGGCGCGGCGTTTGGCGATTACGATCGCGACGGCTTCCTGGACCTGATGGTGACTAACTATGTGGACCTGGATATTCACCACCCGCCCGCGTTCGGCAGCAGCGTCACCTGCAAATACATGGGGATTGATGTGCAGTGCGGCCCGCGTGGATTGAAAGGCGCGGGCGATTCGCTGTTTCACAACAATGGCGACGGAACGTTTACGGATGTTTCGAAGAAGGCCGGCGTAGACGATCCGAATGGCTACTACGGGTTGACGACCGTGTGGGCGGACTTCAACAACACCGGCCGGCCGGACATTTATGTGGCGAACGATTCAACGGCGGGATTTCTTTACCGCAACGATGGAAACGGAAAATTCACGGACATTGGGCTGGAGTCCGGCACGGCGCTCGGGGAAGACGGGCACGAGCAGGCCGGGATGGGCGTGGCGCTGGGCGATTATCTGCACACGGGCCGGCCTTCGCTGGTAGTGACGAATTTTTCTTTGGACAACAGTCCTCTCTATCGCAACGACGGGAAGTGGGATTTTCAGGATGTTTCGTACCCCTCGGGGATCGGGTTGCCGTCGGTGCCATTTGTGAAGTGGGGCGTGGCGTTTGTCGATCTGGACAATGATGGCTGGCTGGATCTGGTGACCGTGAACGGCCACGTGTATCCGCAGGTGGATACGCTGCAGACGGGGGCGCGCTATCGCGAGCCCAAGCTGGTGCAGTACAACCAGGGCGACGGGACGTTTTGCGATGCGAGCGAGGAATCCGGGCCGGCGATTACGGAGCCGCGGGTTTCACGCGGGTTGGCGGTCGGCGATCTCTTCAATGACGGCAACATGGATCTCGTGGTGGAAGATTTGCAGGGGAGTCCGATGGTGTTGCGGAATCCCGGGCTGCCGGGGCGCCACTGGGTGAGTTTCGAACTTGCCGGGACGAAGAGTAATCGCCTGGCAATTGGCGCGCGGCTGAAGCTTGTTGCCGGGGGCATGACGCAGACGGAAGAGATTCATAGCGGCGGGAGCTATCTCTCACAGAATGACCTGCGCGTACACTTCGGGTTGGGAACCGCTGCAAAAATAGAGAGCCTGGAGATACGGTGGCCTTCGGGCGCCGTGGAGACGCAGAAGAATCTGGCCGCCGACAAATTTTACAGCGTGCTGGAGGGTCAGGGGATCGTGGCCGTGGAAAAGATTCGACCAGTGACGGCGAGGAAGCCGTAGGAATTCCTTTCGTAACGTGAGTTTTCGAGCCCACTCCTCTTACTGTTTTGGAGAATGCTTTGGCTGAGGTTCTTCGAGGCGCAAACTGCGCGCCTCTCAGGGTGACAAGTTTTTGGTCAGTGCTTGATTGTGATCGAGTTGTAGCTTTCCAGATATCCCTGTTACGGAACAATGGGCAGCACGAGGGCTGAGGGGTGTTCTTTGTCATGGTAGATGGTGTTGGTGGCGGATTGCATTTTGGTGGAGATGGCCTGGGTTTCGCCGGTGTTGAGGTTGCGGTCGAAGCGGGGGAAATTGCTGCTGGAGATTTCCAGGCGCAGGCGGTGTCCGGCGAGAAAGACGTTGCTGATGGCCCAGAGATCGATTGTGAGGTGATAGACCTCACTCGGCTGTGCCAATTCCGGTCGCTCCGAGGAATTGCGATAGCGCAGGCGGAGGATGCCCTCGGTCAAGTTCTGCGCGAAACCGTTGGGCCAGACATCCACGAGTTTAGCGGTGTAATCCGTGTCCTTCGCGGAAGTGCCGACGAAGAGATCGAGTGAGACCGGTCCGGTGACTTCGGTGTCTTTGGTGAAGGCGGAAGTGGTGTACACCAAAACATCTTTGCGTTCTTCTACGGGGCGCTGATCGCGGGGGCCGGGCGCGAGATGGGCCGAATCACAGCAAAGCGGGCCGCCGATGGTGGGCACCGCGTTTGCAGGATCGTAGAGATAAGAATCGTTTGGCTCCGTAGTCGGATTCTGAGTATTCAGCTGACCGTCCCCTGTGGAACCATTCGCTTTTCCCGCAGACTGGAGAAAATATTTCGTGGATTTGGCGCGGGCAAGCGGCCAATCCGCTTCGTCGCGCCATTCGTTTTTCCCCATGACAAAAATGCGGACGGGTTTATTGCCGGCAAATGCGTTTGCCTGGCCTTTCAGCAGGTAGTCATACCAGGTGAGGAGCAATTCATCCATGTCATATGGCGCGGAGGGGCCGAAATCCACGTCGCCGATTTTTCGCTGGTCGGAACCACCCGAGTGGCCGCCGAGTTCCACCAGCAGGTGCTGGCCGTTGCGCGCGGCGTCGCTGCCCGCCCGGGTTTTTAAAAGCGTGTAATTCCGAAGAGAGCCGCCGAGAAAAATGTCGTACCACGCGGCGATATGAAGGACCGGCACCTGAATGTGGGAATAATTCTCTTCCAGCGAGACGGCTTTCCAATAATCGTCGTAATTCGGATGCGCCAGCCAGTCGCGATAGTAAGGAGCGAGGGACTGGGGGTCCAGTTGCGCGAGAATGGGGTAGCTCTCGAGCGGCAGTGTGTCTTTCCAGTTGAGCGCATTGGTGTCCTGTGCGGCACGGCGCACCAGAGTGTTCTGCGCCAAACCGCTGGCCCAGGATTGATTGAACCACTGCTCGAAGGCGCCGCCCTGGTAGGTCCAATTCTCGTGGTAATTGGAGGCGGTTTCGTAAGGCGCGATGCCCGATAGATGCGGAGGACTCGCGATGGCGGCGAGCAACTGCGTGGCGCCGACGTAAGAGCCGCCGAACATGCCGACTTTGCCGTTCGATTGCGGCAGGGCCGCGGCCCATTCGATGGTGTCGAAGCCGTCCTTCGATTCGTGCCGGAAGGGATTCCACTCGCCCTCGGATGTGAAGCGTCCGCGGACGTCCTGCACCACGACGATATAGCCGCGGGCGGCGGCCTTCATACCGAAGGGGCGCGAAGTGTTCTTGTCGTAGGGAGTGCGCTGCAACAGGACAGGGTATTTTCCATCGGCCCGTGGGCGATAGATGTCGGCCCTGAGGATGGCGCCATCGCGCATCTTCGCGGGGACGTCCCGATCAACAATCACCGCCTCGGATTGCGCGCGAATTGCCGGGGAGAGAATGCAGAGGGAGACCAGGGTGGCGGCGAAAGCGGGCAAAAGGGAAAACGGAGTTCGAGAGATTCTTGGCATTATGCCTCCGTGGCGCATCCTAAAGCGGGCAAGGAACGCCGTCAACTTCGGCTTCATAATCGGCGAATCGCGCTGGTGGCCGAAGTCGGCTACAATGCTTGGCGCCAGCGCCAGATCAAACTTATAACGAGAAAAGGAAAAGCAGATGAGAAAATTGGGGATTGCAGGATTAACGTCGCTACTGGCTTTTGCCCTGTGTGCGTACGTTCAGAACGGAAAAACGCACGCCGCAGACGCCGCCACGGGCTATAAAGTTTCCGGGAAAATTCCGGTGACGGGCGAGGGCGGCTGGGATTACCTGGTGGTGGATGCCGAAGCGCGGCGCCTGTATCTTTCGCACTCGACGCATGTGGTGGTGTTTGACGTGGATTCTCACGCGGTGGTGGGGGACATTCCGGACACGCAAGGTGTGCACGGGATTGCCCTGGCGCCAGAGCTGGGACGCGGGTTCGTCAGCAACGGCCGCGCAAACACGGTGACCATTTTTGATCTGAAGACACTGAAGACGATCGGCACGGTTCCCACGGGAACGAATCCGGACGCCATATTGTATGACGCGGTTACGAAGCGGGTGTTCGCGTTCAACGGGCGGAGCAAGGATGCCACGGTGATTGATGCGGCGGCAGGCACGGTGCTGGGCACGATCGCGGTAGGAGGCAAGCCGGAATTTGCGGCGGCCGATGGCAAGGGCAGCGTGTACGTGAACGTGGAAGATACCAGCGAACTGCTGCATATCGATGCGTCGAAGATGACGGTGCTGCACCGCTGGCCGCTGGCTCCCTGCAAGGAACCGTCGGGGCTTGCGATGGATACGAAGGCGCGCCGGCTGTTCGCCGTCTGCGACAACGAAATGATGGCCGTGGTGGACGCGGATTCCGGAAAAGTGGTGGCCGCACCCAAAATTGGCGAAGGTCCCGACGCCGCGGCGTTCGACCCCGGAACAAATCTTGTTTTTTCATCCAACGGGGAGACCGGCACGTTGACGGTGGTGCATGAGGACGCGCCCGACAAATACTCCGTTGCAGAAAACGTTCCGACGAAGAAGGGCGCGCGCACGATGGCCCTCGACCTGAAGACTCACTCGCTCTACCTGCCGGCGGCGGATATGATTCCACCGACCGAGGGGCATAAGTGGCCAACAGTAAAGCCTGGAACGATGGAACTGCTGGTTGTGTCGAAGTAATCCAGAAGCGAACTTCTGCCGGTTTCCCTCCGGGTTGCATGCCGCGAGGGAACCGGCAGACTGATTTTTTGGGCGATTCAGCGTGGAGCAAGGCGATGGACAAGTCCCCTGATGCCCCCGGCGGGGCGGAGGAAACGGAAGTTGCGCACCCGGTGGTATCGCGGTTTCGATGGATCGGGTGGTCGAGTCTCTTCCTGGCGATCGTGCAGAGCGTATGCACGATCTTTGTGGCGCTCAGCGGATTGCGACTCCTGCTGGGTGCGGCCGCATTCGGCGCGGCCATTGGAGTGATGAAAGTCGCGGACCAGAGAATTCACATTGATGCGGTGCGAATCCCGATGGTGATGTTCGCGCTGGCGGGCGCTGTGTTTAATTTGTTGGCGTTGTGGCAGGTGCGCCGGTTGCGGGGGCGGGCAGCATCGGCATGGCGGCAAAAGACAATTTCGCGAAGCAAATTTGCTTCGGAGGGAGTGCAGTTGGCTCTATCGGTTTTGACGCTGATTCTGCTGGCAGTGGAATCGTACTATCACCTTCAAAACACCCACCATTTATAAAAAGCAGGCAGGAGAAGTTTACGTGGAATCGCTCCTGGATTCCGCTGTTTCACGAATGGCCTTCTCCAGGCGCGCGTGCAGCCGTTCGCTGTAACCTACCGGTAGTTCGTAAATACGATTATCCGCGGTCAGAACCAGGATGTTGCGCGTGGAGTCCAGAATCGCGGAGCAGACTTCGCAGTTCTCCAGGTGCTTCTCGATGTCCGTGAGCAGCTTGGGGTCGAGCTGCTTATCGAGATATCCGGAGATGTGTTCCCAAACGTTTTTGCACTCCAGCGTCATTGAAACATCCTCCCGAAGAAGCCTTTTTTTGCCGGAGCAGCCGGACGCAGAGTGGGGGCGAGCAATTTTTGCAGCATCATGCGTGCGCGGTGCAGGCGGACTTTCACGAGCGGCACATTGATGCCCAGTGCGCTGGCGGTTTCTTCCTGGTTGAGTTCCTCGAGGTCCCGCAGCACCAGCACCTCGCGGTAAATGGGAGGCAGTTGATCCACGGCCTGGCGCAGAATCTGGCGCATCTCTTTTTTCTCCAGTGCCTCGGAGGGAATTTCCCGCCAGTCGGTCAGCACGGCGGGGGTGAAATCGCCTGCGCGGTCTTCCTTGCCTTCGTCGAGCGAGTCGACGGGAGCCGCTTTGGCCTTGCGCAGCCGCTGTCGCGCCTCGTTCATAGCGATCGTCACGAGCCAGGTGCTGAACTTGGACTCGCCGCGAAAACTCTTAAGGTGGCGAAACGCGTTGATCATCACTTCCTGGGATGCGTCTTCCGCTTCCTGCTCATTGCGCAACATGGTGAGGATGGCGAGATAGACCATCCGTTCGTAGGGACGAATGAGTTCGTGGAAAAGGTCGTTTTCGCCGGCGATGACCCGGGTAATGAGTTCCTTCTCTCGCTCGACCGTGGCCTGCATGAATATGTAGAGGGCTCCCTTCGGCTCGTTTTATGTGAGTGGCCGTGCGCCCAAAGGTTACAGGAGTTTTGCCGTGGAGTGGAAGAGTTAGTGGCGTGATTTCCAGAGTTGCGACGCATTTTCCGTTTTAAAAAGGAAGCCGCCCGGTCCCAATGGGAGACGGGCGGTTTCGATTTGAAGCAATCGGCTGCCGGTTACATCACGGGCGAACTGAAAGAAGCCTCACCGAGGTTAACTTCGGCGAAAGCGCACCAGATCTGCACTTTGGCCACATTTTTCACGTACCTGGGGACTACGATTTCCTTCTTGAAGGATGCGCCGGAAAGGGCCTGGGTTTTCAGCTTGTCGAGCAGATAGGCGTTGCCAGAGGAATCGACTACTTGCCAGTGCGGGTCCGGCGTATCCGGCACAACGAAATCGCTCGAAAGAGTCAGGACGCTTTTGCCATCCTTGACGCTGTGGGTGACGGTGCCTTTGTTCACTTGGGGTCCCTTGAACTGCGACGACGTATGAGAGCCCATCTGCGCGAAGGCGGGGGAAAAGCCGAAGGCCACCACCAAAAGTGAGAGAGCGAGCGCAATGCACTGGAGAAAACGAGAATAATTCATGGAATACCTCATCCTTGTTGTTCAAAATTCACGCACCCGCTTCAGACTTCCCGTCACAACTCTCACCTGCCGGAATTAGCAAGAAGCGTTGTAGCCGAGTCGGCTCGCAGGAGCAGTGTGCCCATGCGATACGCGCGTCGCACAAAGGTTTCACGGGAATTGGGAATTTACCTGCTGGGCTGCGCGGCAACATTTGAGAGTCCGCTGGGTCGCAGAGATGGGGAGACGCACTAATTCGTCGGAAACCCTTGCCAATCCGCCTGATCATCGGGAGTATGGAGCATCCCCGCGCGGGAGCAGTTCCCATCGCACGGGTAATTCACGCGCTCGTCTGAGACCCTTGGGCTCAACGGGATCAGACGCGAATAGCGGGCCGGGGAAGGATCATCATCCATGAAAGACAAGGTTGTTTTCATCACGGGCGCCAACGGAGGACTCGGATCTTCCGTCACAAGGGCCTTCCTGCAGAAGGGAGCAAAGGTCATCGGCGGATCCCTGCGCATCACGGCGGCGGATTTCCCGGAAGCCAACTTTGAAGCGTTGGCCATCGATTTCAATAAATTGGACGAGATCAAACGCGGCGTGGCGAAAATCGTAGAACGCTACGGGCGTTTGGACATCTTGGTGCATGTGCTCGGCGGATTCGCAGGAGGGTCTTCGGTGGCCGAGACCAGCGACGCCCAGTGGGAGCAGATGCAGAATATCAATCTCACTTCGGCCTTTCATGTTTTTCGCCAGAGCATCCCTCACCTGCGGAAGTCAAAAGACGGGCGGCTGATTGCGATCGGCAGCCTGACCGCCGCGCAGCCGCACGCCAATCTTGGCGCGTATGTGACCTTCAAGGCGGCGCTGGTCATGCTGGTGCAAACAGTGGCGCTGGAAAATGCCGACGCGGGGTTGACCGCGAACGTGATTCTGCCGGGAACCATGGATACGCCGGTGAATCGCAAGTCCATGCCCGACGCCGATTTTTCAAAATGGGCGAAGACCGAGGATGTAGCCGAGCTTGTACTATCCCTCGCGGATGAGCAGGCGGGGCATCTGACGGGCCTCGCGATACCGATCGAGGGTGGCCGTGGCTGAGAGCGTTGCGGGTTTTGTGGGTTGCACCCTGAGTGCCCCGGCGCTGCCGCGCGGCCCGCTGAACCATCGCGCTTCTCCCGTTATTCGGTTCGAGAATTCCTGATACCTTTGCGCGTCTCACGACTCTCACTGAGGGAAGGGCGTTCTCCGCGAGGGCTCAAGATCTTTTGCTGGGGCCACGGGAGCCTAAAGGAAGCAAGCCATGATGTCGAAGCTGGTGCAATCACCGTTTTTTTATGCCGCGGCCATTGGCGCGGCGGCCTTCTTGATTCTCTCAACTTTTGGACGTACCGCCGGCGTGGCAGCGCCACGGGAACCGGGGAGCACACCGCGGGTGGTAGTGGTGGAATTGTTCACTTCGGAAGGCTGCTCAAGCTGTCCGCCCGCCGACGCCTTGCTGAAAAAGCTGAGTGAGCAGCCGTCCATGGAGGGCGTGCAGATCGTTGCACTGGAAGAGCACGTGGATTACTGGAACCATCTCGGCTGGAAGGACCCGTATTCCGCGGCTGAATTCTCGCAGCGCCAAAGCGATTATTCGCAGGTGTTCGGCACGGACGGGGTTTACACGCCACAGATGGTCGTGGATGGACAGAATGAGTTTGTCGGGAGCCGAAGCGTGGCGGCGAGGGAAGCTATCCAGAAGGCCGCCAACCTGCCGAAAGCGGAACTCGCTCTTATTGCGGGAGCAAATACCTCGCCGGACAAGCCTGTCTTTGAAGTGCAGATCAAGAGCCTGGGAGGAATTTCGCCGCGCGGCGAAACTGAACTCTGGGTAGCGTTGACGGAGAAAGGCCTCCAAACGGACGTGAAAGCCGGAGAAAACTCGGGCGAAACACTGAAACACGCGGCAGTGGTGCGCAGTCTGCGAAAAATCGACACCTTGCGCGATCCGGCCGGCTATAACCGCCAGATTCAACTCGCCATCGAGCCGGGATGGAAAAAGGACAATCTTGCAGTGGTGGCATTTCTCGCGGAGAAAGACTCACACAAAATTATTGGAGCCGCGGCCCAACCGATCAACTTCATGCACACTTCCCAGTATTAGGGGGCAACAGACGGGATCTGTTCCCCCGGATCTCCAAACCGAACTTGAATCTCCGGTTCGCAATTTCCGACGCAGGAAGCGGATGCCGATCGAAAGCATCCGAGCCTGATAGATTTCGACATCGCCTGTTTGCAGAGTAGCGAATTGGGAACCCTGGACGGGATTTGCAAAGGCGGCTTCCTCCCCACGTGAAATAATTTTGTCGGCCTTACTTTAGTTCGAACGGATCTGACGCCGACAACTATGCCCACCATTCCTGTTCTGCTTTTGCTTGGCATCGATCTGCTGATTTTTCTGGCCGCAGGTTTTCTTTGGGATTCTTCTCCGTCGAAAAGGGAGAACCTGCTTCTCTCCACTCTTTTCCTGTGCTCCGGGATGCCGGCATTGATTTATCAGGTGGTGTGGCAACGTGTTCTGTTCGGAATTTACGGAGTCAACGCAGAATCCGTGGCCGCGGTCGTCAGCGCGTTTATGCTGGGGCTGGGGCTGGGCGGACTGCTGGGCGGTTGGCTCTCCTCGCGCTTTTCCCGGCAGGCACTGATCCTGTTCGGACTTTCGGAGCTTGGCG
Organism: Candidatus Methylomirabilota bacterium; assembly: GCA_035569815.1. Taxonomy (GTDB): domain Bacteria; phylum Acidobacteriota; class Terriglobia; order Acidiferrales; family UBA7541; genus Acidiferrum. The sequence goes on from DATMMG010000181.1 coordinate 15,308, forward strand.
TCGCCGTTTTCGGGTTGATTTCGCTGCGGATTTTCCACTGGACCGCTACGTTTACCGCGGGCGCGAGTCTCTTCTCTGTAGTCCTCTTCAGCATTCTTTTGCTTGTCGCTCCGACTCTTCTAATGGGCGCGACACTCCCCTTGCTTGTGGAGCATTTCGTTTCCCGCTCCGGGCGAGTTGGATTGTCTGTATCGAGATTGTATTTCGCCAACACACTCGGCTCTGCCGTGGCTTGTTACGTTTGTGCCACCTATCTGATGCGCGAGTTCGGGCAGAGCGGGGCGGTCACCGTGGCGGCTTGCTTGAACACGGTTGTCGGTGCGTCTGCTTATCTTTACGGACGCCGAAAGGAAACAAGGGGCGCTGCTGACAGGGATTTCTTCCAGGAACCAGCCAGGGAAACCCCGGTGGTGGCGCTGCCGAAAGCCCTGATGCTTGCGGCCATTTCCGGGTTTCTGGCGCTGGGGCTGGAAATTGTATGGTTCCGCGTTTTTTCCATTGCATCCGCGGATCGCGCCCCGGCATTTGCCCTCTTGCTGGCAACCTATCTGGGGGGCATCGCCGCGGGGGCATACCTGTCGGAAAAATTTACGCAGAGCGCCGGAGGAGAAATTGTCCTGCGGACCTTGGGGGTCCTGTTGTTGGGTGCCGGGGCGATTTCTCCCTTTCTGCCGCCGCTGGTGGCGTTTCTGTCGCACAGGAGTGTGTCGTATCTGTGGAGCGCACCGGCTTTCTTTGTTGTTGCCGGCATGGTGGGCAGCGTGTTGCCAATGCTCTGCCAGTTATCAGTTGCCGCGAATGAAGAAGCAGGCCGGCACGTCAGCCTGATTTATGCGGCAAATATCGCCGGATCCGTTGCCGGGAGCCTGGGCATAGGTTTTGTTTGGCTGCAATACGCAGGCCTGAGAGCGGTTTGCCTTCAACTGAGCGTACTGGGGATTCTCGCGGGCATGCTCGTCCTATTCGTGATGGGCGTGCGTAGTTCGTCGAAGCCCGCGTGGACCTGGGTTTTGGCCGTCGTTGCTTTGGTGCTCGTTCCGTTGGCGGGGCACAGTTATGGCCTGCTCTTCGAGAAGCTGGTTTTTGGGCAGCGGAGTGAGTCCAGCGTTCCGTTCGCAAAGATCGTGGAAAACCGGAACGGAATCGTCGCCGTTACCGGGAGCGGCGCCGTCTTCGGCGGCGGGGTTTACGATGGGTACTTCAACACGGATCCAGCCAAGGACGTGAACATCGTTCTTCGCGCGTACGCGGTGACCGGCCTCCACCCCGCTCCGAAACGAATGCTGATGATAGGCCTGGCCTCTGGGTCATGGGGACAGATCTTCGCCAACGATCCCCGGGTTTCGCGTTTCGATGTGGTCGAAATCAACCCGGGATACCTGCAGTTGATCTCCCAATACTCTGCGGTTCGATCGTTGCTGCAAAATCAAAAGGTACAAATTTATGTCGATGACGGACGTCGCTGGCTGTACGCGCATCCCGAAGAAAAATACGATCTGATCGTCGTCAACTCCACTTTTCACTGGCGAGACCACAGTACGACGCTGCTCTCCAAAGAATTCTTTCAACTCATCCGCCAGCATTTGAATCCAGGGGGAGTCTATTACTTCAATACGACGGAATCGGATGAAACGATTGGCACCGGCCTCAGCGTTTTTCCTTACGGTATGCGCATCATCAATTTCCTGGCCGTAAGCGATTCTCCCCTTTCCCTGAACCGCGACACTTGGCTGCAGAATCTGGCCGCGTTCCGGATCGATGGAGCCGAGATCTTCAAGCCGGATACGCGCGAAGGACAGACCTTGCTCGCGGCCTACGGCGCCTTTGCGGACACAGTCCATGCGCCTCCGAGATTTTTCGGGCTGGAGAGCGATCCCTCCTTGCGCGCAAGGCTGGGGAAACAAAGAATCATCACCGATGACAATATGGGCCGTGAATGGGCACCGACGGTCGAAATTCCCTGGCGCCAATAAACGTACCGCGAACTCGGCAATTCTGCAGTTACAGAGTGTTGGATCGGTTGGGAATCGTGCCTTGGGTTGTTGAACTGTCCTATCCGAGCGTGGCTTCCAGAACTTCGCGCAGAAGTTCCTTTTTTTGCGGGGTGAGCTTTCCGCCCTGTGACGTGAGATAAAAAACGTCGATGGCTTTCTGGCCCTCGGTGTCAATCAAGGCCACGTCAATGTTGCAACCCTGGCGAGCCAGCGCTGAACCCACTTCATACAAGAGTCCCGGCCTGTCCTGGGTGACCACTTCCATCAAGGTGGAGTGATCGGAGGAAGCGTCGTCAAACTGGATGGAGGTCCGGAAGGTGACCTTGGGCGGCTTCGCAACAGCCGCGGCCAGCCGGCCTTTCAGGAGAGGTTCCAGCGGTTGCTTGCCGTTCACTACGTCAGCGATGCTCTGCTGAAAACGCGCGCGTTCGCCAGGATTCAATTCGAGCGTCCGGTGCATGTCGAAGAAGTGGAAGGTGTCCAGCACAACGCCGGCGGAATTCGCGAACGCATCGGCCTTCACGATGTTCATTCCCCAAGCGGCCAAGGCGCCGGAGATCGCGGCGAACAAGGCGGGACGATCCGCCGAGAGCAGTGTGAGTTCGAAAGCGTGGTGACTCTCTTTCAAATCGGTTTGCACTGGCTGTGCGCCCAGCTTTTGGTAGAGGGCAAAGTGCAGTGCCACTTCTTCCGGCGAATGAACGGTGAGATACCGCCGCGGGAACCCTTCGAGGAAGCGTTCGAGCTCCGCTTTGGACGCGGTTTCCGATTGGCGGCTTACCTGAGCAAGCAGAAGGGCTTCGTCGGAAACATGGAGGCGGTCGCGGTCCACGGTGCGGCTGAAGTGGTTGGAAGTGGCGACGAACAGTTGCCAAAGCAAATCCGATTTCCAGGGAGTGAGGGCTTCCGGATTTACGGCATGAATATCGGCGTATGTTAGAAGGCAGAGGCGTTGCAGGCGTTCCAGGCTGCCAACGATGGCGGCGAAACCGGAAACAGTGGAGGGATCGAAGATGTCGCGGCGCTGGACGGTGGCGGACATATCCAGGTGGTGATCGATCAGGAAATGCACTTCGTTTTTTTCTTCCGGGTTCAGTTTCAGGCGATCGGCGGCTGTCTCGAGGGCTTGCAGGCTGCCGGCTACGTGGTTTTCGACGGGCATGCCCTTTCCAACGTCGTGAAGCAGCAGCGAAAGGGTGAGCAGGTCACGGCGTTCCACGGTGCGCCACAAGGGAGCGAAGTGCGTGCCACGCTGATCCAGGGGAGCCGCGAGTTCCTGAAGGTGCTCGATCGCGCGGAGCGAATGTTCGTCGACGGTGTAGCGGTGGTAAAAATCCCGCACAACCAGTGAATCGATGGTCCGAAATTCCGGCAAGGCTTCGGTCAGGAGGCCGAGGCGGTGCATCGGCCGCAACGCGAGAGAAGGAAATGCTCCGCCGAGTATTTCGCTGAGCGCAGGCCAGGTGATTCGCGTGTTCCGGTGCTGCAATTCCGGATGCAACATGATGTAGGCGATGCCGCGCTCGGCGTCGCGGCTCATTGGAACGCCGAGGCGGGACGATTCGGCGAGCAAAGCGTAAATCGCCTGCCGGTCAGAGAACGCCTGCTCGTTGGTCAATTCCAGCAGTCCATCGCGGACGGCGAACGCTCTTCCAATCGCCGCTTCGGTTCTGCCACCCGGCATGGCGTTCATCAAGCGCTGGCGAAGGGAAAGGGGAGTTACCTGGCGCTGTTCCATGTAGCGCAGCAGTTGGCGGTTCAGCGTTCTGGCATGGCGGAAGTAGAGGCGCATCCACTCGGCGGCGTTGCGGCGCAGGTTGTCATCGATACCCAGCGAGCGCTCCGCGGCTTCGGCCTGCAGTTCGTAAGTGAGCGTGTTGTCGTTGCGCGCGTTGCTGTAATGGAGGAAGCAGCGGATGCCGCTCAAGAACTCGACCGCGTTGCGCGTGAGCTCGTCTTCGTTCAGAGGACTGATACGCCGGTCGCGGTGATCGCCGGCCAGTTGGCGCATCCAGAGCGTGGCATGGTAATCGCGCAAGCCGCCCGGGGCCTCCTTTACGTTCGGCTCCAGATGAAAGATGGTGTTGCCGTAGCGACCTAGGCGTTCGCGGGTAAGGCGCTGAAGTTCGGAAAGCAGCAGTGGCCGCGCCTGCTTTTCGGGTCCCAATAAAATTTTGGCGTCCAGTTTTTCGAAGAGTTGAGCATCGCCGTCCAGAAAGCGACGGTCGAGCATGGCGAGATGAAACTCCGAATTCGATTCTTCAATGTGGCGGCATTCCTCCAACGTACGGCCTGCGGAACTGACGCGAAAGCCGAGATCCCAAAGGGTGCGCGAGAATTCGGAGATGAGCGGGCGGAATTCCTCCTCGGCCTTTTCGCTGCCGAACAGAAACAAAAGATCCAGGTCCGAATAGGGGAAGAGCATCTCGCGGCCGTAGCCGCCGAGGGCCAGCAGAGCCAGGCCCTGCGCGGGTTCATTGCGAACCCGCAGCAATTCGCCGAAGACTTTCTTGATCGTGCCGTCGGCCAGTTCACACAACTGCCGCAGCGTCTCGCGGGCGCCTGCCCCGCTCTCAAATAGTTTGCGAATCCGTTCCCGCTGAGCTTCGCATTGCGGCGCCAGCTCAGAAAGCGGAGTGACCTGCGGTTCTTCCATGGTTTTGCGTTTCGGGCGAAAGCTCGGAATCAGACCTGGACGCGGAGAGGACATCGGGAGCCTTACAGCGCGCTTTCGCCGCGTTCCTCGTTGCGGATCCGGATTGCTTCCTCAACCCGGCTCAGGAATATCTTACCGTCTCCGATTTTGCCTGTCTTGGCGCTCTTCAAAATCGTTTCCACGGCGCGGTTCACCAGGTTGTCCGGCAGCACCAGCTCCAGTTTGATCTTGGGCAGCAGGTCAACGGTGTATTCGCGGCCGCGGTAGACCTCCGTGTGGCCTTTCTGCCGGCCGTGGCCGCGGACCTCGGTCACGGTCATGCCGTCAATGCCGATTTCCAGCAGTGCGTCCTTCACCGATTCGAACCGCGACGGCTGAATGATCGCTTCGATTTTCATCATACGGATCTATGCTCCCGCCTGGCGTTGTCACCGAATTCCATCCTTAGTCTACGCTTCCAGGTTGTAGCCCTCTTCTCCATGCAAGGTGATGTCCAGCCCTTGGATTTCCTGTTCTTCGGTCACTCGCACACCGGTGACCGCGTCGACGATTTTCAGAATCACGAGCGTGCCAACAATCGCGAAGACCCAAGCCAGCAAAATGCCCACAAGTTGATTGCCGACCTGGCCCCAGTGCCCATCGAAACCGCCGACAGCTTTGCCGTCGCCATAAATCGGATTGATGACCATGCGCGCGCAAACGCCCGTAAGCAACGCGCCGATGGTGCCGCCCGCGCCGTGCACGCCAAAAGCGTCCAGGGCATCATCGTATCCGAATATGGCTTTGAATTTGGTGACCATCCAGTAGCAGAAGGCTCCCGCGACGAAGCCGATCCCCAGGGCGGAGAGCGGGTCAACAAATCCCGCGGCCGGTGTGATGGCCACCAGTCCGGCCACCGCTCCCGAGATCGCGCCCAGAGCGCTGGCGCGGCCGTTCTTCAGCCATTCCGCCGCGCTCCAGCTTAATGCTGCCGCGGCGGCCCCAAAATGCGTTGCTACGAACGCGCTGCTGGCCAGGCCGCCAGAGGACAAAGCGCTTCCGGCGTTGAAGCCGAACCACCCGACCCACAAGAGGCAGGCACCGATAAAGCTCAGAACCAGGCTGTGCGGCGGCATCGGCTGCTTCGGATATCCCACGCGCTTGCCCATGTAGAGCGCGCAGACCAGCGCGGAAACGCCGGAGGTGATATGCACGACCGTGCCGCCGGCAAAATCCAGCGTTGGGAATCTTCCGCCCAGCGAAGCGTTCAGGAACCCGCCTTTGCCCCAGACCATGTGGGCCATCGGCGCGTAGACGATCAGGAACCACAGGGTCATGAACAGGCACGTGCCCGAGAACTTCATGCGCTCGGCGGTGGCGCCGGTGATCAGCGCGGGCGTGATGACGGCGAACATCAACTGGTAGACCATGAAAGTGAGTTGTGGGATGGTGGCGGCGTAATCGGCGTTCGGCACCACGCCGACGCCGCGCAACATCGCAAACTGGAAATTCCCGATCACGGGGCCACTTCCGCCGAAGCAGAGGCTGTAGCCTACCACCGCCCAGAGCACCGTGATCAAGGCCATCAGCGCGAAACTCTGCATCATGATCGCCAGCACGTTTTTGTGGCGCACCAGGCCGCCGTAGAAGAGAGCGAGGCCGGGCCCGGTCATCATCAACACCAGCGCGGCGCTGACCAGCATCCAGGCGTTGTCCGCGTTGGATTGTGCCGCAGTCACTCTCTGGTCCAATTGGTTCAGCTTGTCGGCGACGGCTTTCGATGCATCGGAAGAGGAGGGGCTGGCGGCGGGCGAAGTAGCTGGCGAAGAGGCTGGAGGCTGTTGCGCGCGAATGGGGCGGGAACTGAGAACCAGGGTCAATATGCAACAACACAAAATGCCCATGCGCTTCATCGATAGGTTCTCCGGAGCGAAAGGTTTGAGCCCGCCCATTACAGGGCCAACCGCTGAATGTTTCGGGGAATGTTCACTTGACCGCCCAGATTATACGCATGCGAATCCGATGCCGCGGCTTGAAATTTAGCTGGAAAAGATTCGTTTTTCGGATGCTTGGCCTGCCAAAAGCTTCCTTTTTATTTCGCCTGCGAAGTGGTCGGCGTCGCGGGTGGGCCGGGGGATGCGGTAGCCGTCAGTCACGGCTAGGGTTAGGCGGATTGCGGATTCGAGGCTGACGCGGTGGCCTTGAGAGACGTAAATGGGCTTAACTCCGGTGCGCGTGCGCACCACGGCCCCGATTCGCTCGCCGCCGGTTTTTTCGTCGACCAGCGGCGTCCAACTTCCGGCCCTTTGCGGTAGCGCCTTGTGCGAGCCGATCAGCAGGCTCTTGGCGCAGCCTATTGTAGGAAGGTTCAGTACCACGCCGAGGTGCGACGCCAGGCCCATTCGGCGGGGATGCGCGTAGCCCTGGGCGTCGCAAAACAGCAGGTCGGGGATCGTCCTCAATTTCCTCAGGGCAGCGAGCAGCACTGGAATTTCCCGGAAGCTCAACAATCCCGGCACGTAAGGAAAATCCAGAGGCAAGATCGCGTGGGCGCGTTCCATCTCTTCCATTTCAGGAAAGCGGTACATCACCACGCAGCCGATGGCCTGATTGGCGTTGCGCAACAGGTTCCAGCGGCCCGCCGGCTTCTTGAGCGCCTGCGATCCCATCAGCAGGAAGGAAGCATCCAGCCCGGCCACCGTGCGGATCTCGTCAAAGTTGTCCTCGCCCTTCCAGTGGGTCCGCAGCGCTTCTTGGATTTTGCGAGCCTCGGCGGGGGCTGCGTCCCACCGGTGTTCGTGTACAACCCCAATTGGCTTGTCCTTCATCCTTATCATCGTATAATGCAAAGGCCGCCCGCACCCGGATGCCCTGCGGCCGCCCGGTCGCTCTGCAAAAGTAAAATTAAGGGAAAATTGCAATGACTCTGCATCCACCACTGGAAATTACTTCACGTGAAGCCAACGGCGTCCACTTCGTGGATGTGCAGGGAAGGCTAACGATTGGCGATCCCAGCGAACACCTGAGCGCGTTCATGCAAAAGCTGGTGGCCGAGGGCGCGCGCAAGGTGATCATCAACCTGAACGACATTCC
>DATMMG010000182.1:0-3225 GCA_035569815.1 Candidatus Methylomirabilota bacterium
GCCTCATCGGGCGTGCGCATATCAGGCTCGGAAACGATCTCACTGAGCGGGGTGCCACAACGGTTGAAATCCACGTAGGTTTTTTCGTCGGAGTGCGGAAAGCCGTCGTGGAGCGATTTCCCCGCGTCTTCTTCAAGGTGCAGACGGGTGATGCCAATGCGCTTTTTTTCGCCGTGGACTTCGATTTCGAGCCAGCCGCCGGTGGCCAGGGGCAATTCGAATTGCGAGATCTGGTAGCCCTTGGGCAGGTCCGGATAAAAATAATTCTTGCGTGCGAAGCGGGAATGCTCATGAACGGTGCAGTTGATGGCCAGGGCGGCACGCATGGCCATTTCCACGGCGCGCTTGTTGAGGACGGGAAGCGTGCCGGGAAGGCCGAGACAGACCGGGCAGACGTTGGAGTTCGGCGAATCGCCGAATCGCGTGGAGCAGCCGCAGAAAATTTTTGTTTTGGTGAGGAGCTGGACGTGGACTTCCAGGCCGATGACCGGCTCGTATTTGGCGAGGAGTTCGGGAGACATGGCGGATTCGGTGGCGAACTTCGTCATGGTGAAAGAGATAAAGTATAGCAGAGGCGCGCGCGATGATGCGCGAAGAGAGGCGGCCTAAAGCCGCCCCTACACGGCGTTCTTCTGATCAGACATGCGACACGCCGGGCTCCAACTGGAGGGCCGGGACCAGATGCTCGGCGAGAGCGAAGATACCGAAGAAGAGCGTGGCGTAGAGGGCGTCACCGGCAAGGGCGTTGCCGAAGAAGGGCAGGCCCGCAATGTAGCAGGCGGCGAGGCCCGCGGGATTGTGCGGGTAGGTGCCGAAGAGTTTCCAGACGGCCAAGTTGGTGAGGAGGAAAAACTGAAGCGCGCCAAGAAAAATGGCACCGCCAATGCGGAGAAGGCCGCGTCGATTGGCAAGAGTTGTGCCGATGAGCACGCTGAGCAGGAAGCTGGCGTACACAACGGGAATGAGGCGATGGAGGCCGACGAAGAGGTCACCAACGAAGAGGGCTACGAGCGGAAAAAGAAAGGCTGCGCGGCGGTCGCGAAACATCGCTCCGGAGAAAAGCGCCATGGCGCCGATGGGAGTGAAATTCCACGGATGCGGAACGATGCGGAGCACGGCGGCGAGGACGATCATTACGGCGGCGAGAATGGCGCGAAGCATAAAAACGTGAGAAGCCGATTTTTCCTGGAACATGATTCGAGTCAAACCTCCTTGATAGCTTTTTCAGGCAACAGATCGCGGAAGACGAAGGAATCGCGCTGGACGAGTTCGCCGAGGGTGAAGCCGACGGGGTGCGAGAAGATTGGACCGTCGAAGACGAAGGTGTGGAACTCGCCGTTTTCGCCGCAGGGATCGACGCCGGGCGGGAGATCGGCGAAGAAGGACGCATCGAGTTCGCGGCCGGCGAACCCGGGATCGAGGACCTTGGAATCGATGCAAACGGCGACCGAGCGAAATCCGGCGGCGTGGAATTCGAGGATGAGATCGCGGGTGTCGCGCTTCCAGATGGGGAAGAGGGCTTGCATCGCGACGCGGGCGAGATTTTTTTCGCGGTAGAGGCGGAGATCTTCGAGGAAGATGTCGCCGAAGGCTACGCGGCGAATTCCCTGCTCGTAAAAATGGAGCAAGGCCGCTTCCATCCGTGCTTCGTATATCGGATTGACGCATTGCGGCGGGATGAAGACTTCGTGCAGCGGCAGGCGAAGAGACTCCGCCTGCTGCTGCAGAAGCTCGCGGCGAACGCCGTGCATGCTGATACGGTCGTAGCCCTCGGTCACAGTGGTGAGCAGGGCCGCGATGCGCACATCGTTTTGCCGGAGCAGCGTGTGCAGCGCGAGGGCGCTGTCTTTGCCGCCGCTCCAGCAGAAGAGGATGGGTTCAGGAACGGACATCAGTTTTTCCCGGCGAAGGCGTAGCGCAGGCCCAGCATGTAGTAGCGGCCCAGCGCGGGATAACCGAGAGCGTCCTGGTATTGCTTGTCGAAAAGATTGATGGCGCGCGCGGTGACGAAAAGCCCGCGGGTCAGGTTGTAATTCGCAGCCATATCGAAGCGCGCGTAGCCGGGATTGTTTATCTGAGTGGAATTGACGAAGTTCGAGTCTGTGCGCACGCCTGTGAAATAACCGATAAAGTTCCAATTCACGCGGGCGAGCGCGAAATTGATCCCGAACGAGCCGGAATTGACCGGGCGGCGAATCAGATGGTTGCCCGGGATCAGCGACGGGTCGGAAGAGTTCGGCGAGCTGATTACGCGCGAGTTGTCATAGGTGTAGTTGCCGTTCACGAAGAGCCATTTGCTGAAGCGGTATTCGGAACCGAGGTTGACGCCTCGAGCGATGGCCAGGTCCGTGTTGAAAAAAGTGCCGCAGAACGCGGACGTGGGCGCGAAGCTGATGATGTCGTAAAAGCGGGTGTAAAAATAATCAGCGGAAAGTTTCCAGCGATCGGAAGCGAGCTTCTGATCGAAACCCGTGGTCCATCCCTTGCTGGCTTCGGGCTTGAGATTGGGATTACCCGGAACACAGGGATCGGTTCCGAAGGTCTGATCGAAGCGCGGCTCCTTGATGCCCTGGCCGTAGAATGCATGGTACCGCGTGTCGCCGAAAAAGCCCTTGCCATAGCGTAGCGCGTAGGAGCCGCCGATGCGGGGAACGACGCGGGTGCCGAAGCTGTCGTTTGCCTCGACACGCCCCCCAAAATCTAGGGTGAGGCGGGAAATGGGAGTATAGCGGAAGTCGAGATAACCGGCCTGGTTGTTGCGGCGGAGATGGCCCGGCGAAATAAACGTGATGCCGCCGTTCTCGACTTCGTACTGGTAGCCGACCGTGGCGATAAAGTTGCGGGAGACATAGCTCGATTGCGGGTTGAGCGCGACGCGGTTGAAGGTGAGCAGCGAGTCAAAAGGAAAAGTGTCTCCCGGATTAGCGAAACTGTGCTGGCGCGTGTAAGAGTCCGAGCCCATGAGCTGGTGGTGCCAGTGGGAGCCGGAAGTGAATTCCCAACGGGCGTTGGCGGAGAAAATCTTCTGTCCGTAGCCCTGGAAAAGATCTGGCGGGCCCTGCAGCGTGGGGCCGGGAATGCCGGCATCGCTGGTGTTGTTGCGAAGAGAAAGATGCAGCTGGTTGGTATCCGAAAAGGCGTAGCCGAAATTTCCGGACAGTGTGCGGTTCACGAAATAGTCGTTTGGTCCCTGCCCGTCCGTCTGGAAATAGGCGGCTGCCGCCG
>DATMMG010000183.1:0-15953 GCA_035569815.1 Candidatus Methylomirabilota bacterium
CTGAGCCAGATGAGGGGTGCACATAACGCCAAACGCGCCTTGCTGATTCTTTCCGATGGAGGGGATAATCATAGCAGGTACAACGAGAACGACATCAAGCGGCTGGTCAAGGAAGCGGATACCCAGCTCTATGCCATCGGCATCTATGACCCGCTTGGTTATCGGAACCGCACCCCGGAAGAGTTGAATGGCCCAACGCTGCTCTCCGAAGTTACGGAATTAACGGGTGGCCGCGTTTTCGCTGTCGAGCATCTAAATGAACTGCCGGACATTGCGTCGAAAATCGGCATGGAGCTACGCAATCAATATGTACTGGGATACAAGCCAAGCAATCACGTTCACGACGCGCGGTGGCGGAAGATCAAGGTCAAGCTGCGCGCCCCAAAGGGACTCCCACCCCTCTCCACTTATTCGAAAACCGGATATTACGCGCCGGCCCACTGAAGCAGGTAAGCGTTTCGGGCATATCGGACTAATCATTGCCAGTTTGTTGTTTGCCTCGCTCTTCGCGGCAACCGGTTCGATTGCGCAAATTCCGGTTACTACTCCCCCGCCGCCTCCTCCGCCGGGACAGGAAGGCGGCGCTTCTCCGTCGGGCGGCCGGATCAAGGTGGACGTCAACCTTGTGGTGCTGCACACGACGGTGAACGACGACCGCGGGAAGTTCGTGGACGGGCTGACGCAGGATAATTTCCGCGTTTACGAAGATAAGGTGGAGCAGAAGCTTTCCATATTCAAGCGCGAAGATGTTCCAGTCAGTATGGGCCTGGTGATCGACAACAGCGGCAGCATGCGGGACAAGCGGCCGCGGGTGAACGAAGCGGCGCTGACGCTGGTGCAGAGCAGCAACCCGCAGGACGAAGCGTTCGTGGTGAATTTCAACGACGATTTTTACCTGGACCTGGACAAGGATTTTTCGAGCAGCATCCCGGAGCTAAAAGAAGCGTTGGAGAGGATTGACTCGCGGGGAAGTACGGCGCTCTACGACGCGATCATCGGGTCGCTGGATCACCTGAAGAAGGGCGTGAAAGAGAAGAAGGTGCTGCTGATCGTTACGGACGGGGAGGACAACACCAGCCGGAATTCGCTGGAGAAGACGCTGCGGGAAATTCAGAAGACGTCGACTGTGATCTATACGATCGGCCTGCTTGGGCAGGAAAATAAGCGCAGCGCGAAGAATGCCAAGAGAGCGCTGACGGAAATTGCCCAGGCTTCGGGGGGGCTGGCGTTTTTCCCGGAGAACGTGGACGACGTGCACGCGATCTGCGAGCAGGTGGCGCACGATATCCGGCACCAGTACACGCTGGCGTATTACCCATCGAACGGGGCGCGGGACGGGACGTTCCGTGCGGTGCACGTGGATGTGATTCCGCCGCGGGGCCATGGGAAACTGGTGGCGCGGACGAGGAACGGGTATTACGCGCCGACGGCGAGCAGCGGGGTTTCGGGGAAGTAGACTGAGCGAAAATTAGTGTTGCTGAAGTTCCTTCAAATTAAAATCGGAAAATAAATTGGAAGTTGAGGTTCTTCGCGCATCTCCGGTAACAGTCACCGGAGTCCAAACACCGGACCTCGTCGGATGCCCTCAGACTGACAGGGTGCGGGTGTGATTGTGATCTGCGTGGTGCGGCTGCATGCTTAAAAGCGGAGGCTTCGCCTCCGCACTCAAAAGTGGGAGTTGGCCACCTGAAGGTGGCCGGTACAAAGGCAAACCCAAGGGCACACGCTGAAGCCTGTGCTACCGGCGGCCGCTATGCTAAGGCTGGGAGGAAGCTGGCACCGTGGGGGATTTCGGCGCCAAAATTTTGGGCGATGGTCTGGCCCATGTCGGCTAGGGTGGCTCTGGTGCCTAGATTGGCGCCGGATTTTTGGGCGGGCGTGTAGGCGAGGATTGGGACGTACTCGCGGGAGTGGTCGGTGGTTTCCCAGCGCGGGTCGGGATCGCAGCCGTGGTCCGCGGTGATGATCAGAAGATCCTTTGCGTTGAGCAATTTCAAGTAGGGCGCTAGTTGCGCGTCGAATTCTTCCAGCGAGCTGGCAAAACCCTCCAAATCCTTGCGGTGGCCGTAGAGCATGTCGAAATCCACCAGATTGCAGAAGATCAAGCCGTTCGCGTGCTGACCGAGTGCCGCGGTTAGTTTTTCCATGCCATCGGTGTTTGATTTTGTCGTGACGTAATCGTCCACACCGCGGCCGTTGTAGATGTCGTGGATTTTCCCGATGCCAACGACGGGGATTTTCTTATCCGCGAGCACGTCCATGAGCATTGGTTTGGGAGGATCGACGGCGTAGTCGTGGCGACGGGAGGTCCGGGTGAAATGGCCGGCGGTGCCTTCGAAGGGCCTGGCGATTACGCGGCCGACGCGATGCTTGCCGTCGAGAAGTTTTCTTGCGATTTCGCACATGCAGTAAAGCTCGGGGACGGGAATAACGCTTTCATGGGCCGCGATCTGGAAGACGCTGTCGCCGGAGGTGTAGACGATGGGCTTGCCGGTGCGGACGTGCTCTTCGCCGAGTTCCTTCAGGATTTCGGTGCCAGAGGCGGGTTTGTTGCCGAGCGTTTTGCGGCCGATCTGTTTTTCGAAGGGGTCGATAATTTCCGGAGGAAAACCGTGCTTGTAAACGGGAAACGCCTGGTCGAGCCAGACTCCGGCCATTTCCCAGTGGCCCGTGGTGGTGTCTTTGCCGGGGGAGTGCGTTGCGCCCTTGCCGTAGGAGGCTTTGGGGGCAGCGGCGGGAGAGAGATTCTTGAGCGGGGCGATGTTCGCGAGGCCGAGTTCAACGAGGGTAGGAATCTGCAGCGAGCGATATTCGGCGATGTGGCCGAGCGTGGTGCGGCCGGTGTCGCCGTAGTCGGCGGCGTCGGGCAGCGAGCCGATGCCAACGCTGTCGAGGACGATCCAGATGATGCGGTCGAACTTTGGCATGAGTGGTGTTCCTTGGATGCTCAAGCGAACTCTAGCATAGGGATTTGGGGAGGTGGGAATTGACGTGGTGCCGGGGCGGACATAGGATTCGGGCAGGGGGTGTGGTGCGGCTTCTGATGCGGGTTAACCTGGCCACCTGAAGGTGACCGCTACACGCATGGAACATTTGGGTGGAATTTGCGTAGTTATTGCTAGAGAGGTCTGAGGATGGGGCGAAATCGCGGTGTCCGGAGCAGTTCGGTTGTGTTTCCGCTGCTCCTGATTGCTTTTGGCGGGTTGATTCTGATTTCGCGGGCACTGCCCAATTTTAATCCATGGCCGGTGGTGGGGAAGTATTGGCCATTGATTCTAATTTTTGCCGGGGCGGGGATGGTTTGGGACCGCTCTCGGCGAGTGCAAAATCCCGAGGCGTCTCCTGCATTTCCCATTGGGACAACGCTGGGGACAGTTGCCTTTTTGCTGGTGGTGATCGTTTTGACCTGGCGGGGACACACCTATGCTTCGCGAGAATGGCCAAGCCACTCCACAATGAATTCGCACCGGCAGGAAAGGATCGAAAAGAGGGACGCCAAGAGTGTGCGTATGTCGGTGAAGATGCCCGCGGGGGATTTGACGATGAGCGGCGGGGCAGACTCATTGTTAAACGCTGATTTTTCCTTTGGAAGCTCGTGGGGAGAGCCGAAGATTGAGTATTCCGTCCACAATGGCGAGGGAGAATTGAGCGTTGAGCAGGAGGGCGGCGGAACGCTGGTGACCAATTCCGACAATACGTGGAATCTGAAAGTGAGCGATTCGATTCCGCTCGATCTGGAGGTGGACGTTGGAGCGGGCCGCGGCGTATTTCGGTTTGCGAAGGTCGACCTGACGCGGCTGGAGTTGAATATCGGCGCGGGGCAGGCGGATGTGGACCTTTCCGGCGAGCGCGCGAAGGACTTGGAGGCGGAGATTCAAGGCGGGGTGGGTGAAGCGACGATTCGATTGCCGAAGGATGTGGGTGTGGTGGCGATCGTGCATGGTGGTTTGGGTTCCATTGACACGCATGGGTTGAAGGAAGAAGACGGGCAGTATGTGAATGAGGCCTATGGCAAATCGCCGACCACGATTCATCTTTCGGTGAACGGCGGCATCGGAAGCATCAGGCTGCAGCAGCAATAAGTTCCACGCCGGTTTTTCACTCTAAACGCAATTTGCCCGCGTTGCATGGGAGTCGTATACTTTGAAGTTTAGGCAGGGTGCGGAAAGCGCACTGTCTGGGCTTCCCTTTGGCCACAAGCGAAACCATACCTCCTATCCTCGAACAGCAAGAGGTTTTGCGGATCCGCGGAGCGCGGGTGCACAACCTGAAGAACGTGAGCGTGGATATTCCGCACAATGCGCTGACGGTGGTTACGGGTGTGAGCGGGTCGGGAAAATCGTCGCTGGCGTTTGACACGGTGTATGCGGAAGGGCAGCGGCGGTACGTGGAATCGCTCTCGGCTTATGCGCGGCAATTTCTGGAGCGCATGGAGAAGCCGGATGTGGACGAGATTTCGGGGATTGCACCGGCCGTGGCGATTCGGCAGAAGAATTCGACGCGGAATCCGCGCTCGACGGTGGCTACGTCAACAGAAATTTATGATTACCTGCGGCTGTTGTTTGCGCGCTGCGGGCAGACTTTTTGCGTCAAGTGCGGCAGCGAGGTGCGGCGCGATTCGCCGGACGAGATTGCGACCCGGGTGCTGTCGCTGAAAGCCGGACGGCGCTTCTATGTACTTTATTTGTTGCGCATGCCTGCGGCCGAGGTGAGTGGAGCGGGGAAGCGAGCGTCGCGAAAGAAGCCGGCACCACTGACGCAGGAAACGCTGCGGTTAATCCTGGCGGAGTTGCAGAAGCGGGGATTCAACCGGCTTTACCAGGACGGGCGCGTGCATGAGTTTTCTTCGCCGGAAACTTTGCTGGACGTGAATTTTGCTAAGCCGGTGTGGGTGTTGGTCGACCGGCTGGCGGTGAATCCGGAATCGCGCTCGCGGCTGGTGGACTCCATTGAGATTTGCTACCGCGAGGGCGGGGAAGCGATTCTGGAATTTGTTGCAGATGACGACGGAAACGCGGCAGAGCGGCTGACCTTTAACGAGCGGTTCGAATGCAAGAACGACGGGACGCTGTATCAGGAGCCGGAGCCGCGGCTGTTTTCCTTCAACAATCCGTACGGGGCGTGCCCGCGCTGCCAGGGATTCGGCAACACGATTGATTTTGATTTGAACCTGGTGGTGCCTGACCCGAGCAAATCGCTGGATGACGGCGCGATTGAGCCGTGGACCAAGCCGAAATACCGGGTGCTGCTGCAGGAAGCGAAGAAATGGGCCAAGGGGCGCGGCGTACCGACGAACGTGGCCTGGCGGCAGCTTACAGCGGAGCAGCGGCGGCTGGTTCTGGAAGGCGACCCGGAAAATGATTTCGAAGGTGTGAAGGGATTTTTCGCCTGGCTGGAGCGGAAGAAGTACAAACTGCACGTGCGGGTATTTTTGAGCCGGTATCGCGGGTATGCGACCTGCCCGGATTGCGGGGGAACGCGGCTGCGGGCCGAAGCGCGTGCGGTAAAGATTACCGGGCAATCCATCACCGACCTTTGCAAGCTGACGGTGAAGGACGCGCGGGTGTTTTTTGCGGAGCTGAAGCTGACGGAGGCGCAGGGAAAGATTGCGGACCGGATTCTGGAGGAGATTCGGACGCGATTACAATTTCTGGATGAGGTCGGGCTCGACTACCTGACGCTGGAGCGGCTTACCTCGACGCTTTCGGGCGGAGAATCACAAAGGATTCAGCTGGCGACTTCACTGGGCTCGCACCTGGTAGGCGCGATGTACGTGCTGGACGAGCCTTCGATTGGGCTGCATCCGCGGGACACGCAGCGGTTGATCGACATCCTGAAATCACTGCGCGATCTCGGCAACACGGTGCTGGTGGTGGAGCACGACCCGGACACGATTCAGGCGGCGGACCGGGTGATTGATCTCGGGCCGGGAGCGGGGGAGCTGGGCGGCAGGCTGTTGTTCTGCGGGACTTACGACGAAATCCTGAAGGATCCGAAATCGATCACCGGGAAATATCTCAGCGGGGAGTCGCGGATCCCCGTTCCGGCCACGCGGCACAAGCCGACGGGAAAATTTCTGCGTTTGTACGGCGCTACGTTGCACAATTTGCAGAATGTGGATCTGATGCTGCCGCTGGGGACGCTGACGGTGGTGACGGGCGTGAGCGGCTCAGGAAAATCCACGCTGGTGCACAATGTGCTTTACCGCGCGCTGCTGGCGAAACGCAATAGCGCGAGCATCAAGGAATTTTGCGACCGGCTGGACGGAGACGACCAAATCAAGGAAGTTATCATCGTGGATCAATCGCCGGTTGGGCGCACGCCGCGATCGAATCCGGCGACGTATATGAAGGCGTTCGACGCGATCCGTGACGTTTTTGCCGAGACGCCCGACGCCAAGCGGCGGGGATATGCGGCAGGCCATTTTTCGTTCAACGTGCCGGGCGGGCGCTGCGAAACGTGCCAGGGCGACGGGACGGTAACCGTTGAGATGCAATTCCTGGCCGACGTGGAACTGATCTGCGAGGAGTGCCGCGGGCAACGATTCAAATCGAGCATTCTTGAGGTGCGTTACCACGGGAAAAACGTGCACGACGTGCTGGAGATGACGGTGCGCGAAGCGCTGGCGTTTTTCGTGAACGTGCCAAAGGTGGTTTCGAAGCTGCGGGTGCTGAACGAGATTGGGTTAGGCTATTTGCGACTGGGGCAGTCGGCCACCACTCTGTCGGGCGGGGAGGCGCAACGCTTGAAGCTGGCAGCGCATCTGACTCGGTCGGAGAATCAGGGCATCCTTTATATTCTCGATGAGCCGACAACAGGGCTGCACTTTGACGATATTGCCAAGTTGCTTGGAGCATTCCGGAGGCTGTTGGAGTCCGGCGCGTCGCTGCTGGTGATCGAGCACAATCTTGATGTGATCAAATCCGCCGATTGGTTGATCGACATGGGGCCGGAAGGCGGCGACCAGGGCGGCAAAATTATCGCGACGGGAACTCCGGAGCAAGTGGCGCGGAATGCGCAATCGCACACCGGGCGATTCTTGGGGAAAGCGCTTGCGAACGGAAACGGCGCAGCGAAGCGGCCGGGCAACGGCGGCGGGCCGGACGATGGCGCAACGGGCGCGCGCCCAGAAAGCAGCAAGCCAACTTCACGGGAGCCGTGATGCGGAAACGATTGAAGCGACAGATTCCAACTGTGTTTCTATTTTTGCTTTCCACGGTTCCACCCACGGCGCACTCTGCAACGGAATTCCGGCAATCACAGAATCCCACCGGCAAGTCCCCGCAGGCCAAAGCGCAGAAGGTGCAGAATCCGCTAAACGACCTGCTGGACGAGGCGCAGGCGGCGCTCGAAAAAAATAATTTCGAGGCGGCCATCCCTCCTTTGCAGAAATTCCTGGCGGAAAAACCGGAAGTTGCGTTTGCGCATTTTCAGCTTGCGTATGCTTATACGGGGCTGAATCGAACGGAAGAGGCTCGCGCGGAATACACGCGCTGCATTGCGTTGGACCCGAAGATGGCGGAAGCGCAACTGAATCTCGGCATTTTACTTCTGGAGAAGGAGCCCCCGGCGGCCGTCGCGCCGCTGCGCAGAGCGATCGAGCTGTTACCCAGCCAGAGCCGGCCGCGTTTCCTTTTAGGAGTTGCACTGGAACGCTCCGGTGATCTGGCCGGGGCGGCCGAATCGTTTGAGTCTGCGTCGCATTTAACTGCCGGCGACACTGAGTCGCTGACTCATTTGGGCGAAGTGTACCTGCAACTAAAAAAGCCGGCGGACGCGGAAAAGAAGTTTCTGATGGTACTAGAAATCCAGCCAAAGTCCACGCCGGCGCTGCGAGGATTGGCGGTGAGCTTTGATGCGCAAGGAAAACCGGAGGCGATCGACGCTTACCGGAGTTACCTCGCGGCCGCACCGCAGGACTCCGCGGCGCGCGCACGGTTCGTGCAACTTCTCGTGGCGAACAAACAGTTTGACGAAGCGCTCGCGGAAACGGGGAAGCCGGGGAACGGTCAGGCGCCGACGCTTGACGCGCTTCGCCTCCGCGCGGACATTTTAATCGGGCAGAACAAATTGGACGAAGCCATCGCCACGCTGAAACAGGCGCTTGCGCTTGCGCCGCGGGATGCGCAACTCCATGGCGGACTGGGGCGGCTGTATCTGGAAAAGCGCGATTTTGCCGGTGCGGAAGGCGAACTGAAAATTGCGGTTCAACTGGATAAAGGCAACGTCGTTTACTGGAAGGACTTGACCGCGACATTTTACAAGAGCGGCAACTACGCGGCGGCGCTGGCAGGCTACGACGTGGTTGAGAAGATGGAAAAGCCGAATGCGGGCGTATGGTTTATTCGCGCGCTTTGTTACGATAAACTCAATCAGGTTCAACCCGCCCTGGATGCGTACCGAAAATTTCTGGACCTGGACCAGAACCAGCATCCGGACCAGGTTTGGCAGGCGAACCAGCGGATTCATGTCCTCGAAAAACGGGCCGAGAAGAAGAAATGACCGGCTTTGCCGACGGAGCCGCCGGTTGGCTATCTTGATGTCCGCCGCGATGCTTTCGTGCAGCGGAGCGCTTGCAACGGCGGACAAGCTGAAAGAACTGCAAGAACAATTCGATCGGGAAAGCCACGCCGGCGGTAAAATCAAAGACCTGCAGAAACTCGGCGCTCTGGAATTTGATGCGGCCACGCAAGCGAGCAAGGCGGGCGACTACGCTGCAGTGGGGCTGATTTTCGAGAAATACCGGGACAACGTCCGGCAGGCATTCGAGCTTCTGAAGAAACAGCAGCCGGATGCGGATCGGCATCCCGGCGGATACCGGCAACTGGAACTGGAAGTGCGGCAGGGGATTCGCGAGGTGGAGGATACGCTGCTTGTGGCGCCGGAAGAGTATCGTCCACCGCTGGAGATTGTGCGCAAAGATTTGATCGACACGGACGATGGATTGATCCACCTGCTGTTTCCCCGGCGCAGCAAGGATGTGGCGAAAGTACCTCCGGCGGCTGAGGCGAAACCATGAAAAATAAACATTTGATGGCGACGAGTTTGGCGTTCGTGGCCTTCGGCTTTTTTTGCACCTCGCCCGCCGGCACGTTCGCGCAACGGCCTGAGAAGGATTACCTCTCGTCCGTCGAAGCGGGAAAGATTCGCGATGCCGAGACGACCAACGACCGCATCAAGCTGTTTCTTACTTTTGCGGAGGACCGCCTGACAAAATTCCAGTACGAACTGGAGCATCCATCGTCGAACAAACACACGGAAATGCTGAACTATCTAATGAATTCGTACATCGGGTGCGTGGACGACGCGGCGGATTTGATTCAGCTCGGCCTGGAGAAGCAAGACAACATCCGGCAGGGGATTGACCTGATGGCGACGAAGTCCAAGGGTTTTCTGGAAACATTGAAGAAGTATTCCGCCAGCGGCCCCGAGCTGGAGATTTACAAGGACAATCTGGACGACGCCGTGCAAGGCACCGAGGACGCGCTGAAGGAAGCGGAAACGGCGAAGAAGAAGGCGGCGCCACCGCCGGTGCGGCGAAAGAATTGAGGCGCGAGCATTGAGTCCGCGCGGCAAAGTAGGGTCCCACGTTCCAGGCGGAGAGGCGTTGTTTCAGCGGATGTTCACGCGAATCGGCTGCGAGGGGCGGCCGCCGCATTTCCATGTGGAGTTTTACGCGTACAGTAGCCTGGTGATTACCTTGCGGCGGCGGGGCGATGTTTACTACGTGCGCTTTTCGGATCTTTTGCGGCGCGCGCCGCAGACGGTGCTGGAGGGAGCGGCGGCCCTGTTGCTTGCGCGGGTGTTTCGGCGTCGGCCATCGCGAGGGCTGGTGGGTGCGTATCTGGAGTATGCGCGTTCGGATCGGACGCGCAGCCGGATCAATCATCTTCGTCGCCGGCGCGTGCCTCCGGCGCAGGCCTCTCCGCATGGAGAGCATCACGATTTGGCCGCGCTCTTCGAGGAACTCAACAAAAAATATTTTTCGAGGGAGCTGGAGCGGCCGCACATTGCGTGGAGCAGCCGCGCGTGGCGAAGGCAGTTTGGTTGCTATGATCCGGGGCCGAATCAGATCGTGCTCAATCGGCGGATGGACCGGCCGGGAGTGCCGCAATTTGTGGTGGAGTACGTGCTGTATCACGAGATGCTGCATGTGAAGCATCCGACGCGGCGGTCGGGGTGCAGCCTGATTTCGCATTCGCCGGAGTTTCGGGCGGAGGAAAAGCGGTACGAGCATTTCGGGGCGGCGAGGAAGTTTCTGGATCGGTTGGCGCGGTAGAGCGACTCCTCTGCGATTGTCATCCTTCTGCTATCCGATGATGAAGCCAGCCGAAGGATCTCAACCTCGAAATCTTGGAAGCGCATCAGTTGCGGTCCTGAGGAGCGCAACTGATGCGCTCCTCAGGATGACAAATTACTAGGAGTTTGGCCTCGAAAATGGTCGGCCACCTGAAGGTAGTCGCTACGCGTGGATCGTTACATCTTGGTTTTTTCTTTGTCGATTTCCTTGTTTAGTTTTTCGATTTTTTTACGGATTTTGTCGCCGTCTTCGGCGTGGGGATAGAGATCGAGGTACCGCTGGTAGGCCTTCACGGCGGGTTTCTTCTTGCCTTTCTTTTCGTAGGCTTCGCCCAGATAGAGGAAGGGAATCGCGTAGCCGGGTTTCGCGATGGTGGCGTCCTCGAAACGGTCGATCGCGGCGTCCACGTCGCCCCTCTTCATGTAGTATTTGCCGACATCGAGGTCTTTTTCCGCGCGCAGAGGATCCCACTGGGGCTGGTCTGGAGCGGAGCTGACCGCAGAATCCACGTTCTTCTTTGGCTTTGGTTGCGGTTGGCTGGGAGGCGGAGCGCTGGCGGGCGGATCTTGCGTGCGCGCGGGTGAGGCAGAGAAAGCGAGTATGCAAAACGTGAGACTCGCGATGGTTCGCAGGAATTGCATAAGACTCAACTGGACTGCCCCCTTATCCGATTAAGTTTATGCCAGGTTGAGTTGCCAGGCCAATCTATCCTGCTACCGGCTGTTTCTGTATCTGGGGTCCTGCTGCGCGAAGCCTTTTTGCCGTGCATCGTCGCCGGCTAGCAAGAAAGCGGCGCGGTAATTACCGAAGGGAACCACGTGAGCCCCGCCGTCAATCAGGTCCTGCTTGAGGCGCTCGTGCAGTTGGGGGAGTTCCGACCAGTGGATGCGGGGATGGTCATGATGCTCGGAGTGGAAGCCAATATTGAACATGGTGAGATTGAACAGGTTCGACACAAAGACCGTGGAGTGGCTTGCCGGCTTAGCGGAGGTTTTCGGGACGCAGCCCGCGTGCTGGACATACATTCCCGAGTTCATCACGAACGCGTTGGCGATCCAGTGGGGCAGCACCCAGAGACACAAAGCCATTATCGGGTCGATCCAGAAGGGAATCGACCAAAGCGCAAGGAAGATGGCGAGTTCGCGGAGTGATCGGCGGCGGATGGTTTGGCGCGCGGTCAGATCCTTCCAGAGATGTATCGAGATGCGCCAGGGCCAGTGAGTGAAGAGGTAGCGTTGAAAGTTTTCAAATTTTCCGTCAGCCGTGTGTTTGGGCAAAGTCCAATCGTCAGTGGTCAACAATCTGGCATGGTGAATGGTGACGTGGCAGTACTCCCAGAAAAAGGAAGGCCAGCCGCCCGAGAATGTCCATACCCGGCCGAACCAGCGATTGAGGAATTGCGAGGTGAAGATGGGGCGGTGGGAATGGTTGTGGAAGTTGACGCCGACATCGATTCCGGAGATCCAGCCGAGCACCGAAGCGGAAGCTAACACAAAGGCTAAGCGGGACCACGGGCCGGTGATGCCGGCTAGTTTGGGATGGAGGTAGAGCCAGAACGCGCAGGAATAGGCGGTGAGGCAGATGAAGTGAAAGAGTATGCAGTGCCAGTCTTGCGGATGGGAGAGAAAGCGCCAGGGTCTCAATACTTTCGTTGCTGGGGCGCTGCGGGCCTCTGGAATCATAGGGACCTCAGGGTGGCCGCGATGGCGATGACTGTGACGCCGAGGCTAACCCAAGGTCCCCAAAGCGTGGCACCGGCAATGATCGCGATGGCAAATATCGGGAAAAAGGATCTGCCGAAAACCAGCGCAGTTCCTGACAGGAATGCTCTCACACGACGCCGCATTCTGAACTCGTTTCCACTGAGGCTTGGCTGGGGGCGGTATCTGAAGCAGCGAAGGATGATCAGTGCCCGGTTTGCGTTGGAACCGACGCTCTGATGGGCTTGCGTCGCCGAGGTGCGTGCAGCATATCACCTAACGTATGCATAACCCCTCAATTATTCGAAGCGTAGCAGAGGCCCGACTGCCGCAAATGTCTCGTATTGAACAATCGCCGCTGATCCCCATTTTTACTGGTTTGACGGCATAAGTAAGGATGAGTGAGTCAGGCAATCGGGAATTGAGCCGGCGCGCCAGCGTGAGGTCCACTCGGAACGGAGCGGCGCGCGGGGAAGGTGTTTCTCATTCGGCGTGAAATCACCGTAAGATGAAAGAGGCGGCTGAAGGGCGTGGCCGCACCGCAGCAATTCCATGGAACCCCGCGAAAAAGCAGCATCGCTCCCCGAATCGCCGGGGGTGTATCTGTTCAAGGACGCGGCGGGGAAGGTGGTATACGTCGGGAAGGCGCGGTCGCTACGGAACCGGGTGCGGTCGTATTTTCTGGAATCGCGGTGGGTGGATGCGAAGACGGGCTCGCTGGCGCGAGAGATCGCCGACCTGGAAACGATCTTGGTGGAAAACGAGCGGGAAGCACTGGCGCTCGAAAACAACCTCATCAAACAGTACAAGCCGAAGTTCAACGTCATGCTGCGGGACGACAAGACGTATCCGTACATCAAGCTGACGCTCTACGAAAAGTATCCGCGAGTTTATTTCACGCGGCGGGTGAAGAAGGACGGCTCGCTTTATTTTGGGCCGTACTTTCCTGCGAGCCTGGCGCGGCGGATTCTGCATTTCATTCACAAGCGTTTCCTTGTGCCTTCGTGTTACGTGGACCTGACGAAGATTCACCCTCGGCCGTGCCTGCAATTCTATATTCACCGGTGCCTGGGGCCCTGCGCGGAGGGTTTGACCACGGATGCGCGCTATACGGAGGCGGTGCGCGACGCGCGGATGTTTCTGGAGGGGCGGCGGCAGGACCTGATGAAGAGCATCGAAGAGCGGATGCTGGCCGCGGCGGAAAGTGAGCGGTTTGAAGAGGCGGCATCGTATCGCGACCTGCTGCGGACATTGGATGACATTGAGGAGCGACAGAGGATTGCTTCGGCGCAGGGGGACGATACGGATGTGCTGGCGTACTACGCGGAGCCGCCGCTGGTGGCGGCGAATCTGTTTCACCTTCGCGCCGGCCGCGTGGTGGACAGGCGTGAATTTTTTTGGGAGGAGCTGGAAGAATTCGATCCCCACGAATTCGTGCCTTCGCTCTTGAAGCAGCTTTATCTGGAGGCGGAATACCTGCCGAAGATGATTCACGTGCCCATTGATTTTGAGGATCACGCGCTTCTGGGCGAATTGCTGAGCGAGCGAGCGGGACACAAAGTGGAGATTTTTACGCCGCAGAGGGGGAGCAAGCGCGCGTTTCTGGATCTTGCGGAAACCAACGCCAAGCATATTTTCGAGCAGAGGTTCCGGGTGCTGAAGCCGACGTCGAAAGCCATCGGCGAAGCGTTGCAGTCCGCATTGAATTTGCCTGAGGAAGTGAAGCGGATCGAGAGTTTCGACATTTCGCATATCCAGGGGACGGACACCGTGGCGTCCATGGTGGTCTGGGAAAACGGGCGGATGAAGAAGTCGGACTACCGGAAATTCATCATTCGGGGCGATGAGGCCCCGGGAGGGCGCGTGCGCGCGCAGAACGACGATTTTGCCAGCATGTATGAAGCGGTGGTGCGGCGGTACCGGCGGCTTCAGGAAGAAAAGAAGGCGTTACCCGGACTGATTCTGATTGATGGAGGGCTGGGGCAATTGCATGCGGCGGCGCAGGCGCTGGAGTCCCTGCAGATTATCAACCAGCCCATGGCCAGCATCGCCAAGAAGGAAGAGATTCTCTATGTGCTGGGGCAAGAAGATGAACCGGTGATTCTGGAGCGGCATTCGCCGGTTCTGCACTTGATTCAGCAGGTTCGGGATGAGACGCACCGGTTTGCGGTCGGCTTTCACCGCCAGCGCCGGGGCGCCCGCCAAACGCACACCGAACTGCTGGATATCCCCGGAATTGGGCCGCGAACTTCACAGAGATTGCTGCAGCGATACGGCAGCGTGGCGAATCTAAAGAAGGCGAGTGCGGAAGAGTTGAGCAGGATGCTGCCGCGAAAAATGGCGGAGAAAATAGTGCAACATTTGTTGCTGCATCAAGATACGCCCTAACCAGTGTGAGGTAATGGTAATGGTTAGGCCGTATTGCGGCGTACACATGCGTGTGCTACGTTCGTTGCGTGGAGGCTTATATGGCTGACAACGTTGGAAGCAAAGTTAGTTACTTTTTGGTGGGGCTCGGAGTGGGCGCACTGATGGGCGTTCTGTTTGCGCCGAAATCCGGCGAGGACACGCGTGAGTACCTGGCGAAGCGGGCGGACGACGGGCGGGAATTTGCGCAGAAGAAGGCGAAAGAGCTGCGGGAGCGGGCTGATGAATTGATCGAGCGCGGCAAGGACGTGGCGTCGAAAAAGCGCGAGTCGCTGTCGGCGGCGGTGGATGCGGGACGCGAAGCGTTTCTTCGCGAATCGAAGTCCTGAGGGTTTGTCGGGCTGGCTTGGGTTTTTCCGCTGAGGTTGCGGAGAGGGTCGGGTGTGTATGCAAATAACGATGCAGGTTTTTATTCTTGCGGCAGCGATTGCGCTGCTTGTGCAGACGACCATCCTGATCGTGATGTTCCTGCAATTGAAGAAGACCACCGAATCCGTGAACAAAATGGTGGGAGACCTGCACTCGCGCGTCGGCCCGATCCTGACACGCACGCAGATTTTGCTCGACGACACACAACCCAAGATTTCCGCGCTGGTGGAAGACGCGGCGCACATCGTTTATATGACGCGTTCGCAGGCGCAGAAGTTCGACAAGATCGCGACGGAAGCTTCGGACCGTTTGCGCGGACAACTGGTGACCGTGGACCGCATACTGACGGGGACGCTGGAAGCGGTGGAGGATGCGGGTTCACAGGTGCGGCGGAGTTTCTGGGCGCCGGTGCAGAAGGCTTCCGCGATCGTGCAGGGAATCAAGATTGGGCTCGACGTGCTGCGCTCGCGGCGAGCTTCGTCGCCAGCGCGGGACACCTCGGTGGAGCAGGAAGACGAGTTGTTTATCTGAAGGTCGAAGGTTTGTTCGGAACCGTTTCGCGCTCAAGTGAGTTGAGCGTCCTTCCATGAGCGGTTCGCGCGCCCTCTTTTATTGCAAAGTTTCCCAAAATTGGAAAAGTGAAAGCGCAATTGTTGGTCGGGGTGTCAGCGAAGGTTGCTCGGATGGCTATGCCGCGAAAAATTGCAGGATGAGATTCTTCGGGCATCCTCGTCGGATGCCCTCAGAATGACAGGCGGGTAGTTTTGAATTGAGTGGTTGAGACCGCAAAAGCTGTCGCAGAGTTGTCGTTCGGGGCCGCTACAGAGGCAAGAGTGTCTACAAAGAGATTACTTGATCCAGCCGCCGGCGATGACCGCGTCATTCTGATAGAAGACGGCGGCCTGGCCTGGCGTGATGGCGCGCTGCGGCGTTTCGAAAGTAATGCGGGCGCCGTTGCCGGGAATGGCTTCGATGGTGGCCGGAGCGGGGTCGTGCTTGTGGCGGATTTTGGCCTGGCCCTGGACGTGTGCGTCGGGCTCCACGATGGAAATCCAGTTTACATTTTCAATTTCGAAAGTTGTGGTGCGCAGTGCGTCGTCTTCGCCGACGATGATGCGATTGTTTTCCGTGTCGATCGAAAGGACGTAGACGGGTTT
>DATMMG010000184.1:0-70311 GCA_035569815.1 Candidatus Methylomirabilota bacterium
GCCCACGCCGATGCACATGGTGCAGAGAGCATAGCGTCCCTTGGTGCGTTGCAACTGGTAGAGAGCGGTGGTGACGAGGCGCGCGCCGCTGGCGCCGAGCGGATGGCCGATGGCGATGGCGCCGCCATTGGGATTTACATGTGGCGCGTCGTCGGGCACTTTCAATTCACGCAGAACCGCAAGCGCTTGGGATGCGAAGGCTTCGTTCAGTTCGATCACGTCCATTTGTGCGATGGTGAGGCCCGTCTTGGCCAGGAGTTTCTTGCTGGCCGGAGCAGGGCCCATGCCCATGATGCGGGGAGCGACGCCCGCTGTGGCGGAGGCGAGGACGCGCGCTTTCGGTGTGAGGCCGTGTTTTTTCACGGCGGCTTCGGAGGCGAGAAGCAGCGCGCAGGCGCCATCATTGATGCCGGAAGCGTTGCCGGCAGTGATGGTGCCTTCGGGCTTCACCACGCCCTTTAATTTGGCGAGAGCTTCGAGGGTGGTATCCGCGCGGGGATGTTCATCCACGGAAACGAGAAGGGGATCGCCCTTTTTTTGCGGGATGGGCACGGCGAAGATTTCTTCGGCGAGGCGTCCGGCTTTTTGCGCAGCGGCGGCGCGCTGTTGGCTGCGGAGGGCGAAGGCGTCCTGATCGGCGCGGGAGATGTGAAATTCCTCGGCTACGATTTCACCGGTCTCCGGCATGGAATCGGTGCCGTATTTGGCTTTGAGCGCGGGATTCACGAAGCGCCAGCCGAGCGTCGTGTCTTCGAGTTTCAAGTTTCGGGCGAACGCGGCGTCGGCTTTGCCAAGGACGAACGGGGCGCGGGACATGCTTTCGACACCGCCGGCGATCAGCAGATCCAGCTCGCCGCTTTTGATGGCGCGCGCGGCGACGGCGATGGCGTCCATGCTGGAGCCGCAGAGGCGATTGACGGTGGCGGCGGAAACTTCTTTGGGCAGGCCGGCGAGGAGCACGGCCATGCGGGCGACGTTGCGATTGTCCTCGCCGGACTGGTTGGCGCAGCCGTAGACGACGTCGTCGAGCGCGCCCCAGTCGACGGTGGGATTGCGTTCGACCAGCTGTTTTATGGGAAGAGCGGCGAGATCATCGGTTCGGATGCTGGAGAGAGCGCCGGCGTAGCGTCCGATGGGCGTGCGAATGGCGTCACAAATGTAAGCGATAGTCATTTCGTGTAGTTCATTCCCTGGCTCACAGTCTACCGTAAACACACCGCGGAAAACCAAACGGTATGCGCGGGCCGCGCGGTGTGAGGTAGACTCTGAGAGGCCAGATTGGCCTGCCAGAGCGAACCCATAAAATGCTGACCAACCGACGCGAAATCCAGATCGAATGGGGAGACTGCGACCCCTTCGGCATCGTTTTCTTCCCGCGCTACTTCGAATACTTTGATGCGTGCACGAACGCATTGTTTCATCGCGCGTTGGGTTATCCCAAGGCGGAGATGCTGCGGCGATTCCAGATCGCGGGGATTCCGCTGGTGGAGGCGAGCTGCAATTTCAAGGTGCCGTCGTCGTTTGGGGATATTGTGACGGTGGAATCTAACGTGACGAAATGGGGCAGCAGCAGTTTTTCGCTTTCGCACAAGTTGTTTCGCGGCGAGGTGCTGGCTGTTGAGGGATTCGAGAAGCGCGTGTGGACCGTGCGCGAGCCAGGCGATCCTTCCAAGGTGAAGGGCCAGGCGATACCGAAAGAAGTGATCGAGAAGTTTTCGTAAGCGGGACGCAACTTTTCCATGGCAATTGTCCGTACACAAGTTGGAATTGTTGGCGCCGGGCCGGCGGGCCTGATGCTGGCGCACCTTTTGCATTTGCAGGGAATTGAGAGCGTGGTGCTGGAGAGCCACACGCGGGAGTACGTGGAAAGCCGCGTGCGCGCGGGCGTGCTGGAACAGGGCACGGCGGATATGCTGCGGGAATCAGGCGTTGGCGAGCGGATGGAAAAGGAGGGACTGCAGCACCGCGGAGTGGAGTTGCGATTTGGCGGGGAAGGACACCGGATTGATTTTCAGGAACTAGTGGGGAAGTCGATCACGGTGTATGCACAGCAGGAAGTGGTGAAGGATTTGATCGCCGCGCGGTTCGGGTATGATGCGCCGATTTTTTTTGAGGCGGAGGCGATGCGCATTTCGGATTTCGAGTCGCGGCCGAGAATTCATTACGTGCAGGACGGCGACGAACACGAGATTGCGTGCGATTTTCTGGCGGGGTGCGACGGGTTTCACGGGATATCCCGGCCGGCGGTGGCGGCGGGGCAAATTAAGTTTTATGAGCGGCAGTATCCGTTTGCGTGGCTGGGGATTCTGGCGCGCGTGCCTCCGGCTTCGGATGAGCTGATTTATACGTATCACGAGCGCGGGTTTTCGTTGATGAGCATGCGGTCGCCGGAAGTTTCGCGGCTATACCTGCAGTGCGCGCCGGATGAGGAGATCGCCAACTGGCCGGACGAGCGGATATGGGAGGAGTTGCGGACTAGGATGGCGACGCGCGACGGATTTGTGCTAAAAGACGGGCCGATATTTCAGAAGGGCATCACGCCGATGCGGAGTTTTGTGGCGGAGCCGATGCAGTTCGGGAAACTGTTTTTGCTGGGCGATGCAGCGCATATCGTGCCGCCGACGGGGGCGAAGGGATTGAATCTGGCGGTGGCGGATGTGCGGATGCTGACGCGCGGGCTGGTGGAATTTTATAAAAGGGGAAGCCGCGAGGAGCTGGAGCGGTATACGGAACGGTGTTTGCGGAGGGTGTGGCGAGGGCAGCGGTTTTCGTGGTGGATGACTTCGATGCTGCACCGGTTTCCGAATGAGGATGGATTTTCGCATCGGATCCATCTGGCGGAATTGGGGTATGTGACG
Organism: Candidatus Methylomirabilota bacterium; assembly: GCA_035569815.1. Classification (GTDB taxonomy): domain Bacteria; phylum Acidobacteriota; class Terriglobia; order Acidiferrales; family UBA7541; genus Acidiferrum. The sequence continues at coordinate 2,859 of DATMMG010000184.1, forward strand.
AGTTCGCGGGCGGCTTCGACGTCGCTGGCGGAGAATTATGTGGGGTTGCCGTTTGAAACGGCGGGGTTGTTTTGAGATTTCGGCTGCGGTTTCCATGCTGATGGTAGAACAGCGGTCTGCCAATAAATAATAAGAACTAAAACTGGCATGGCTCCGTGGACGAGGAGCGTTTCGTGCGCTCGATATAGATATGCAAGCTGGGCCACCTGAAGGTGGCCGCTACTGGGAAACCTACTATGCCACCGTTGTGGCCTTGATCCGAGTACTAGAATGTTGGCGAGCGAGTGACCTCCCCTCCCCCTGTTTTTTGAAAGTGTGTGATTTTAATGGAGATGAAAGTGATTGTTTTGATAGAGATTTGGAAGTGTTGATTGTGGGGATGTTGCGGGTGAGTGGTGGATCGGTACTGGACGTTTACGAACTTACAACTGGTGGATCGGTTTGCGGGCGGAATTTTGCTTCGATCAACCGATGAATTACGGCGAAGATGATGGCGGTGGAGACGCCGAACATGAGCATTCCGTCGGCTGCTTCAATGGGCCCTAACATTCTCCACCGGGCCGATAAGACGGTGGTGCTATCCCCGAGTGTTGTGTACGTGTTCCCCGAATAATAAAGGGCGGCGGCAAAATTTGAAAACTCGCCGCAGAGAAGGAACGATAGGGCCCAGAGGGCAATCTCGGCTAAATGGGCGGCGAGCGCCAGCAGCGTGAAGAACATTACCAGGATCACGTCCCAGAACCAGACGCCGGCTCGGCCTCGCGCAAATTGGTGGCGAATGCCCTGGAGGATTAATGGTGGAATGAGCGCATGAATAATGACGGTGAGGAGGATGGTCACCACGGCGACGAGTAAAAGAGCCATTGCTGATATTTGATTCGCAGGAGCGGCATTGGATGCATGCCCGAGATTGTGAATTGGAGATTTTCTGGGATTGGGGAGAAGAACCCAAGACCCACATGCAACGAGGCGTGTGGGGCACCCGGCTGAGATGGCCCACCTAAAGGTCGGCCACAACAGGGGTTGTGGGAGTTGGTGGGGCGGAGGATTCGCGCGGGGGGCGGAAATTTTCGTTGACCCGAGAAAGGCAGTACTCGACTACGCGGTCCATGTTGTCGCGGCCGACGGAGAGGGCGAGTTCGTGCTTGGCTCCAGGCAGAGTTTTGGCCATGAGTTGGGCCAGGTAGGCGAGGGTGCGTGCGGTTTTGAGGTCGTAGTCACCGCGGGCGACAGAGATGAAGGTGCGGCAAAGGGCGGCGGTGAGGGAGCAGTTGCTGACGAAATCGGCGGTTAAACAGGAAGAGATGTGTTCGCCGGCTCGGATGGTGTCATCGACCACATCCGCGTTATGTTGGTGAAAGTAACAGAACGGAGAGGTTTTGTTTTTCTTGAGCATGCGGCACTGGCGGCCGTCGGCAAAGAGGAACGAACACAGGGACGCGCGGTCCTGAGCGATTTTCGAGGGCATGGAAATCTCCACAATTTAATTTAGATATTTGGGAAACCTTGCGGGAGGAAAAGATTCCGCGAGGCGCACTTCTCTACGGGAGGAGTATGGGGGAAGTGTATCGGTTTGTCAAGAGCGAAAGAGGTTAAGGAGGTAGATGAAGTAAAGGAGGTAAAGGATTGCGCGGTGCGGCGCGGTTGGATGGGAGGTCCGCTTAGAAAAGGCTCATTAGAGGAATGAGAAGGGGGTGTGCCGGAATGAAGCGAAGCCGCCGAGTTGAAAAGATTGGGAGCGAGGACATGGAGAAAGAGAGGAGGCGGAGAGAACAGAAGGGAGATGCGAAGGGAGTTGAATTGAACAAAAGAGGAGGGATGGCGGGAGAAGAAAGTTGGGATGCAAATTGAAGAACTTTCGGGAACCGAACTGGCGGGAAAGATTGTGCTGGAAGGTCAGGTGCACGGTGAAAGTGGGCGCGGGCGCGTTTGCGAGAAGCCAAGTATGGGCACAAAGGAAAAAAACAGGAAAAACGGGGCCGAAGGGAAGAAGCAGGCGGTTGCACGTCCCGAAGCGGAACAAGTGAAGGAAGAGGGGATGGGCGACGAAATCGTCCGCGAATTCCTGTTGGAGAGCAACGAGAATCTGGACCGGTTGGACCGCGAGTTGGTGAGTCTGGAAAAGGACCCGAGGAACCGGGAGACGCTCTCGAGCATTTTCCGGACGATCCACACGATCAAGGGGACATGCGGATTTTTGGCTTTCGGGAAGCTGGAAAGCGTGGCGCATGCGGGGGAGAGTCTGCTGAGTTTGTTGCGCGACGGGGCGATTGAATTGACGCCGGAGCGGACGACGGCGCTGCTGAGCCTGGTGGATGCAGTGCGGCAGATGCTGGGGAGCATCGAGAGGAGCGGGAATGAAGGGGGGCGGAATGATGGGGAGTTGATCGAAACGTTGAAACGATTGCAGAAGGATTCTGAGGTAAAGGAAGTAAATGAAGTAAAGGAGAAAAAAAGTCCGGTTAGGGTTGCGGTTTCGAAAACGGAAAACGGAGAGGACGCGGAGCACGCTGAGAAGAGGGAAGAGGCGGCCGGGCCGCCGAAGCAGTTGGGGAAGATTCTGGTGGAGATGGGGACGGTGACGCCGGAAGACGTGGCGTACGCGGTGCAGAAGCAACTGGAAGGGGACAAGCGGTCGATCGGGGAAATCCTGGTGGAGCGCGGGATGCTGAAGTCGCAGGACCTGATGGCGGCGGTGCAGGTGCAACTGGCGGCGAGAAGCGCGGTGAGCGAATCTTCGATTCGGGTGGATGTGGTGTTGTTGGATCGGCTGATGAACCTGGTGGGAGAGTTGGTGCTGGCGAGGAACCAGATATTGCTGCACACGCAGGGAGTGCAGGACGCGGGACTGGCGGCGAGCGGACAACGGTTGAACCTGATCACTTCGGAGTTGCAGGAAGGGGTAATGAAGACGAGGATGCAGCCGATCGGGAATATCTGGAGCAAATTCCCGAGGACGGTGCGGGACGTGGCGATGAGCTGCGGGAAATCTGTGCGAATCGAGATGGAAGGGAAAGAGACGGAGCTGGACAAGACGATCATCGAGGCGATCAAGGATCCCCTGACGCACCTGGTCAGGAATTCGGTGGACCACGGGATTGAGACGCCGGAAAAGCGCGTGCAGGCGGGAAAAAGCGAGGAGGGATTACTGCTGTTGCGGGCGTACCACGAGGGCGGGCAGGTGAACATCGAGATCCGGGACGACGGCGCGGGACTGAACACAGAGAAGATCAAGAAAAAGGCAGTGCAGCGGCGATTGATTACCACGGAACAAGCAGAGCGAATGAGCGAGGACGAAGCCTGCAACCTGATATTCCTGGCGGGGTTTTCGACGGCGGAGGCGGTGACGAACGTGTCCGGCCGAGGCGTGGGCATGGACGTGGTGAAAACAAACATCGAGAAGATCGGCGGAACGGTGCAAGTGCAGACGCGGGCGGGATCCGGGACGACGGTGAAGATGAAGATACCCCTGACGGTGGCGATTATTCCGGCGCTGCTGGTGACGAGCGGGGGGGAGCGGTTCGCGATTCCGCAGGTGAACCTGCTGGAGCTGGTGCGGATCAAAGAGCAGAACGTAGAGAAGAGACTGGAGCGTGTGCAGGGCGCGCCGGTCTACCGGTTGCGCGGGCAATTGCTGCCGCTAGTGAATTTGAACGACGAGTTGCGGCTGGAAGGAGGGAAAACGAAGGAAGACGGGGGAGTGAACATCATCGTGTTGCAAGCGGACGCGCGGCATTTCGGGCTGGTGGTGGACCAGGTGAACGACACGGAGGAGATCGTGGTGAAGCCGCTGAACAAGCAGTTGAAGAGCATTCGCTCGTTTGCGGGAGCGACGATTCTGGGCGACGGAAGAGTTGCGCTGATCCTGGATGTGCGGGGGCTGGCGGAATCGGCGGGAATCCTGGACGTGCGGCACGAGGAGGAAGCGGAACACGAATTGAAGAGTGAGATGACGGACATGGGAAGTCCGGAAAAGCAGTCGCTGCTGGTGTTTGAAAACAGGGCGGGGAGCCGGATGGCGATCGAACTTTCGATGGTGGCGCGGCTGGAAGAGTTTCCGAGGGAAAGCGTTGAGAAGACGGGGGAACTGGAGGTGGTGCAATACCGCGGGAAGATTATGCCGCTGATTCGCGTGGAAGGGATGCTGGAAACGGAAAATGCGGGGACAAAAAACGCGGCGGGCGAGAGACCCGTGCAGGTGGTGGTGTATACGGACGGAGAGCTCACGGTGGGCCTGGTGGTGGAACAGATCCTGGACATCGTGGAAGAGAAGGTGGTGCTGCAACAGCCGGCGAAGCGGCCGGGAGTACGGGGAACGATGGTGATCCAGAAGAAGGTGACGGATTTGCTGGACGTGATGGAGCTGATACGGATGAATCGCGGCAAAGAAAGCGTTGTGGGAGAGGGATAAAGGCGTGAGCGAGCGGCGGCAGTTCTGCACATTCTGGATGGGGCAACGGCTGTATGGAGTGCCGGTGGAAGAGGTGCAGGAAGTGATGCGGGGGCAGGCGATGACGCGAGTGCCACTGGCGGGAAGCGCTGTGCGCGGGCTGATTAACTTGCGCGGAAAGATCGTGACCGCGATCGATTTGCGGAAAGGGCTGGGGCTCGGCGAGGAGAGGATCAAGGGGCCGCTGATGAACGTGGTGGTGAGCAACAAGGCGTACACGGTGAGCTTCCTGGTGGACGCGATCGGGGATGTGCTGGAAGTGAGCGAGGAAGCATTTGAGGATGTGCCGGAGACGCTGCAGGGCGAAGCGCGAAAGCTGGTGGCGGGTGTGTACAAGCTGCCGAACGGATTGCTGCACGTGCTGGACGCGGAGAAATGCGTGCAGACCGGGGATTCCGGAAGAAAAGAAGCGGCGGAATGAGACGAGCCCGAGGCCGGTGGGGAAACGAGTTTGATCGAGAGGCGGAGGAAACCAAGTATGCCAAGCGCGCATGACTTAAAGGAAAGCGAAGAGAAGCAGGAGGGACAGAGCGAGTCCCGCGGCCGAAATCACCGAGGCGACCGCGAGGGGCTTCGGGGAATGGGTGAAGGGCGTGGAGGCCGTAAATCAGCGGAGGCCGAAGCCGGCCAAGCGAGGCCAAAGGCGAATTGGATCGGTCGGGCGCTCGCAGATATGCGCATAGGGAAGCGGCTGGCGCTGGGTTTTGGCGTATTGATTGCGCTGTTGGTGTGCGTGGCCGGAGCGGGGTATTGGGGGGCGCAAACGATTACCAACACGATGATGGACCTGCTGCAGACCGATTCAAAGGCACAGCAGATGTACACGAACGGCGCATTGTATTCGCTGGAGCTGCGGCGCTACGAAAAAGACGCGATTCTGGCGTTGGAGAGCCGGAACGGTCTGGCGAAAGCGATGGAGAACTGGAAGGGAATCGACGAGCGGATGAACGAAAGCATGGATGAGCTGGGAAAGCTTCCGGCGAGCAGCGAAGAGAAGGACACGTTCAATTCCGTCCGCGCGGCACTGAAGGATTACGAGCAGGGATTCCAAGGAGTGATGCAGAAGATGGAATCGGAGAACGGCGGCCCCGGCCGAGGGAACGCGGTCGCGGCGAACCGGTCCACGCAGGCCAACGAAGAGTTGAAATCCGCGAAAGACGCGATCCACTTCGTGGAAGATCACCTGCGGCAGGAATCGGCGGAGCGGGTTTCGCGAATTGCCGACCGGCAAAAGGCCACCGAAAAGCTGACGCAGCGCGTCGGCCTGATGATTTTCGGGGTTGTGTTAGTCGCGCTTTTCACCGCGGGGGGCATTAGTACGTTGACGACGCGGAGCATCACACAGCCCGTTCATGAAGCGGTGGAAGCGACGCATAGGATTCTGAGGGGAGATCACAACGTCGAAGTGGCCACGGAGCGGAAGGATGAGATGGGGCAGTTGATGGACTCGGTGAACCAGATGGCGAGAGAGTTCACTGGCCGAGTCGAAGCAATGAAGAAAGCGGTGGCCGAGAACCAGAAAGCCGCGGAGAAGGAGCAGCAAGCACAGGCGGAATTGCGGGAGAAGGTGAATCGGATCCTGAGCGTGGTGCAAGCGGCGGCGAAGGGTGACCTGACGCAGGAAGTGACCGTGAAGGGCGAGGACGCAATCGGCCAGATGGGCGAAGGGCTGGGGAACTTCATCAGCAATTTGCGGGAGAGTGTGGCGGCGATCGCGCGGAATTCACAGGGGCTGGCGTCGGCTTCGGAAGAGCTGAGCGCGGTGAGCCAGCAGATGAGCGTGGCGGCGGAGGAGACGTCGAGCCAGGCAAACGTGGTGAGCGCGGCGGCGGAGCAGGTGGACAAAAATCTGCAGACGGTGGCCACGGGCGCGGAAGAGATGGGCGCGAGTATTAAGGAGATTGCGAAAAACGCGACGGAAGCCGCAAAGGTGGCGAACTCGGCGGTGAGCGTGGCGGACAGGACGAATCAGACGGTGATGAAGCTGGGGGAATCGAGCGCGGAGATCGGGGAAGTGATCAAGGTGATTACGTCGATTGCGCAACAGACGAACCTGCTGGCGCTGAACGCGACAATTGAGGCGGCGCGCGCGGGAGAAGCCGGGAAGGGGTTCGCGGTTGTGGCGAATGAGGTGAAGGAACTGGCGAAGGAAACGGCGAAGGCGACGGAGGACATCAGCCGGAAGATCGAGAGCATCCAGAAGGACACGAACGAAGCAGTGGAGGCGATCGGCTCGATCAGCACGATCATCAACAAGGTGAACGATATTTCGTCGACGATCGCTTCGGCGGTGGAAGAACAGAATGCGACTACGAACGAGATGACGAGGAACGTTTCGGATGCGGCGCGGGGCTCGGGCGAAATTACCAAGAACATCGCTGGAGTTGCCGAAGCGGCGCAGAGCACGACACATGGAGCGAGCGATTCGCAGAAGGCGGCGGAGCAACTGGCGAAGATGGCGAATGAGATGAAGGAGTTGACGGGGAGGTTTAGGTATTAGGGGAAGTGGCCAGCGGCAAGTGAAGAGAGACAGGAGTTAACACAGAGAGAGCAGAGTAAGAGCACAGAGGGCACAGAGAAACCCAAGAGCACAGCCAGGAATGGCTGTGCTACAGGAGTGGAGACGGACGGGATGAGGTGGAGTTTGGGTGAAGGGGATTAGACCGTAAAAGCGGAAGCTGCGCTTCCGCACTCAGAGGCGCCCGCCTCGGAAGGTGGCCGCTACGGGGAAGGAAGAGGGCTGGGCCACCTGAAGGTGGCCGCTACGGGAAGGGACGCGGGGGATGCGGGCGATACGAATTTTGGTGGTGGATGATTCGGTGGTGGTTCGGAAGGTGCTGGCCGAGGCGTTGGCTACGGATGCGTCCATCGAGGTGGCGGGCACGGCGGCGGATGGAAACATCGCGCTGGCGAAGATACCGCAGGTGAACCCGGACCTGATCACGCTGGACGTGGAGATGCCGGGGAAATCGGGAATTGAAACGCTGGTGGAGATCCGAAAACTTTATCCGAAATTGCCGGTGATCATGTTCAGTACGCTGACGGAACGAGGGGCGGCGGTGACGCTGGACGCGTTATCGCTGGGCGCGAGCGATTACGTTACGAAGCCGAGCAACTCGGGAAGCCTGGAGCAGACGCGGGCGAAGATCCAGGCGGAATTGATCCCGAAGATCAAGGAGCTTTGCCGGAAGGCAACGGGTCAACCGCAATTCGGGGCGCCGCCAAAAGGGGCGGCGCCGCGGATGGCGAGTCGCAGGCTGGGAACCGCGGCGAGGGTGGATGTGCTGGCGGTAGGAACTTCGACGGGCGGGCCGAACGCACTGGCAGTGGTGTTGCCGGGGCTGGCGAAAGAGTTTCCTGTGCCGATCGTGATCGTGCAACACATGCCTCCGGTGTTCACGCGGCTGCTGGCGGAGAGATTGAACAAGCAATCGAAGGTGGAGATCCGTGAAGGGGAAGAGGGCGGACTGCTGAAGCCGGGCCTGGCGTGGATTGCGCCGGGTGATTTTCACATGCAAGTGGCGAGAACGGGAGGCAAGGCGGTGCAACTGAAGATGGGGCAGGAGCCGCCTGAGAATTCGTGCCGCCCGGCGGCGGACGTGCTGTTTCGTTCGGTGGCGCAGGCATACGGACCGAATGTGCTGGCGGTGGTGCTGACGGGAATGGGAAGCGACGGAGTGCGTGGTTCGGAAGAAATAAAAGCCGCCGGAGGCCAGGTGATCGTGCAGGACGAAGCGAGTTCGGTGGTTTGGGGAATGCCGGGACAGACGGCAGCGGCGGGATGGGCGGATGGAATTTTTCCGCTTGCGGAGATGGCGAGCGAGATAGAGCGGCGCGTGCAGGCGAGCCGGTTGGGGTTGGATTGGCGGGAAAGAGTGCCTGGAGAGCGGCCCGCGGTGAAAATTCATAATTGAAGAATGAAACGAGGAGCGCGATGGCGGGTGAGGTGCTGAACGCGACGTTGAGCGGGACACCGGCTGGAACGGCGGCGAAGGAGCGAGAAGAAGCAATCGATCCGGTGTATTTGCGGATTCGCAATCTGGTGTATCAGACCTGCGGAATTTATCACTCGGACGAAAAATTGTACCTGCTGGTGGCAGCTTGCAAGCGTCGGCTGGCGAGCGGGGGAGTGAAGGCGGCGAGCGCGAAGGAGTACCTGGATGCGCTGACGAGCATTGCGTACAAAGAGACGGAGACGCGTGCGCTGCTGAACGAGATTACGATCGGCGAGACTTGCCTGTTCCGAAGCATGCCGCAGGTGAATGCGTTGAAAAATGTGCTGCTTCCGGAGATCGCGACGGAGCGGGCAAAGATCGGATTGAAAAAATTGAAGTTATGGAGCGCGGGATGCTCGACGGGGGAAGAGCCGTACACAATGGCAATGTTTCTGATGGAGCAGCAGGACACGTTGCTGAAGGGGTGGACGTTTGATATTCAGGCGACGGATTTGAACGACCGGTCTGTGGAAACGGCGAAAGCGGGAGTCTACGGCGATTACGCGCTGCGGAATACGCCGGACAATTACAAGCGAAAATATTTTGGGGTGGCGGATGGTGGCAAGCTGAAGGTGAAGGATGAAGTGAAAGCGAAAATCACGTTTCAGCGGCTGAACCTGAACGACGACAGCCGGATGGTGTTTATGAAGGGGATGGACCTGATCTTCTGCTGCAACGTGCTGATTTATTTCGATATGACGTCGAAGAAACGGGTGGTGCAGCACTTTTTTTCGAACCTGATGCCGAACGGCTGCTTTTTCCTGGGGCACGCGGAGTCGCTGTACCAGGTGAACGACCAATTTCGGCTGGTGCACCTGCCGGGAACGACCGCGTACCGGAAGCCGGGACCGGATGCGGGGAGAGCGGTCAAGCCATGAGCGAAAGTGTGCGGGATGGATTGCGGAAGAGAATCGAGAAGGTGCGGACGCTGCCGTCGTCACCGGCGGTGCTGAAACCGCTGCTGGAACTTTTGCGGTTGGAGCCGGAGCAGATCAATTTGAAGAAAGTGGTGGAGCTGGTTTCCTACGACAAGACGATTGCGGCGCAGTGCCTGCGGATTGCGAACTCGCCGCTGTACGGGAGGTCGCGGGAGACGGAGTCGATCCAGGCGGCGATTGTGACCCTGGGAATCCAGCGGGTGGAAGATATTCTGCTGACGTGTTGCCTGCACAAGTTCAGCGCAGGAACCAAGTGGGCGACGGATCCGGAAGTGTATTGGAGGCATTCGCTGGGTTGCGCGACGGTGTGCCGGGAACTTGCGGAGAGGATCGATTTCCGGGATCCCGAGAAAGCGTACCTGGCGGGATTGCTGCACGACCTGGGGATACTGGTGAATTCGCTGGCGTATCCGGAGGAATATCACAAGGTGGTTGCCGAAGCGCAGGAAGGGGGCGTGCCGCTGGCGGAACAGGAGATGAAGGATCTGGGCTTCACGCACGCTGAAAGCGGAAGCATTCTGGGGACGATGTGGCAACTGCCGACGGTGATCATTGACGTGATCGCGGATCACCATGATGTGGAGCGTGCGCCAGAGGACAATCCACTGGTGGCACTGGTGCACATTGGAGATTTGTTATGCAGGTGTCGCGGATTGGGATATGGATATGAGGAGTGGAGAAGCGTGGAGCTGGCGTCAGATCCGGCGTGGGAGCGATTGATGAAGTACGGGCCGCGACTGGCGAGCATGGATCTGGCGCGATTCACGATGGATCTGGACGCGTTTCTGCCGAAGGTGCAGCACTTGGTGGACGCGGTGTTCTCTTCCAAGGTGGAACATCCCGCTGTTGAAATTTTGCGCTAGCGGGGGTATCAAGACGGCGCCCGCCGCAGACCTTTCGGCTTCGCTCAGGGCAGGCGGCGAACGCTACAAAAGCAAGACAACCCAAGACAACCCAAGAGCGGACCGCCTCGGAAGGTGGTCCCTACGAAGGCAAGAAAAACCCAAGAGCACGGGCCTTTCGGCAAAGCTCAGGGCAAGCAGGAGTGACTGTGCCACTTTGGCGATGCCCCCACTGGAAACGCATGAAGAATTAAGCGCGTTGGGAGAAATGAGGACTAAAGTTCCTGAAGGACCTGCCGATAGACCAAGCGAGAGCTCAGGAGACGCAAACGAGCGTCTTTGCGGCCTGGCAATGCTGCGTTGAACGCGTCCTGCATTGGAGAATAGGCAGAAAGTGCGTAGTACTTTTTGTGTTTATACCGCATGGTGTGCCTGTGTGGCGCAGTGCGTGCATTCCTCGTTTGTGTAACTTCTGATTTTTCAATCAACTCCACAATTTATATATGGCTATGAACACGCAATTGCAGAAGTGTGCACGGCGAGGGAAGAGTTTTCCCAGTGGCAGGAGTTTGCAAGCGGGAACTTGCCGGGTTCGAAGAGAAGGAAACGAACGGGGTGACGCGATGGCAGCCGGAGCGACAGCGGGTTGGTCGGGAATAGGAACAACGGGGCGATTTCTGGTGGCGAGTTCGGACCCGGTGGTGAGGCGGCGGGTGTTGGATGCCCCGGAATTTTCAGGGCGGGAAGGAATGGAAGTCTGCGGCGGCGCGGCGGCGCTGGCGAAGCTGCGGGAAGTGACGTGCGACGGAGTGATGCTGGACCGGAACCTGGCAGACCTGGACGCGGGAGAGGTGGCGGCGATGATCCAGCGGGAGCATCCGGACATTGAAGTGTTGTGGATCGAGGCCGAGGGTAGCGAAGGCAGGGACGAAGGCGAAGGAAGGGTTACGAATGGCACGAAACCGAAGATTGTGGAGTGGAAAACCGAACGCGAGGCGCCGGGGCAGGAGACGCTGCCGGGAATGATTGGGACGAGCGCGGCGATGCAGGAAGTGTACCGGTTGACGCGAATGGTGGCGAAGCGGGATACAACGGTACTCATTACGGGAGAGACAGGAACGGGGAAAGAGCTGGTGGCGGAGGCGGTGCACAAGCTAAGTCCGCGAGTGAAGCAGCCGTTCGTGGTGGTGAACTGCGCGGCGATTCCGGAGGCGCTGCTGGAGGCGGAGTTGTTCGGGCATGCGCGCGGAGCGTTTACGGGAGCGGTGCAATCGCGGTTGGGGAAGATTCACACGGCGCAGGGCGGGACACTATTTCTGGATGAGATTGGGGAATTGCCATTGGGGATGCAGGCGAAATTGCTGCGATTCCTGCAGAGCGGAGAAGTGCAGCGGCTGGGCAGTGCAGACCTGCACCGGGTGGATGTGCGGGTGATTTGCGCGACGAATGTGAACCTGAGCGCGCTGGTGGAAGCGAAACAGTTCCGGATGGATTTGTATTACCGGCTGGAAGTGTTTCCGATCGGGCTACCGTCGCTGCAGGTGCGCGAGGACGATATCGAGAAGCTGGCGGGGCACTTTTTGGGGTTGCTGAGCGAAGAGAGCGGGATGCCAGCGAAGCGGTTGAGCGAAGAAGCGCAGGTGCTGCTGAAGAGGCGGGCGTGGCCGGGAAACGTGCGGGAACTGCAGCACGCGATGGAGCGGGCATTCATTTTGAGCGGCGAGGATGAATTGCTGGAAGCGAAGCATTTTCCGCGGCCTGCGATGGAAGCAGCCCATCGGGAGTGGGTGCGGCGGGATGTGCGGTAGGGAGAGTAACACGGAGTAACCCAAGACCCCCACGCAAGGGCGGCGTGTGGGGCACTCGGAAGTGTGGGGGACCCTGAAGCAACGATTCGAGGAATGTGAAGCGAGGGATACGGTGACCTATCTGATCATGAAGTCGGGAAAAAGAATGCCGGCGGTCCAGCGGAAAGCGATCGAAAGCGGACTGGCGCAGGCGTTCGAAACATTCACACAGGCGGCGGGCTCGCTGGAGAAATCGTACACGCTGCTGCAGAGCGAAGTGGAGAGGTTGCGGGGAGAGTTGGAAAAAGCGAACACGGATCTGGACCGGAGCCTGGAAGAAAACGCGCGTTGGCGGGATTACCTTTCGCAGGTGCTGCAAAATTTGCCGTGCGGGGTGGTGGTGATCGGGGGAGCGGCGCAAACGGTACAAGTGATGAATCCGCAGGCGCGGAGACTGCTGCAGATTCCACCGGAGTGGAATGAAAACGGCGGCGTGGCGGAGCCGGAACTGCTGGGGAAATTGAAGGGCGAAGGGGCAAAGGAAGAGGCGGCTTGCGAGCAGGAATGGACCGAGAGCGGAAGAGGCGGCAATCGGTATATCGGCATTTTGCGTGCGAACTTGAATGGAAAGAACGCGGGAAACGGTTCGACGGACCGGATCTGGATCGTGCGGGATGTGACAGAAGAGAAGCGACTGGCGATGGAGCGAGAGGCGGCGCGGGAATCGGGGGCGCTGGCGGAAATTGCGACGTTGCTGGCACACGAGATCCGGAATCCACTGGGCAGCATGGAATTGTTTACGGGATTGCTGACGGAGGCGGTGGCGGCGATGCCGGAGGCGCGTCAATGGGCGACACACCTGCAAGCGGGGTTGAGATCGCTTTCGGCGACAGTGAACAACGTGTTGCAGTTTCATGCGAAAGCCGGCGTGCAGCTGGCGCCGGTGGATCTGGAGAGATTGTTGGGCGAGTTGGCCGAATTTCTTTTGCCTGTGGCGAGGCAGCGCGGGCAAGAGATCAAGTTTGAAAATGGAATCGGAAAAGTGTTGGCGCAGGCGGACGCGAACCGTTTGAAGCAGGTGTTTTTGAACCTGGCGATCAATGGATTTCGGGCGATGCCGCCGGGCGGGGCGTTGCGAGTTCGGTTGAAGTGGGCGGATCAATTCCCAGGCGGGCTGGCACAAATCGAAGTGCAAGACGAAGGGCGCGGGATTCCGAAGGAATTGCAGGAGCGGATCTTCGAGGCGGGATTCACGACGACGCCGGGAAGCCCGGGGCTGGGACTGGCGGTCTGCAAGCGGATAGTGGAGCAGCACGGCGGAGAGATTACGGTGCAGAGCCGGCAAAAAGAAGGCACGCGATTCACAATCGTGTTACCAGTGACGGGCGGGTTGGCGACGACGGGCCAGATGCAGGCCACGGGAGCGAAAGCATGAAAGAAGTGCTGATTGTGGATGACGAAACGGGAATGCGGACGGCACTGGCGGCGAATTTTCAGCGGCGGGGCTGGCGAGTGCAGAGCGCGAGCGGCGTAGGAGAAGCGCTCGCTACGTTCCGACAAACGCCGAGCCGACTGGTGATTACAGACATGCGGATGGCGGACGGAGACGGATGGCAGGTGATGGAGGGCGTGCGGCAGTATCTGCCGGAGACGCCGGTGATTTTGCTGACGGCGTATGGAAGCGTGCCGGATGCGGTGCAGGCGATGAAAGGAGGGGCTTGCGACTACCTGGAGAAGCCGATTTCGTTTGAAGAGCTGGAGAGCGCGGCGGAGAGATTTTTGGTGGACGTGGAACTGCCGGCGAGAAGCAAGACGGTGGAAGCGGTGGGTGAGTCGACGAGCTTCCGGCGGGTGATGGAGCAGGCGCGCCGGGTGGCGCGAAGCGAAGCAGACATTTTAATTGAAGCGGAGAGTGGAACGGGGAAAGAGGTGATGGCGCGGCTGATTCATGAGAACAGCCGACGGAATACCGGGCCGTTCGTAGCGGTGAACTGCTCCGCGTTTCCGGAGAATTTGCTGGAGAACGAACTTTTTGGCCACGTACGAGGAGCGTTTACAGGAGCACAGAACGCGAGGGCGGGAAAGTTTGAGCTGGCACAGGGCGGGACGCTGCTGTTGGACGAGATTTCGGAGATGCCGCTGAACTTGCAGCCGAAACTGCTGAGGGTGCTGCAAGAGCGCGAAGTGGACCGGCTGGGGGACACGAAGTCGATGCGGGTGGATGTGCGGATTATCGCCACGACGAACCGATCGCTCTCGCAACTGGTGAAGAATGGCGGGTTCCGCGCCGATTTGTTTTACAGGTTGCACGTGGTGCCGCTTTCGATTCCGCCGCTGCGCGAAAGGCGGGAAGACATTCTGGCGCTGGCGGATTATTTCCTGAAGAAGTATGAGCCGAATGACGCGCGGGGGAAGTTCCGCATCGGGGCGCAACTTGCGGACCAGTTACGGCTTTATGACTGGCCGGGGAATGTGCGGGAACTGGAGAACACGATTCGAAGGGAACTGGCATTCGCGGTGGGAACGACGCTGGAGGGATCCGGAGCGACCCTGGGATGCGATATGGAGACGCCAGTCACGAGCGAGAAGATGAAACCGGGGACGACGCTGGAAGAGGTCGAGAAGCAATTGCTGGAATCGACGCTGCAGGCGACGGGCGGAAACCGAACGCGGGCGGCGGCGCTGATGGGAGTGAGCTTGCGGACAGTGCGGAACAAGATTCGCGAATATGGATTGGCAGCGAGGGGGACGGCATGAGCTGGCTGAACGGGGGGGATTTGCGAATGCTGGAAAGGTTCCTGGACGTGGCGGCGATGCGGCAGACGCTAGTGAGCACGAACGTGGCGAACGTGGACACGCCGGGCTATCACACGCGGGACGTTGACTTCCGCGGAGAAATGGCGCGGGCGATGAATGGGGATGCGCATGACGGGATGAGCCCGTTTGTGATGCCGGTTCGCGGGCTGCTGGCGCGGCCAGACGGAAACAATGTGAGTGTGGACAGGGAATCGATGTTGCTGGCCGAGGTTCAGTTGCAGTTCAAGGCGGCGACGGCAATCTTGCGGTCAAGTTTCGCCGAGATTCACTCGGCGATCCATGAGGGGGCGTAATCATGAATCTTTTTCGAGTGATGGAAATTAGCGGATCGGCGTTGCTGGCGGAGCGAATTCGCGCAGAAGTGACGGCGGCGAATATGGCGAACGCAGAAACGACGAAGACGGAAACTGGCGGGCCGTATCAACGGATGAATGTGGTTTTTGGCGCCCGGCCGGTGGGAATTAACGGGTTCAACGGCATGATGCTGGCTTCCGTGGCGGACATGCATGCGGAAGATGTGCGCGTGGTTGGGTTGGCAGCGGACGCGACGCCGCCGATTCAGCGATTTGAGCCGGGGCATCCCGATGCGGATGCACAGGGGTATGTGGCGTATCCGGCGATCAATCCTGCGGAGGAGATGGTGAATCTGATGGGAGCGGCGCGGGCGTATGAGATGAATGCGTCGGCAGTGGCCAGCACAAAGAACATGATCCAGGCGTCGATTACGATTTTGAGTTAGGAAGAGACAGCGGGCAGGAGAACGGTGGGAATTAGCAAGTAAGAATGCGTGGCCACCTGAAGGTGGCCGCTACGGGAGGCGGAGGAAATGAGCAATCCGATACAGGGTTTGCAGGGCGGGGTAGCGGATTTTGGCGTGACGTCGACGTTATCGCACGGCGGCGAGGAGAAAGGCTCCGGAAATTTTGTGAAATCACTGCAGGACGCAATGTCCGAGGTGGGCGATCTGCAGAACCAAGCGGACACGCGGGTGAATCAACTGCTGACGGGGAACGGGCAGGACGTGCATTCGGCGATGATCGCGGTGGAGAAGGCGAGCCTGGCGTTCGACATGATGGTGCAGGTGAGGAACAAGATTGTGCAGGCGTACCAGCAGGTTTCGGGGATGCAGTTTTAGTCGTGGAGTGATTGCAAAGACCAACCCAAGAGCACAGCCAGGAATGGCTGTGCCACCTTAAAAAGAGAGATGACAGCGGATAGGGAATGGATAAATTTCTCGATCAGATATTGAGTTTTGCGCGGGGGTTGACGGCGCGGCAGCGGGTGGTGCTGGTGGGCGGCACGCTGCTGGTGGGTGCGATTATTTGGGGATTCGTAGCGTTCACCGCGCGGAGCGAATACAAGCCGCTGTATTCAGGGATGGCGCCGGCGGATGCGCAGGCGTTGTCGCAACGGCTGATGAGCGCAAACATAATGGCGGAGGTTTCTAGCGACGGGACGGTGCTGCTGGTAAGAGCGGATGAAGTGGACAAGGCCCGGCTGGCATCCACGGCGGCGGGGCCAATTTCGAGCGGGCGAATGGGATTTGAACTTTTTGACAAGCCGAACTGGTCGGGGAGCGATTTTTCGGAGAAGGTGAATTATCAGAGGGCGGTGGAAGCGGAACTGGAGCGCACGATTCAATCGATGAACGGGGTGGAGTCGGTGCGGGTTCACCTGGTGCTGCCGCGGGATTCGTTGTTCCTGGAGCGAGAACGGCCGGCGAAGGCGTCGGTGGTGCTGAAGCTGCGGGGGACACGACTGACGGAACAAGTGGCGATGCCTGTGGCGAACCTGGTGGCGAGTTCGTGGGACGGGCTGACGCCGCAAAATGTGACGGTGGTGACGACGGATGGGCAGATTCCCTCCATGGGGCAAGGGCATCTGGCGATGGGCGGCGGAACGAGCGGGGACCTGGAGACACTGCTGGCGGAGAGATTGGTGCAGACATTGTCACCGGTGGTGGGAGGCGAACACATCAAGTCCAGCATCACGCTGGACTACGATCCCACGTCGGGAGAGAGCACGCAGGAATTGTATGACCCGGACAAGACGGCGGTGCTGAGTTTGCAGAGTTCGCAGGAGACCGTGGGCGATCTGGAGCCGGCGGGAATTCCGGGGACGCCGAGCAATACGCCAAATTCACAGTCAAATCCGACGGCGGCAGCGCAGGCGAAGACGAACAGCACGACGCAGGGAATTCGCAGCGAGAGCAAAACATTCGCGGTGAGCCATACGACGCGGCACCTGCTGGAGCCGGCGGGACGCGTGAAGAAGATGGCTGCGGCGATCCTGGTAGATGATTTCATCGAAAACAAAACCGACGGCGGGAAGACGCAGGAAACGCGGAGAAAGCGCACCCCGGAAGAGATGAAGCAGATCGAGGAGTTGGCGAAGGCGGCCATTGGATTTGACGCGCAACGCCGGGACTTGTTTTCGCTGCAAAACATTTCGTTCGTCCAGGCGCCGCCGGAAGTGGTGGCGCCGGTTGGAAAAGTGCAGAAGGTGATGGGATTCGTAGAACGGTGGACGGGAGTGCTGCGGTATGCGGCGCTGCTGCTGATCTTCCTGCTGGTTTACGCGCTGGTGTTGCGCCCGGTGCAGAAACAGGTGATGGGAATTTTGAAGAGCCCGGGAAACGCAGCGTTGGGCGGGGGGCAGACGGCAGGACTCCTGACAGCGGGCGCGGGTGGAACGCAAGGACTGGTTGGAGGTGGATCGGCTGACGAGGTGGCTGCCGGAGAGGTTTCCGATACCATCCGATTAAAAAAACAGCTGGTGAGCAAAGTGAAGGCTGATCCCGAATCGGCAAGCAAGCTGCTGCAGAACTGGGTTCGCGAGACAGGGCCGAAGACACAATGATGGAAGAGCAGAGCATACCGGGGAAACGGAAAGCGGCCATCTTGATGGTGCTGCTGGGAGACGAGGTGGCGGCGTCGGTGTATAAATCGCTGCCAGAGGGGGACATCCGGCTTATCACGGAAGAGATTGCGGACCTTGAATACATTTCGCCGGAACTGGCGTCGACCGTGCTACACGAGTATCAGCGGCTGACCCTAACGCAGGAGTATCTGGCGCAGGGCGGGCAGGAATACGCAAACAAATTGCTGGTGAAGGCATTTGGAAAGGAAGCCGCGCAGGAGTTGCTGGATGAAGTGGGCAAGACGCAAGAAGCGAACGCACAGAACCTGGACACACTGCAGAAGACGGACCCGACGCAGCTGGCGAAGTTCATTCAGGGCGAACATCCGCAGACGATCGCGCTGGTGCTCGCGCATTTGAACACCAAGGTGGCAAGGGCGGTGCTGATGATGCTGCCGGAAAAAGTGCGCGGGCAGGCGGTGAAGCGTCTGGCGCAGATGCAACAGTTTTCGCCGGAGATGGTGAAGAAGATTTCGATGGTGCTGCACAAGCGGCTGCTTACGCTGGGATCGCAAAGCCGGCGGGCGTACGGCGGCGTGAAAGCTGTGGCGGACCTGCTGAATCAGGTGGACCAGGAAGCACAGGGAACGATTCTGGAAGCGATCGAGCAGGACAACGCCCAACTGGCGACAACGATTCGAAACCTGATGTTCACGTTCGACGATTTCCTGGAAGTGCCGGAGACGGGAATTCGCGAACTGCTGGGGCAAGTGGACAAGAAGACGCTGGCGACGGCATTGAAGGGTGCCTCGGAGGATTTGAAGAATCATATTTTCAAGAGCATGTCTTCGCGCGCGGTGGAAATGCTGAAAGAAGACATGGACGTGCTTGGACCGGTGCGTGGAAAGGACGTACAGACCGCGAAACACGAGATTGTGGCGGTGGCGCGCCGACTGGAAGGCGAAGGAAAGCTGGTGCTGAAACAGGAGCAGGAGGATTCGTATGTCGTCTGAGTTGTCGGTGAAAGGGAGCGCGGCGTTGCAGTCGGAGCCATTTTTGTACGTGCCGACGAGCGAGAATGGCGGAGCAACCGGGGCGAGCGGCGGCGTGCCGTGGAACGCCCAGGAGTCGAAGACCCGCGCCGAACAGGCCGAGCGGGAAATATACGAGCGTGGAGCGCGAGAGGGAGAGGCCCGGCTGCGGGCGGCGTTTGAGGCGAAGGAGGCGGCGCTGCAGGAGGGAATCGGACAGGCGGTGGCGGGCTTTCAGAAGGAGCGCGACGAATATTTTGAACGGATTGAGACGGAAGTAGTTCAATTGGCGCTGGCGATCGCGCGGAAGATTCTGCACCGGGAATCGGAGATTGATCCAATGCTACTGGCGGGACTGGTGCATGTGGCGCTGGAAAAGCTGGATGGGGGAACGCACGTGCGGCTGAAGGCGAATCCCGCAGACATGGAGTTCTGGAATGAATATTTCGCACAGCGCGGCGGCGAAGGGAATCCGGAACTGATTGGAGACGCGGCACTGAAGCCCGGGGAATGCGCGCTGGAAGCTGAAGTGGGGACGACGCAGATCAGCCTGGAGACGCAGTTGAAAGAGATCGAACAGGGATTTTTTGATCTGCTGGAGCAGCGGCCAAGGGTGGGGTGATGGCGGAAAGGCGCGATTTAAAGGCGTATTTGCGCAGACTGGAAGATTTCTCGACGCTGCGGTGGACCGGGCACGTCACCAAAGCGGTGGGGCACCTGGTGGAATCGGAAGGGCCGTTCTGCAGCGTGGGCGAAGGCTGTGCGATCCTGACGGAAGAAGGAAAAGTCTTCTCGGGAGAGATTGTGGGGTTTCGCGGGCGATCGGTACTTTCGATGCCGCTGGAGCGACCGAGCGGCATCCGGTACGGCGATCGAATCGTTTCCCGCGGGACGCATCCGTCGTTGCGGGTGGGGCCGGAGTTGCTTGGCAGGGTGATTGACGGTTCGGGAAAACCACTAGATGAATTTCTAAATTATCGCGCGCGGGAATATTGGCCGCTGCATGGAGACCCGCCGCTGCCGCTGGATCGGCAACCGATTCGAGAGCCGCTAGGATGCGGGATCCGGGCGATCGACGGGATGTTGACGTGCGGGCGCGGGCAGCGGGTGGGAATATTCGGCGGCAGCGGAGTGGGCAAGAGCACGCTGATCGGAATGATGACGCGGGGGACGAGCGCGGATATGACGGTGCTGGCACTGGTGGGAGAACGCGGGAGGGAAGTTCGCGAGTTCCTGGAAGACGCGATTGGAAAAGAAGGATTGAAGCGGTCGGTGGTGGTGGTTTCCACTTCGGACCAATCGCCGTTGTTACGAATACGGGCGGCGCTGGCGGCGACGACGGTGGCGGAATATTTCAGCGCGCAGGGAAAAAATGTCTTGCTGGTGGTGGATTCGCTGACGCGATTTGCGATGGCGCAGAGAGAAATTGGATTGGCGGCGGGAGAGCCGCCGACGGCGAAAGGGTACACGCCGTCGGTGTTCACGCTGTTGGCGAGGTTGATCGAACGCGCGGGAAATTTCGGGAAGGGAAGCATCACGGCGTTTTACACGGTGCTGATGGAGGGGGATGACCAGCAGGACCCGCTGGTGGACGCAGTGCGCGCGCTTTTGGACGGGCACGTCATGCTGGAACGGAAATTGAATTCGCGCGGACATTATCCGCCGATTTCGGTGCTGGACAGCTTGAGCCGGTTGATGTCCTCGGTATGCACGAAGGAACATCTGGAAAAGGCGAGGAATTTACGGGAATTACTGGCGGCATACGCGGCGTCGGAGGATCTGGTTCGGATCGGCGCGTATCAAAAGGGAGCAGACCCGACGCTGGATAGGGCACTAGCGGCACTGCCGGCGATCACAGCGTTTCTGCAGCAGAAAAAGGGCGAGAGCGCGCAATTTCAGCAGTCGGTGAAGGCGCTGCTGGCTCTGCCGGGGTGAACCGATGGCGTTTCATTACCGGCTGGAATCCCTATTAAGGTTGCAACGGAGCATCGAGAAGCAGCAGGAAAACCTGCTGATGGGGTGTGCGGCGCGCGTCACTGCTTTGAAGAATGAGATAGCGGAGTGGGAAGAACAGCGGCGACACAGGAAGAACCGCGGGTCGGAAGAGTTGAAAGAAGGAAGCACAGGGGCGGCGCTGAGCATGGCTGCGGAGTGGGATGCGACGGCCCGGCGGAAGCAGAAAGAGATCGCGTTACAACTGGTGCAAGCGGAAACAGCCCGGAACGAGCAGGTGGCGAAAGTGCGGGGGGAACGGCAGAAGCGGGAAGTGCTGGAAGGATTGAAGGAGAAGCTGAAAAGCACTTATGAGCTGGAAGAATTGCGGAAGACGCAGCGGGTGATGGACGACATGTACCTGACGCGGTCATTTTACTGGAAGGGTTGACAGAAGTTGCCGGACGAATGGGCAAAACTTGCCGGGCAAAAAAGTGAGCGAGCGGTGCGGCGAGATGAGTTGGTCCTCAGAGTTCCTCTCAAGTGACGGATTGAAAAGCAGATAAGCGAAGAAGGTTCCCCGGAAAAATTTGGCCAGCGTTGTGCATGGGTAGCGTTGGAGTGTGAACAGGCGCGATGGACGCGGAACCCATATCGGTGAACGCAGCGGTGGGCGGAAACGGAAGCAGCGGCGTGAGCGCAGCAACTGCAAAAGCTTCGACGTTGCCGGCGTTTGCGCAGGTAATGGCGGAGAAGCAGGCAGCGGTGAGCGCACCGAAGGAAACTGCGACGGCGAGCGGAGCGGAACAAGCTCGAGCCGCGAGTGGAACTGCTGATGCTGTTAGGCAGAAGAGTTCGGATAGAGCGCCAGCGGATGCGAACGGCCAGGCCGGCGGAGCTGCGGATTCACCGAAGAAGGGCAGCGCGAAGGGGAAGAGTTCGGCCGACGCAAGCGCCGCGAAGACCGCGGTGCAAGTTGCCGCACAAGTTCCGGTCCAGGCAGCGGCACAAATTCCGGGGATTCTCCCGGGGTTGAATGGGACGATGCCATGGGTGACGACAGCGGATCCGCGGAATGCGGCGCCGCAGGAAATGGCAACGACGAGCAGTGGAGGGGCGAATATCGGGCAAGCGGCAGTAACAGCGGCGAATGCCGCGGGAGCGAAGGCGGAGACAACGAACACCGCGACGACCAGCGTGGCGACGGTAGGACAACAGAGAACTGTAACGGGCAACCTGGCAAGCCCGAATGCGGCGGATTCGCAAAACTTGCCGGTAAGTGTGGCGGTCCCGCAGGCGATTCCAACGACAGAAAGCGCGAGTAATGCAACGTCCGCACCAGCGACGGCCCCTACGAGTAGCGCGACGCCTCTGGTTCCTACACCGACTGCAGCAACGAGTGCGACAGAGGGCCAGAAGAATGCGCAGGCGACAGGGCTGGTGGAGGCTCCAAATTCTGCGAGCGTAATGACCGCGGCGAACGTCGCAGATGCGGCGGCGGTGGTGGATCAGAGTTTGCCTGTTGCGGGGAATGATTTGGCGGCTCCGAACGCGGCGATGAATGCTGGAAACGCGACGGGGAACCAGGCTACTCCGGTGGCGAGCGGAGCGAAGCCGGGGGACTTGAGCGCGGCGACTGTAGCAACGGCGGCGACGTTGCCGGTGGCGATTGCGGAGGGTGGCGCAACAAACATGCAAACCACGCCGAAGAATCAGGGAAAGCGCGGCGCGCAGGAAATTTTGCGGGGAGCGGCGGCGCTCGCGGGGAAAGAGGCGCAGGCCGTGGCGCGGGTGAGCGCGAACGCGGCGAAGGATTTTGTGGGTGCGATTAAGGGGAAGAGCGGAGCGAACGATACCGGGGCGCCGATTGCATCACAACCGGCGGCGAACGGAAAAAATGAAGCGACAGCGAATGTGAAGGCCGAAGCGGTGACGCCGGAGGTTGCGCAGGCTCCCGCGAATCCCGGAAGTGTGAAGAGCGAGAGCAACGTCAGGGGAAATTCGAGCTTGGAAGAGAGTTCGAGCGGGAATAGCAGCGGCAGTGCGGGAGCCGCGGCGAACGGCAAAGATTCCGCGGCAGGTGGGGATTCGAATGGGGTGCATGGGGTAATACCGGCGGGACAGAACGTTCCATTGAATCTGGCGGCGGGCGCGGCGAATGCAGTTGCCGCTCAGAGCGGAACGATCGGCAAGGATTCGGAAAGCGCGATGCCAGCAAAAGCGGGCGACGCTTCTAACAACGCGGCACCAACCACCGCGGATGCCGACGATGCGGCGCAGCAACCGACTGAATCGCGTGTTGTGAACGTGGCGCAGTTGGCGGGAGACCAGGGACATTCGCAAGTGCGGATAGCGATGCAGGCGGATCAATTGGGCCAAGTGGAACTGCATGCGACGGTGCACGGGGAACAGGTAGGGGCTGCGATCACGGTGGAGAAGAAGGAAGCGCATGCGGCGATGGCGGCGGAGATGCCTTCGTTGCAGCAAGCGCTGCAGGACCAGCAGCTACGCGTGGGAGAGGTGGTGCTTGTGCAAGGGGCAATACATTCAACGGCAGGGGATGCGGGAAATGCGGCGGCGGAGCAGCAGCGGCGCGGGCAGGCGGGGTCGACGTACCAGCAGGCGGAAAACGAGACCACCTACGAGGCCGGCGTTGGCGCGAATTTCGAGGGCAGCGGAATTTTTGATGATTCCGGAAGACTGAGCGTAAGGGCGTAGGGGAGGAAAGTTATGGGAAGCGTATCAGGACCATTGTTCGGGACAACGCAGCCGACGGGAAGTTCGAGCGCGAACTCATCAAGCTCGTCGAGCGGATCGAACTCGGTGTTGGGAACGAATTCGTTCATCACACTGCTTGCGGCGCAATTGCAGTCGCAGGATCCGACGAGCCCGATGGACCCGAGCCAGATGATGAACGAACTGGTATCGATGAACACGTTGCAGACGCTGACGAACATCCAGCAGATCCTGCAGGTAGCGACAGGCGTGAATCCGGGACAGAGCAGCACAACGGGTAGCGGGACGGGCACAGGGACTGGCACCGGAACGGGTAACAGCGGGGCGAGCCCGAACGCAGTACCGAACGCACAGGCAGCGGCGTCAAGAATGGTAAGCGGGCCGAGTGCAGCAAATCACGACGCAATTTTTCAAAGTAAATTAAACGCCACCTCCGGGTCGGCGAATCAATAAAAGGAGAAGGTCATGCCATCATTTTCGATTCCATTGTCGGGCTTGGACGCAAGTTCAACAGGATTGTCGGTGATCGCGAACAATCTTGCGAACTTGAACACGGTAGGTTTCAAAGGGCAAACCGCGACGTTTCAGGATTTGTTTTATCAGCAGATCGGGACAAGCGGGGACGGCAACGCGGTGCAGGAAGGAGTTGGAGCGTCGGTTTCAGGTATCAGCTCCATCCAAACGCAAGGCAGCATCCAGACGACAGGTGTGCCGACGGACGTGGCGATCCAGGGTGACGGGTATTTTGTGGTGAACCTGGGCGGCGAAGCGCTGTATACGCGCGCCGGGAATTTCAGCACCGGCCCGAACGGCGACTTGCTCACGCAAGACGGAGCGACGGTACAGGGATATAACGCAGTGAACGGAGTGGTTCAGGCGAATGCCACGCTTGGCGCGCTGTCGATACCGACAGGACTTATTAATCCACCGAAGGCGACCACAAACCTTCAACTGGCGTTGAACCTCGATGCGACGAGCGGATTGCCGGTTAGCCCGGCGTCGCAGCAGACAGGCGTGGGAATTGCGGCAGGGACGGTGTTGGCGACGGGAAGTCAATTGTCGTTCACAGATGGAACGAATGCGTTCACGTATACGACGGTGGCGGGCGATACTTTAGCGAGCGTGGCGACGGCCATTGATGCAAATCCGAGTTACACGGCGTCGTTGAACGGCAACAACCTGGTGATAAACGCAGCGAGCGGAACGCCAGTGACGTTTAGCGCAAACACTCTGACGGACGCGGCGACAGGCACGCAGGCGGTGACGTTCACCCCAACAGGGACGCCCGTAGTGCCGGGAACGTTCAGCACTTCGATCGTGGTGCATGATTCGCTGGGAGCGAGCCACGTGCTGACGTACAACTTCACGAAGAGCGCGGCGAACACCTGGCAATATCAAATCACGGTGCCGGCGGCGGATCTTGCGGCCGGCGGGAATCCCGTGGTGGGCACGGGGACGCTCGCGTTTAATGGCAGCGGGCAGCTGATTTCGCCAACGGGAAGCGTGCCGGGATTGACGATTTCGAATTTTGCGAACGGAGCGAATCCACTGACGTTTGCATGGAACCTTTCCGGGGCGAATGGCGGCGGGCTGGTGACGCAGAACGCAGCGCCGTCGGCAACTTCCTCGACGCAACAGGATGGGTATGCGAGCGGTTCGTTGCTGAGCTTTACGATCGGCAGCGACGGCGTGATTCAGGGAATATTCAGCAATGGACAAACGAGTCCACTGGGGCAGATTGCGCTGGCAACGTTTGCGAACGGGCAGGGGCTGGTTCGGAACGGGTCGAATGAGTTTTTGGCAAGTCTGGCTTCGGGCGCGGCGAACGTGGGAATTCCGGGGACCGGAGGACGCGGAAGCCTGAGCGGGGGCGCGCTGGAGCAATCGAACGTGGACATCGCGACGGAATTTGCGCAGCTGATTCTGGCGGAACGGAGTTACCAGGCCAATGCGAAGGCGGTGACGACGTTTGACGAAGTGACGCAGACGGCGATTAATTTGAAGCAATAGGTTACGCGAAAAAGCAAGAGGGCGGGGCAAGCCCCGTCCCTACAAGGGTAGTAGCGTCCACCTGAAGGTGGACGCTACAGCTTTGTTAGAACATCTTCATGAGTTGATTCGGAAACGAAGGGGTGTTCCAAAGCTGCACGAGCGGAAACCAAGCGAGAAATTCTTCAAAAACTAACTCAACCTTTTGCAGCGACTTGCCGATAGCGAGAAACGGGAAGAGAGCGCCGAAGAGCCGATTGGACGGTTCTTAAATTGCAAGTATGTGTTCTTGGCATGGCTGAGAACACTGTACCGACGTCTGTAACTAACAACAACGCGGGGGCACCGCCGCGAACCGCTATCGTGGCGGAGAATCGATCCTTGTTGCCGATGATGGCGGCATTCCTGTTTCTAACCGTATTGGGAGGCGGAGGCGCAGCGTGGTTTGTTGCGCAGCGCGACACCGCGGGCGCAGCAGGGAAGCAGACCTACAGTCCTGGGCAAGTGGTGCACCTGGAAGGATTCACGGTAAACCTTGCCGACGCGGAAGAGGGCCATTTTGTTCGCGTGACGATAGACCTGGATCTGGAGCGGACGCCGCCGCCTTTGGACAAGGACAAGCCGGCGAGCGGGCTTCCCGTGGCCAGGATTCGCGACACGATCATCGGGGTGCTTGCGGCGAGCAAGGCCGATGTGCTGTTGAGCCCCGACGGAAAAATTCAACTGAAAAAGAATTTGGTAAACGCGCTTAACCAGAAAGTTCCGGAGATGAGCGTGCGCGAGATTTATTTCACGGAATTTCTGGTGCAACGGTGAACGATGGCGACCCTGCAGATGGCAACCACGGCGAAAAAGAGCGCATTCGGCGAGGAGCTTTGGCAGGAGGCGGCGCTGTTGCCGTGCCGATTGAGCGTGGACGTACCGCTGAAGGAGTTCACGGTGCGGGATTTGCTGCAATTGGAGCCCGGGTCGGTGGTGGAGTCGAAGAACGTGAATGGAGCGGACGTGCCGGTGATCGTGAACGCGCGGCTGGTGGGATGGGCGGAGTTTGAAGTGATGGGGCAGAGGCTGGCGCTGCGCGTGACCGAACTGGCGTAGGGGAAACGAACGTGTGGACAGCGGAACAGAAAAATAGTGGCGCGCTGGTGATGACAGCAGGGAGGCCGTGGAAAGCCGCGTGGGAACGCGTGGCCGCGTTCTGGAAGAGCGTAAAGGTCAGACGGAAGACGCATACGCTGCACCTGGAAGAGACGCTGTCGCTGGGCGAGCGGCGAATGCTGGCGATCGTGGAATGGAAGGGCGAGAAGTTACTGCTGGGAGTGACGCCGCAACAGATCACATTGCTGGAGCCGAGGGGGGAAGCGCAATCAACAGAGGGCGGTTTGCACGACGAGGCGCGCCATCAATGAAAGTTTTTCGAGGCGGGGCGGTTCTGCGATGGATGGCGGGCGCGGCGCTCTGCCTGGCCGGGCCGGCGCTGTCCACTTTCGCATCGGGGCAGCAAAACGTTTTGCAGATGCCGGGAATCAATGTGCGGACGGAATCGACGCCAATCACGATCATTCTGCTGCTGACGTTTCTGACATTGTTGCCGGCTATTTTGCTTTCGATGACGCCGTTTGTGCGGATTTTGATTATTTTCCATTTTCTCCGGCAGGCGCTGGGGACGCAGACGGCGCCAACGAACCAGACGCTGATCGGGCTGGCACTGTTTCTGACTTATTTTTTGATGCAGCCGGTGATCGGCAGCGTGCGGAAAGAGGCGCTGACGCCGTACGAGCACGGAAAGATCAATGCATGGCAAGCGCTGGACCGCTCGGCGGTGCCGATGCGGCAGTTCATGCTGCAGTACACGCGGGAAAAAGATCTGGCGCTGTTCCTGGAAATGAGCAAAGAGCCGCGGCCTACGAGGCCGGAAGATCTTTCGATGAGCATTGTGATTCCGGCGTACGTGATTTCCGAGCTGAAGACGGGATTCCAGATCGGAGCGGTGCTGTTTCTGCCGTTTCTGGTGATTGACCTGGTGACGGCGTCGGTGACGACCTCGGTCGGAATGTTCCAGCTGCCGCCGGTGGTGATTTCGACACCGCTGAAGATATTGCTGTTTGTGGTGGTGGATGGCTGGAACCTGGTGATCGGATCGCTGCTGAGGAGTTTTCATGTTTGAGGCTTGGCGATGACGCCGGAACAAGTGGTGCAACTGAGCCGGCAGACGATTGAGGCGGCGTTCTGGGTGGCGATGCCGATCCTGCTTTCGGCGATGGCGGTGGGGCTGGTGATCAACGTGGCGCAGGTGCTGACGTCGATTCAGGACACGACGGTGTCCACGGTGCCGCGGCTGACGGCGGTGGGGATCATCGTGTTTTTATTGACGCCCTGGATGCTGAATCACCTGGTGACGTTTACGCGGGCACTATTCAGCGATTTCCGGTTGTACACGCAGTGAGGAGATGACGTGGCGGTACCACTCGAAATGATGGTGCTGCGCGGGGCGGCGATTGGGCTGCGGCTAAGCGCGGCGATATTATTCATGCCGTTTTTCGGGAGTGTGGCGATACCGGCGCAGGTGAAGGCGTTGCTGGTGCTGGTGTGCACGGCGGTGATGTACCCGGCGATTCATTTCGCGCCGCCAAGACTGACGGTGTTCACGGTGACGCAGATGGCTCTGAGCGAAGTGATGCTGGGGCTGGTGATGGGATTGTGCCTGCAGTTTGTGTTTGAAGCGGTGCAGATGGCGGGGCAGATCAGCGGATTCCAATTGTCGTTTTCATTGGTAAACGTAATCGACCCGCAGACCAACGTGGACACGCCGGTGTTGGCGAACCTGCACCAGCTTTTCATGCTGATGATTTTCCTGCAACTGAACGTGCACCACTGGATGCTGCGCGCGGTGCAGGCAAGTTTCGAGCGAGTGCCGCCGGGAAGCGTGACGTTCGGGATCGAGCAGGTGCGGACATTGTTTCAGGCGGCGGGAGTGATGTTTGTGGCGGGAGTGCAGCTAGCCGCGCCGGTGATCCTGGCCACGATGATGCTGGACGTGACGGTGGGATTCATCAGCAAGGCCGCGCCACAACTGCCGGCGTTGTTTTTGAGCGTGCCGCTGAAAAGCATGCTTGGGTACGTGGTGCTGGCCATGGCATTCGGATTGTGGCCGGGATTTTTTGAGAAGCAGTTCGGGCACGCGCTGGGCTGGAGCTGGCGAATGCTGGAACTGGCGAAGTAAGGGGAAAAGCGATTGGCGGACAACCGCACAGAGAAGGCGACACCGAAGAGGCGGACAAAGGCCCGGGAACACGGGCAGGTGTTGCGCAGCCGCGACCTGGTGTCGGCGATTACGCTGCTGGGTGTTGTGTGTGCGATGGCGTGGTCGCCGGGAATCTGGGTGAACGACTGGCGGCGATATTTCAACAGCTTGCTGAATGTGGCGGAATCTTCGCGGTGGGACGCGGGAGGTATGCCGCTGCTTTCAGCGACCGGAAGCGTGGTGTTGCTGTGGGCCGGGCCGCTGCTGGCGGTGGGATTTGTGACCGCGGTCGCGGGCACGCTGGCGCAGGGTGTGCCGACGTTTGCTACGGAAGCGCTGGTGCCGAACTTCAACAAGCTGAACCCGGTCAACAATCTGAAGCAACTGTTTTCGATGGCAGGAGTGAGCCGGGTGCTGAAGTCGCTGCTGCCGACGTCGATCATTTTGTATCTGGCGTTTGGGCTGATCCGGAGCCATGCGGAGGCGATTCTGCATGCGACGCGGCTGCACGGAGAAGGATTGATGGCGCTGCTCGGATCACTGTGCGTGGGTCTGGCGTACCGCTCGGTGATGGTGTTTCTGGCATGGTCGGGGCTGGACTATTTCATGCAATGGAGAACGTATGAGAAGTCGCTGCGCATGACGAAGCAGGAAGTGCGCGACGAAGGAAGAGAGAACGAAGGCAATCCAGAAATCCGGAACAAGATCAAGCGGCTGCGGCGGGAACTGGCGCGGAAATCACTGCGGAAGGCGATGGAGCGGGCGACGGCAGTGATCGTGAACCCGACGCACTATGCGGTGGCGCTGGAATACCGCGCGGCGACGATGGCGGCGCCGGTGGTGGTGGCGAAAGGGCGGAATTTGATAGCGCTGAAGATCAAGGAATTGGCGCGATGGAATGAAATTCCGATTGTGGAAAATCCTTCGCTGGCACAGGCGCTGTACAAGGCGACGGAAGTGGGGCAGACGATACCGCCGAAGCTGTATGCGGCGGTGGCGGAGTTGTTGGCTTTCCTGTATCGCGCCCAAATGAGGATGCGGGGAGCAGGGGTGAGGACGTAAGGCGAAATTAGAAATTGGAAAATCGAAAATAGAAAATCGTGAGGCGTAAGTCGTGAGTTGTACTTGGCCACCTGAAGGTGGCCGCTACGGGAGAGCGGATGGCGGCGGAAAACAGAAGCGGAGTGGGCGGGATCACGGAGATGCTGGTGCCGGTGTCGGCGGTGGCGCTGGTGTTTGTGATGTTGGTGCCGGTGCCGGCGATCGTGCTGGATATATTTCTGGCGCTGAGCATCACGCTGGGAGTGCTGGTGCTGCTGTCGGCCTTGTACATTCTGCGGCCGGTGCAGTTTTCGGTTTTTCCGACGTTGCTGCTGTTTTTAACGTTGTTCCGGATTTCGCTGAACGTGGCGAGCAGCCGGCGAATACTGCTGCACGGGAACGAAGGGATGAGCGCGGCGGGAAGCGTGATCCAGTCGTTCGGGCAGTTCGTGGTGGGTGGAAATTACGTGGTGGGTTTCGTGATTTTTCTGGCGCTGATCGCGATTCAATACCTGGTGATCAACCACGGCGCGGTGAGAACGGCGGAAGTGGCCGCGCGTTTTACCCTGGATGCGATGCCGGGAAAGCAGATGGCGATTGACGCGGAAATGAACGCCGGGCTGATCGACGAGCACCAGGCGCGGGCGCGGCGGGAAGTGATTGCGAAGGAAGCGGAATTTTACGGCGCGATGGATGGCGCGGCGCGGTTCAGCCAGCGGGACTCGCTGGCAACGATTCTGATAACAGCGATCAACATTATTGCCGGATTCCTGATCGGGGTGTTGCAACTGAACATGCCGATCGGCGATGCGGCGAAGACGTTTACGGTGCTGACGGTGGGGGACGGGCTGGTGACGTTGATTCCGTCGCTGCTGGTTTCGGTGGCGGGAGGCATCGTGGTGACGCGGACATCGAGCGAAACTACGGTGGGCGTGGAGTTTGGAAGGCAGCTGTTCGGGCGGAAGATTCCACTGCGGATTGCGGCGGGGGTGATGCTGCTGCTCGGGCTGATTCCCGGGCTGCCGAAGATGCCGTTCTTCCTGCTGGCGGGGTTGATGGCGTACCTGGCATCGCGCGCGTCGGCGAAGGCGTTTGAGGCAGTGAAGACAGCGGAAATTGTGGCGGATAAAAAGAAAGTGGATCCGCAGCAGCAGCTGGAAACCTTGCTGCGGCTGGACGAAATCAGTTTGGAAGTGGGTTACGCACTGGTGCCGCTGGTGGATGCGGGGCAGGGCGGGCAATTGCTGCAGCGGATCCGCGCGCTGCGAAAACACCTGGCGTTGCAACTGGGATTCCTGGTGCCTTCTGTGCACATCACGGACAACCTGAAGTTGAAGCCACGGGAATACATCGTGCTGCTGCGAGGAGTGGAAGTGGCGCGATGGGAATTGCAGCAGGACCGATTGCTGGCAATCAGTTCGGACCCGAGCGCGGGCCAACTGGACGGGCTGCCGACGCAAGAGCCGGCGTTCGGGGCATCGGCATTGTGGATCGTGCCGGGACTGCAGGAGCAGGCGCTGGCGAACGGATACGCGGTAGTGGACCAGACGTCGGTGCTGGCGACGCACCTGGCGGAAATTGTGCGGCAGTACGCGCATGAACTTCTGACGAGGCAAGAGACGAAGCGATTGCTGGACGCGATGGCGGAAACGCAACCGAAGCTGGTGGACGAACTGGTGCCGCGGCTCTTGAGTTTGGGCGAAGTGCAGAAAGTCTTGCAGCAACTTTTGCGGGAGCAGGTTTCGATTCGCGACCTGACTACGATTCTGGAATCGATGCTGGATACGGCGGTGACGAACAAGAGCCAGATCGCGCTGGTGGAAGCGGCGCGGCAGACGCTGGGCAGGTCTCTGGTGCAGCCTTTGCTTGGCGAGGATCGCAAGCTGAAGGTGCTGACGCTCGACCCAATTATCGAGAACGAGTTGCAGAGACAGATTGAGCCGCAATCGGCGGGAGACAAGAGCGCGGGGGGAGTGGGCACGACACTGCGGCAGATTCTGGAAGGATTGCAGCGGATGGTGGGCGACAAGGTGGCGCTCAGCTCGACGATTGTGTTGTGCAGCAGCCCGTCGCGGTATCACCTGCGGCGGCTGCTGGAGCCGTTCGTGCCGCGGATTGTGGTGCTCTCCCCGGCGGAGATTCCGGCGAGCGTTTCGGTGCAGACACTTGGAGTGGTGCGATGAGTGAAGGGAGGAGAGAAAGAGGATCCCGGGAGAGCGAGCCATGTTGACGACGACAACAAACAAAGAGGGGCGCGCGACCGCAAAGGATCCCCTGGAGCGGGAGAGGCTGCTGCAGGAGAATCTGCCGGAGGTGCGTTACATCGCGCGGCGGATTCACGACCGGATACCGTCGCACGTGCCGTTCGACGACCTGGTGCACGCGGGGATATTGGGATTGATCGATGCGGTGGACAAATTCGACGCCAGTCGAAACGTGCAGTTGAAGTCATACGCCCAGTTCCGGATCCGGGGAGCGATTCTGGACAGCTTGCGACAGATGGATTGGGGACCTCGGGCGCTGCGGCGGCAGGCGAGGAAGATTGAAGAAGCACAGAGAGAGCTGGCGGCGAAACTGGGTCGCGCCGGAAGCGAGCCGGAAATAGCCGGACAGATGGGAATCACGCTGGAAGAGTACCAGCAGCTGATCGGAGAACTGCGCGGGCTGGATCTGGGGAGCCTGCAGGCGGGCACGAGCGAAGAAAGCCCGGAGAATCCACATGTGTCGGTGACCGCAAAGGAAGAAGAGGACCCGTTCCACCAGTATGCGCGGACGGAGATGCGTGAGTTTCTGGCTAAAGCGATCGAAGAGCTGGATGAGAAAGAAAGGCACGTGCTGGGGCTGTATTACCTGGAAGAGCTGACGATGAAAGAAGTGGGGCTGATTCTTGATATCGGAGAATCGCGCGTATCGCAGATTCACACGGCAGCGATATTGCGGCTGCGGGTGCGGATGCGGGAGAAGATTGGGACGAAGGATCGGAATTCGCGGGATTCGAATCCCGTTTGGGGCGACGGATGAAGAAAATTCTGTCACAAGACGAAATTGACGCCCTGTTTGCGGCGGCAAAGCATTCACAGCGAAGCGTTTCTGGACGAAAGATGCAGGCGTGTGACTTGCGCAAACTGGGAGCGTTGAACGCGGACCAGGTGCGGGTGGTGACGACGCTGCACGAAACGTTCGCACGGCGTTTGGGCGGATCGCTGGGCGCTTACTTGCGTGTGGGATTCGACATGAACCTGGTGTCGGTGGAGCAGATTTTGTACTCGGAATTCCTGAGCCGGTTGCCGGAGCTGACCTACCTGGCGTCGCTGCAGGTGTTGCCCCTGGATGCGCGGGCGACGATGCAGGCGGATCTGTCGCTGGTGTTCCCGATCGTAGACCTGGTACTGGGCGGATCGGGCGCCGACCCCATCGAGCTGCGAGAAATGACGGAAATCGAAGAACAGATATTTGAAACGGTGGTACGAGTGATCGCGCGGGATTTGCAGACGACCTGGACGCCGGTGCTGCCGCTGGACATTCAATTCGACCAGCGCCAACAGCATACGCAAGTGCATGGATTAATGCTGCCAACCGAGAAAGTGATGTCGCTGACGTTTGAGATCCGGCTGCCGGACGCGCGCGGGACGCTGAACCTGGCGTTCCCGGCGGTGATTTCGAACGCGCTGCTGAGGAAACTATCGGTGCAGTGGTCGTATGCGGAGAGAAGCCCGTCGCAGGAATTGAGGCGCCAGTTGCAGGATCGGCTGCTGGAAAGCCGGTTCGCGGTGGATCTCAGTTTGCCGCCGAGCCCGCTTTCGATCCGGGAAATCGTGGAGCTGGAGCCAGGGCGGGTGCTGGTGTTGCCCAAACGGGCGCAGGACCCGATTAATTTGAACGTGGCCGGCAAACCGATGTTCCACGCGTATCCGATCCGGCAGGGATCGAATCGCGGGGCGCGAGTTGAAAGACGAGTGAGTTTGCGCGGGAGCGCGAAAGTGGAGGGAGCATGAGCGCCGCGTTGACGGGAGGGATAGCGGCATTCGTTGACGTGTGGAAGGCAACGTTCGTGAAGGTGCTGACGCCGTTGGGAGCCACGAATGCAGCGGCAGCGGAGGCCGATGGCACGGCGCTGCAGCCGGTGGGCGAGACGCAAGAAGGAATCCTGAGCGTGAAGTTCAGTGGGGGCGGCTGCCTGAAAGGCGAGATGCTGTGGACGTGCGAAAAAACAGCGGCAGTGCAGTGCGCACAATTGCTGATGTCGGAAGCACCGGATCCGGCAGCGGAATTCAGCGCGACGCATACGGATGGCTACCTGGAATTTCTGCGGCAAGTAGCCGGGGAAGCCGCGATGGCCTGGAAACAAGAGCGAGGGGAGCCGACGGAGATTGTGTACCAGGCTGAAACAGGAGCGAAATTCGAAACGCATTCGACGGCGACGTTCAGCCTGGCGAGCGACAAATGCAAAGAGCTGAAGTTTCGTGTGGACATGGATGCAAGCATGGCGGAGTCGCTGGCGACGAAACCAGAAGCGGCGGAAAACGCGTCCGAGGAGCCTCAAAGTGAGGCGGAAGGGGCTGCTGGAGGAGGGACAACAGGATTGTCGTCCAACCTGGACCTGATTCTGGATGTGCAATTGGATGCGACGATCCGGTTCGGCGAAAGGGAGATGCTCTTGCAGGATGTATTTGGGTTGATGCCGGGTTCGGTAGTGGAGCTGAACCAATTGGTAAGCGAGCCGGCGGAATTGTTGGTGGCGGGCCGGCTGGTGGCCAAGGGGGAAGTGGTGGTGGTGGACGGAAATTTCGGGCTGCGGGTGACGGAAGTGGTGAGCCGGAACCAGCGGGCGGCGATGTTGGAGATTGCTTAAGGACGTGGCCATGATGCAAGAAGAGGCGGAAGAGTTCGAGGTCGCGTGGGACTGGCG
Source organism: Candidatus Methylomirabilota bacterium (assembly GCA_035569815.1). GTDB lineage: Bacteria > Acidobacteriota > Terriglobia > Acidiferrales > UBA7541 > Acidiferrum. The sequence continues at coordinate 37,429 of DATMMG010000184.1, forward strand.
GCGCATTCAGGACGCGGGGGAGCAGTTGTGGAAGCGGTGGACGGTGCGATGCGGAGCGCCGGAATGCAAACGAGGAGGGGCGGCGAAGCTGTTGTTGCTGGCGAAGTATTCGGGCGTGCAGTACAACAACCGGTGGTATCACGAAATGGAATGCCTGAGGACGGAGCTGACGGCGCGGCTGAGCGAGATACTGCAGAGCTTCGCGAATCGACACGAGCGGGCGCACCGGCTGCCGTTCGGACTGTTGCTGGTGAACCGCGGAGCGATTTCTTCGCAACAATTAAAAGAGGGATTGCGGCTGCAACGGGAAGCGGGCTACGGGAAGCTAAGTTATTGGCTGGAGCAGATTGTACCCCTGGACGAAGCGGAAGTGACGGCGGCGCTGGGGCAACAGTGGAGTTGCCCGGTGTTCCGGCCGACGGGGCAGAGCTTATTTGTTGCGGCGGAAGGGAACGTGCCATTTCCGATTCTGGCGGCGGCGAAGGCGGTGCCGGTGCACTCGACGCTGGGCGGCAAACAGATGCACATCGCGTTTTCAGAACGCATTGACCACACGATGCTGTACGCGGTGGAAGAGATGTTGGGCTGCCGGACAATTGCGTGTGTTTCGGAAGATTCGATGGTGCGGGAAGCGTTGGAGACATTGCGGCGACGGGACACAGGCACGGAGATTTGTTTTGACACTGTGCGAGACGCCGGAGAAATGGCGGCGACGGTCTGCAGCTACGCGATGCAGATGGAAGCCCGGCGGATCAAGACGGTAAGGGCCGGGGCGTATATCTGGGTGGGATTTTACCGTAAGAATTCCCGGCGAGACCTGTTGTTTCGCGTGGCGGGCGCGGGCGGGGACGTTGCCGCCGCGAGCCGGGAGCGGGGTAAAGGAAATTCGCCTGCTGGCGATAGTCGAAAGGATGGCGTCCCGGACGCCGAGAAACTGGCATGAATGAACCAGTACGAAATGTGAAAGTGCCGGAGCGGCCGAGCGATCTGTTTGGCGAGCTGGCGGAGCGGCGCAAGAAACGGCTGATGGACCTGCTGAGCAAGGGACTGCCGACGTTGCCGGCTTATTTGCTGGACTTGAACGCGCTGCTGAGCAGTCCAACGGTGGATTTGAAAAAAGTGGGGAAAGTGATCCGCACGGATCCCAGCCTGACGGCGCAAGTGCTGCGGCTGTGCAATTCTGCCTTATTCGGATTGCGGCGGCGAGTGCTGAGTATCGAGCAGGCGGCGGTGCTGCTGGGAACGGAGCGGTTGCGGACGCTGATGTTGACGTGTTCGGTGATGCAGTTTGCGGGAAAGACCGTTCCCGTAAAGCAGTTGCTGGGATTCTGGCAGCACAGTTTTCTTTCCGCGTTGTTGAGCGAACGAATCGCGCGGGTGGTGGAATACCCGGAGAAAGAGCAGGCGTACCTGGGCGGGCTGTTGCACGACATCGGTCAACTGCCGCTTTGGATGCTGATCATGGAAGAGAGCGCGAAAGACCGGCCGCTGCCACCGGCCAACTGGGTGGACAACCTGAAACTGGAGCGAGAGTATTTCGGGACAGACCACGGAAAAATTGGGCGGTGGATGGCGGTGGCGTGGAACTTCATGCCGTCATTCATGGATGTGTTCGAACACCATCACGATCCGGAAAATGCGCAGCATGACCCGTACCTGGCGGGAGTGGTCTCCGCGGCGGATCAGTTTCTGCAGAAGCTGGTCCCGCCGGAAGAAGAGACGCAGGGTGGCGAGGCCACAGATGCGAACGCGGCTTCGAATGCGGCGCTGTCCGCGAACACCCATGAACTAGAAGGGCCGGAACAAGAAGGGCCGGGATTCTTGCTGCAATGTTTTCCGCGCCTGACGGAAGAAGAACGCGGGGGATTACTGGAAATGCTGCAGACGGAGTACCTGCATGTTTTGCCTCTGGTGGAGCTGAGCATGGCCGCAATTGCGCCCGAGCAAGCCGGTGGAACAAATTTCCTGGAGGAGCGAAACCGTGGGCAAACTACGAGTACTTATCGTGGATGATTCGTCTGTGATGCGGAAAATCGTGGAACGGTCGTTGCGGCAGGCGGGGCTGGACCTGGGAGAAGTGCTGGAGGCCGGCAACGGTGCGGAGGCGCTGGCCGAAGTGAACAAGGGAAAGTTTGACCTGATCCTAAGCGACATCAACATGCCGGCGATGGACGGACTGGAATTCCTGAAGAACCTCGCGAAGGTGGAATCCGCAAAAGGAACGCCTGTGGTAATGATTACCACGGAGGGAAGCGAAGCGCGCGTGGTGGAAGCGCTTTCGGTGGGAGCGAAGGGATATATCCGCAAGCCGTTCACGCCCGAGCAGGTGAAGGAACGGGTGACGCCCCTGCTGAGAGGTGGACAATGAGCTCGATGCTGGGGAGGCGGGCGGAGACGCAGACGCAACTGGATCCGCATTGGAAAGGAATCCTGGAATGCGCGGCAATTGAAGTTTTCGGAATGATGGCGAATGCGGAATTGCGGGTGCCGGCGGAGCAGCCGGAACAGCCACAAGGAGAGCAGACGGCGATGGTGGGCCTCGCGGGAGCGCTCTGCGGAATGATCACCGTGCGGTGCCGGAAAGAGGCGGCGGTAAAACTGGCGACACAAATGTTGGGAGAGGATGCCAAGTCAAATCCATCGATGGTGGGAGACGCGCTTGGGGAACTTTGCAACATGGTGGCGGGGAATTTCAAGTCGAAGATCACGTCGCTGGCGGACCACTGCATGATGAGCGTGCCAACGGTGATTTGGGGCGAAGATTACGTGATGCAGACGGTGCAGCCGAACTCGGGGTTCCAGTTTGCCCTGGAGTATGAGGGCTTTCCGGTGTGGTTCTCGCTGGTGACGCACACGTAGGTTGCAGTTCGTTTTGAGAGTTGCGGAGTGATCCGGGGAAGGTCGGCCTGGATTTTCAAACTTGCAGATTGGCTGAGTTGAGATCCTTCGAGCCGCAAACTACGCGGCCCTCAGGATGACAGCGGGCGGGTGTGCGTGGGAGTAATGTGAAAGGCGAAAATGGAAATGGAAAATAGAATATGGAAATTCGAAAAGAAAGAAGAAAAATCTAACACAGAGAACACGGAGAAAGAACGGAGCGTTCACAGAGAGAGCGGCCCGCCTTCCGGGGCGCAAAGAACGCGCCTCGGAAGGCGGGCCCTACGGCGTGCGGAAGGGGCAAGGTTTGCCTAGTGCGGGGACGGAGGTGGCAGAGATTGCCGGATTTGTTTGCGGCGTCAAAAATTGCCGCTGAGAGGGCGCTGAAGCATTGAATTGGAAGGAGATATCCGCGTGACAAAATCCTTATTTGGGCACTGCCTTGCAATCTAAGTCCGCGGGAGAACACGAATGGACAGCGGATTCTACTCAACATTCACCGGCTTTTCGACGCGACTGGACGCGCTGGAAGTGGTGGCGAACAATTTGGCGAACGCGAACACCACGGGATACAAGGCGCAGGTTTCGTTTTACCGGGCGATGCCCGCATGGCTGCAGGAGTCACTGACGACGCCACTGAATCAAGTGGTGAACCGGTTTGGAGTGTTGGGCGGAGCGCAACTGGATCTAACACCGGGCAATCTGGAGAAGACGGAGAATCCGACGGACGTGGCGCTACAGGGCGCGGGATTTTTCAACGTGCAGACAAAGGCCGGTGTGCGGTTCACACGGGACGGAAATTTTCAATTGAATGCGAAACGGCAACTGGTGACGGGGACGGGAGACCCGGTGCTGGGCGAGCAGGGGCCGCTGCAGATTCCTTCGGGGCAAATCACGATCAGCGAGGACGGAACAATATCGGTGGACGGCGGCGTGGTGGCGAAGCTGAAAGTGACGGAATTTGTGTCGGCGACGGATTTGAAGCCCGAGGGCAACTCGTATTTCGCGTCGAAGTCGGCGGGAAAGCTTTCGCCGGATCCACGGGTGATGCAGGGGTCGCTGGAGACGTCGAATGCCAACCCGGTGAAGGCGACGGTGTCGCTGATCGAGTTGCAACGGACAGCGCAGATGATGGAGAAGGCGCTGTCGATATTTCACAACGAGTTCAACAAAACGGCTGCGCAGGATTTACCGAGAGATTAATCACGGGATTACCAGGAGAAAAATAAAATGTATCGAGCATTATATACAGCGGCCAGCGGGATGGAGACGCAGCAACTGAACCTGGAAAACGTGGCCAACAACCTGGCCAACGCGAGCACGGCGGGATTCCGCCGTCGTCGGCTGCAATTCCAGGACCTGGTGTACCAGAACCTGGTGATGCCGGGAGCGGCGAGCACGCAGCAGACGACTTTTCCGACCGGGTTGCAGATCGGGTTGGGCGCGCGCACGGCGGCTTCGGAGATTATTCAAGCGCAGGGTGACTTTAATACTACGGGGAATCCGCTGGACCTGACGATTCAGGGGCAGGGATTTTTCCAGGTGCAATTGCCGACGGGCGAGGTGGCGTACACGCGGTCGGGTGCGTTCCACCTGGATTCGACGGGCATCATCGTGAATTCAGATGGAAACCAGCTACAGCCGGCGATCACCATTCCAGCGAGCGCGACGAACATTACGATCGGCACCGACGGTACGGTGAGCGTGACGCTTCCGGGCCAGCAGCAGGCACAGCAGGTAGGCAGCATACAACTGGCAACGTTTCCGAATCCGGGCGGGCTGAACAGCGTGGGAGGGAATTTGTCGCTGGAGACGACGGCGTCGGGCAATCCGATAGTCGGGACGCCAGGCGGCTCCGAAGGGCTGGGCACCATTCTGCAGGGGTCGCTAGAAAATTCGAACGTGGATGTGGTGGGAGAATTTATCCAAATGATTCTGGCGCAGAGGTCGTACGAGGCGAACTCGCGGGTTGTGCATGCCGCGGACCAGATGTTCCAGACGATCAACGGGCTGACGTCGTAAGGACACGGGTATGAGGAATAAAGGGAAATTCGCTGCGTGGCTGCTGCCGCTGATGCTGCTACCGCAATGCGCGGTGGCGGCGAACACTTCAAAGGCGGAAGTGCTGGCAGCGATTCAGACGGCGATGGGATCGCGCGGGTATGCGTTTCCGAAGGGCGTGTGCAGCGAGAAGCTGGAGCTGAACGTGACGATTCCGGAGGGCAGTGGAACCGGGCTGATAGTTGCTTCGATGAAGTTCGACAACGGGCTGGGGCAGGCGCGATTCCTGTTGCGCTCGAGGGGGAATCGGAAGGCGCCGCCGTTTTATGCGTGGTGCACGTTTGCGGGAGCAGGTACGCGGGCGGCAGTTGGAGCCAAAAGCGATGAAACGGTGAGTGGCGGCAGCGGGGAGTCGGCGCTGGGACCAGTGCTGGTGGATGTGCACCGGATGGCAAATTTGTATTTGCACTCGGAGCATAGCGCGACGATGGTGCGAGTTCGGGCGCTGCAGAACGGGCACAAGGATGAGCGGATTCGCGTGAGGTTGCCGTTGCATGGGAAGACGGTGGAGGCGCGTGTGGTGGGAGCGGACGCGCTGGAGGCGACGTTTTAGAAAAAAGCGCCTGTCCGGTAGAGGCATTCGAGACAGTCAAAAAAGCGCCCGCCTCAGAAGGCGGCGGCTACGAAGGCAAGAGGGGCCACCCTTCCTTTGTCAGGGCAAGCACTGAACGTGGCCGCTACGCGAGGAGGATGGGGTGAGAAAAATTCTGGTGATTGCAGCGGTGGCCGTGGCCGGGAGCTTTTTTGCGGCTGCGGGCGAGGCTTTGCCGAAGTGGAAGAAGGACAAAGGGCCACAGACTTCAACCGTTTACGACGACTACATCAAACAGGTGCGCGAAATGAATCCGGCGGCGCCGAATACCACGGGAAGTTTGTGGGTGGACTCGAGTGCGTTGGCGCATATGGCCGGGGATTACAAAGCGAGACAGCCGGGGGACCTGGTAACAATTCACCTGGTGGACAATTTCACGGCGGGAACGAATGGGGAGAACAAACAATCGCGGCAGTTTTCGCTGCTCTCGGCGGTTTCGGGGCTGTTTGGAGCTTTAGGGACCAACAACCGGATGCAGAATCTGGCGAACGTGAACTCGAGCCATAGTCTGGACGGCAAGGGGCAGTCGTCGATGAGTTCGAACGTCACATTGAATCTGGCGGCGCAAGTGATGGAAACGCTGCCGAACGGGGTGCTGGTGGTGCAGGCGGCGAGGGATATCACGCTGGGGAACGACCGGCAGACGGTCTTTGTGCGGGGATTGGTGCGGCCGGGGGACCTGGCGCCGGATAATTCGGTGACGTCGACGCTGGTGTCTGATTTGCAGGTGGAGATCAAGGGCAAGGGTGCGGTGGCGGATGCGTCGCGGCAGCCGAATTTTATTGTGAATGCGCTGGTGAAGTTGTTGTCGTTTTAGGAGAAAGAAAAATCAAAGCAGAGTTCGCTGAGAGCGCAGAGTTCGCAGAGAAGAGTAGATCAGGAGAAATCCATTGTTCAGGAAAATCACGGCGGTGATTTTGGCGGGGGCGGCGGGAATGATGTCCGCGGGGACGTTCGCCGCGGATGAGCCGACGGCGCCGGTTACCCATTTGGCGCGGTTGAAGGATATCAGCAATTTTGAGGGGATACGCGACAACCAGTTGATCGGCTATGGGCTCGTGGTGGGCTTGAACGGGACGGGCGACAAGCAGCAGACGATTTTTTCGGTGCAGACGCTGGGGAATATGCTGCAGCGGATGGGCATCAGCATCCAGGGCCAGATTTCGACGATTCAGGTGCGGAATATCGCGGCAGTGTTCGTGACGGCTACGTTGCCGCCGTTTGCGCGGCCGGGGATGAAGATTGACGTGACGATTTCATCGATTGGCGATGCGAAGAGCCTTTCTGGGGGAACGCTGTTAATGACGCCGCTGTCGGCGGCAGATGGAAAAATTTATGCGGCGGCGCAGGGGCCGCTGGTGATCGGCGGCTACAGCGCGGGACCGGCATCGAATGCGAAGGTGGTGAACCATCCGACGGTGGGGCGGATACCGGATGGAGCGCTGGTGGAGCGGGACGCTTCGCTGGACCTGACACAAATGAAGATGGTGGAAGTGCTTTTGCGCGACGCGGATTTTGAGACGGCGGAAGAGACCGCGGCGGTGATCAACGAGAAGCTGGGAGGAAATCTGGCGCGGGTGGTGAACAGCCGGAGGATTGAAATTGCGGATCTGCAGGCGGCGGGAGGGGAATTACCCGCACTGCTGGCAAAGATCGGGGAATTGCCGGTGCATACGAAGCCGGCGGCGAAAGTGGTGGTCAACGAGAGAACGGGGACGGTGGTGATGGGCGGAAACGTAACCATCAGCGCTTGCGCGATATTGCATGGGAATCTGTCGATCCAGGTCACGACAGATTTCAAGGTGTCGCAGCCGGAGCCATTCTCGAAGAACGGCGATACGAAGGTGGTTCCGCAGACAACGGTGCAGACGACGGAGTCGCCGGTGCAGGTGGTGCAGTTGAGGGAAGGCGCGACGGTGGAAGAGCTGGTGCGTGGGCTGCAGACAATGGGAGCGACGGCGCGAGACGTGGTGGCGATACTGCAGGGGATCAAACAGGCCGGGGCGTTGAACGCCGATCTGGAGGTTTTGTGAGTGGAATGGCGGGAATCGATTTGGGCCAGGAGGCAGGTGCGGCACAGAAGCCGGAGGCGACCCCGACGGCTGGGACGGAGTCTGCCGCGAAGAAGCTTTCGCCGGTGCAGGAGGCGAAGCTGAAGAAGGCCGGGGCGGAGTTCGAATCGATAATGCTTTCCACATTTTGGAAATCGATGAAAGGGAGTTTTGGGGACGAGGACGAGGATTCGACTGACCCGGCGCATGACACGCTGGAGGATATGGGGATCCAGGCGATGTCCACAGCAGTGGGAAGAGCGGGTGGATTGGGCTTGAGCAAGTTGATTCTAAGGCACTTAGACCCGGGAATGGGGCCGCAGCTGGTTGGCCAAGGGCAACTGAGAATTAAACCATTGAGGAGTTCTGCCGATAAGGAACAGTGAGGTGCCAAGACAAGGGCCCTGGGGAATTAAAGTTTTCTCAGTTTTTATCGATCGGTACTTCAAAGGCAGGGAGAATCTATTGGTTCTCTCGTAACGAGAAGGCAAGGAGTTGGTTATGAAAATCGACCCCAAACTACCGGCGAACGGCGAACTGCAGAGCGACCGGGTAAAGAATTCGGCGGGTGCCGGAGTGCCGGCACAGGGCCAAGCCAAGAGTGCAGGCACGACCGCAGCCAAGACAGAGGATACATTCCAACCCTCGGGGCGTGGAGCGGAAGTGCAGAAACTGGCGGCGCAGGCGGCAACGTTGCCGGATGTGCGAGCGGAAAAGGTTGCGCCGCTGCAGGCGAAGGTGGAAAGCGGCCTGTACAACCCGGACAGCAAGAGAGTGGCCGACGCCCTGATCGCGGATGAGAGCGGCAAAGCCTCGAAGAGGTAATTAGGAAAGCGGCGGGGTGGCGTGATGAACGGGATGGGACCAGCACCGACAGCGCGATTGGAGCCGGTTCGATCCGAGGACCGGGAGCAGCAAGGGAAGCAGCAGCGAAAGGAGAATCGCGAGGCGCACGAAAAGAAGATTCCCGGGAATGTTGAAGAAGATCGCGTGGAAGTGGCGACGGCGGAGCCGGAACAGCACGAACTGGATGAGCGAGCTTAGGCGATGAGCCCAGAGAAACCAACCTACCGGGGACTATTGGAGCAGGAGATTGGCCTATTGGATGGGCTTGCGGCCGCACTGACGGCGGCGAAAGCGGCAATCGTTTCCTGCAAGATCGAAGAACTAGAGGAGAGCACGCTGATCCAACAGCATTTATGCGCGCAGTTGGAGACGGCTCACGCGGAAATGCGCCGCGTGTCGCCCCAGGCAGCAGGCGAGGGGCATGAAGAGGAAACGGTTGCGGAACTGCGCGCGAGGTGGCAAAAGGCGCAAGCGATATTGCAGCAACTGAACAAGGAAGTGCAGGGGGTGCTGTGGCGTTCCCAGAAAACGGTGAATGCGCTGGTGAATGCATTCCGCATGCTTGAAGGCAGTTATGCCGCGGAAGCATTGAAGCAGGCAGTGCGCAGCAGCGCGATACAGGAGCGCGCCTAGACATGGGATCACTTTCCGCGAGTCTGAATATCGCCGTAGGATCTTTGCTGGCCGAACAAGGGGCCATCGAAACGACGAGCAATAACATCGCGAACGTGACCACGCCCGGATATTCGAGGCAGCGGGCGGATCTGACGGAGACTTCGCCGATTGAGGTCGGAAACCTGACGCTAGGTACGGGCGTGCAACTGCAGGATGTGACGAGCCTGCGGGATTCGATTCTGGATTTACGAGTGAATCAGGAGACGCAACAGCAGGGGAAGCTGAACGCGTTCATCGGCGGCGGGCAACAAATTCAGTCGCTGTTCAATGAAACATCGGGCACAGGATTGCAAGCGCCACTGACGGCATTGTTCAACAGTTTCCAGCAGTTGAGCGTGAATCCGAGCGACCTGACGACGCGGCAGAGCGTGATAACGTCGGCGCAAAATCTGGCGCAAGCGTTAAACCAGACTTCGAATAATCTGACGACACAGCAGCAGAACACAGACCTGGCGGTGAAGCAGTCCGTGGAGCAGATCAACAGCTTGACCACGCAGATTGCCCAGGTGAACCTGCAGGTGGCGGGTGCAGCGGGCACCGGCGCCAACGCAGGGCCGTTCATTGACCAGCGGCAACAGTTGATCAACCAGCTGTCGAGTTATGTGGATGTCTCCACGGTGGATGCGGGCGGGGGAAGCGTGACGCTGACGACGAGCGCCGGCACGCCCCTGGTGGTTGGCGGACAGAGCTTTGCGTTGAGCACGCAGCCGAATGCGACAACGGGATTCCAGGACATTTATTCCGGGAGCACGAATATCACCTCGCAGATCACGGAAGGACAACTTGCGGGGCAGCTGCAACTGCGGGATCAGGAGATCCCCAGCATACGCAATTCGCTGGATACGCTGGCGTATAACCTATCGAACGCGGTGAACACGCAGCAGCAGGCGGGATATGACTTGAGTGGGACGGCTGGTGGGCCGTTGTTTACGCCCTTGACGCAGCAGGCGGGCGCCGCGGCTGCGTCGAAGGTGGCGATCACCGATCCAAATAAAATTGCGGCCAGCGGCGGGCCTGCGCCAGGAAATTCCGGAGACAACACGAATGCGAATGCGCTGCTGGCGCTGCAGAACCAGCAGATTGTGAGCGGACAAACGCCGATTGGCTATTACGGCGGTTTGGTATTTCAGGTAGGCAACGACGTTTCGAGCGCGCAGACGCAGCAGCAATCGGGGAGCCTGGTGCTGCAACAGATCCAGAATTTACAGGGCGAAGTTTCGGGAGTGGATATCAACGAGGAAGCGGCGAACCTGGTGAGATACCAGAACGCGTACCAGGCTTCGGCGCAAGTGACGTCCATCATCAATACGTTGATGCTAGCGACGATCAATATGGCTTCGGGAGTTTAAGAACATGGCCATCCGACTGAATCCGGATCTATTGCCGAGCCTGCTGGCATCCATCCAGGAAAGCAAGCAGAGCGAGACGGTTGCGACGCAGGAACTAGCGAGCGGGCGGAGCGTGAACCAACTGTCGGATAACCCGATTGCGGCCGCATCGCTGGTGCAGAATCACGATCAGGCCGGGGCGGACGGGCAATTTCTGCAGAACCTGAGCACGTTGCAATCGAAATATCAGGTGGCGGACAGTACGCTGGGCGACGTGGTTTCCGCGCTGACGCGGGCGCTGAGCCTGGGAACCGAAGGGGCAAACGGGACATTGAACTCCGCGGACCGGCAGGCAATCGCGGGGGAAGTGCAGGGATTGCTAAACCAGACGGTTTCGCTGGCGAATGCGAATTACCAGGGAGCATTTTTGTTTGCGGGGACGAAGGTGAGCGCGCAGCCGTTTACGCTGGACCCGAACACCAACACAGTGACATACAACGGCAATTCGGCGACCACGAGCGTGGAGCTGTCGAACGGAGATTCGATCAGCGCGAATTTGCCGGGGAACCAGTTATTCCAGAATGCTTCGGGGAGCGTGACCGGTGCGTTGCAGGATCTGTACAGCGCGCTGACGACGGGCACGAATATTCCGGCGAGCGTGACGGAAGTGCAGAACGCGCTGAACCAGGTGAACCAGCAGCGAGTGTTCTACGGAAATAATCTGAACCAGATCAGCTTGAGCGAATCGTTTCTGAGCCAGGACCAATTGAATTTGAGCCAGCAGGAAAACAGTCTGGTGGGAGCGGACCTGGCGGCCGTGGCGACCAATTTTGCGCAGGCGCAGGTGGCGAACCAGGCGACGTTGAACGCGACGGCGCGAGTACTGGGATTGCCAACGTTGCTGGATTTCCTGAAGTAAATTCCCGATTCCGATTCCTCGGAATCCGTGAACAATCCTTTAAGCAATTCTTGAGTGATGCAGCCGGCTGGCGTTTGCCGGAAGCGTTGGGGGACGTGTGCGTCTGAATTTTGTGTGTCTGGGAAGTTGAGATCCTTCAGGTGCGAACGGCAAGCCTTCAGGATGGCAGTTTTTGGTTTGGCGTGGGTGAAACGTGGAGGACGGGGAGAACCTAATGGCGTGGGCGAAAATCACCCGCCCCGCAAAGGCATTCGGGGTCCAAAAACCGGACTTCAGAAGGCAGCCGCTACAAAGTCCCGGAGGTAGCGGAAATTTCCATTGTTCTAATCGGTTATAGGAATGAAGGGTCACGGGGTGGTGATGCGGGCCAGCGGGCGCGTGCCGGCAACTGCCGGGCCGTGTAATGGCGAGCAGATATTACGGGGATTTAGGGGATATTGAAACGATTTGACAGTCGGATTTCGTCCGAGACAAAAGGCGAAGCGGCAAAACTTCTTGACAAAGCGGGGACGCTGAACTATAACGCGTGCCAAGCGATAACCGGTTAGAATCCGACGGCAAGCGGAAAAGGAACGGTGCGAACAGGTGCGCTGCCGGATGCCGGAGGGCCACGAGGCCGAAAACGGGGTTGGAGTCATAAGAGTTCACTCGGAGGGGAAAATGCAAGTCACGCGACTTCGCACGTGTGTTTGGGTATTGGTGTTGGCGCTTGCGGTTTTGTTCTGTGGACGGCTGAACGCCGGTGTAACGGCGAGCATTTCCGGGACAGTGACGGATGCAAGCGGCGCGGCGGTGGTGGGAGCAGCGGTGATCGCGACGAATCTGGAGACCGGGCTCGCCACGACGCAGACGACAAACGGGCAGGGATATTACTCGTTCCAGTCACTGGCGCTGGGGAAATACACGATTGACGTGCAGCATAAGGGATTCAAGGCGTACCAGAAAACGGGAATTGTTCTGGAAGTAAACGACGCGCAGGTGGTAGACGTCCCGTTGCAGGTTGGGCAGAGTACAGAGAAAGTGGTGGTGGAGAGCGACGCGCTGCACGTGGAAACATCGAATACGCAGATGGGTGAAGTGATTGAAGGAAAGCAGATGACGGATGTGCCGCTACTAACGCGGAGTTTCACGGACCTGCTGTTCCTGCAACCTGGAGTAATTAACACGGCGTCCGGGATGTCCGGCGCGTATGCGGGCAGCTTTATTTCGGCGGGGTTTGCGTTGCCGCAGATTTCCGGTGACCAGAATTCCGGGGCGCAATCGGTGAATGGGATGCGCGAAGCGGCGAACGGGTTCATCCTCAACGGGCTGCTGGCGCAGGAGTCCGGCTATTCGGGAGCGGGAGCGATTCCGAACCTGGACTCGCTTGCAGAGTTCCGGATTTTGACGAATAACGCGGATGCCGAGTACGGGAACTATGCGGGCGGGCTGATCAACGTGGTGACAAAATCGGGTTCGAACAATTTCCACGGGAATGCGTTCGAATTTTTCCGGAACACGGACCTGAACACCGCGAATTTTTTCGCGGCCGGGCAGCGAGGGGCGTATCACCAGAATCAGTTCGGAGGCACCGTGGGCGGGCCGATCAAGAAGGATAAGCTGTTTTTCTTCGCAGATTACCAAGGGAACCGGCAGGTCGTCGGAGAAACGCAGGTAATTTCGAATGCGCCGGCGGAGACGCTGCTGCAGAACGGGAATCTTTCGTCGGTGTCGAGCGCGCTCACGGGAACCGTGCAGGGAACGGCGTGGGCGAACGAACTGACGACCCAGCTTGCGAATCAATTGGGCGGACAGACGGTTACCCCCGGGGAAGCTTACTACGCCCCGGGATGCACGGCGGATGGGGCGGGAGGAACCACGAAGTGCGTGTTTCCGACGTTGACGTTGAACCCGGCGAATTTCAATGGTATCTCCTCCAAACTTTTGCCCTTCATTCTGCCGCCGAACAATGCGAACGGAACGTTTTCGACGAGCGCACAAAAGCTGGACCTGACGGACAACAAGTTCAGCGGGCGAGTGGATGCCAACACGCATTTCGGGCTGTTGACGGCGTACTACTATTTCGACAAATTCGACAGAGTGGATCCTTACTGGGCGTCGAACGCACCGCTGTATCCGGGATTCAGCGTAGACAGCAACGGGCACACGCACACGATTGACCTCGGGAACACGAAGACCTTTTCCTCGGCGGCGGTGAACGAGTTCCGGCTAGGGTATTTCCGGCTGGACACGAAGTTCAACCAGCCGCTGGGTGGAACGGGAACGACGCTGGCAAGCCTGGGATTCGCGCCGGGAGGGTCACCGACTTCGCCGGGAGTCACAGTGGGAGCACCCAGCGTGCAGGGAGTTCCGGAAATCGACTTCAACAACTGGGTGATCGGGGTGCCCAGCCGTCCGAACCGGATCACTGAAAACATTTACCAGGCGATGGACAACTACACCCGGGTATTCGGCAAGCATACGTTGAAGGTCGGGGTGCAATATCACTTCAACCAGTTGGAAGAAAACCTGTTCAATGTGGCGAACGGGAACTTTTTCTTCGGCAGCAATTTCAGCGGGCAGCCGAGCGAAACGGGAAGCGACATCGTGGACTTCTTGTTGGGAGCGCCGACGCAGTTCGTGCAAGGGCAGTCATACCCCTCCTATGGGCGGACCTATTACTTCGGCGCGTTCGCACAGGACAGCTGGCGCGTGAAGTCGAACCTGACGTTCAATTACGGATTGCGGTATGACGTGAGCGCGCCGTGGCGTGAAAAGTACAACGAGATCCAGACGCTGATTCCGGGGGAGCAGTCGGTGGTGTTTCCGGGATCGCCGATCGGCTGGGTATTTCCGGGAGATCCCGGTGTGCCGCGGAGCCTTGCGCCGACGCGGTGGAACAATTTCGCGCCGAGGTTGGGGCTGGCATATTCCTTCGGGGAGCATGAAGGGATGCTGGGGAAGGTGGTGGGTAAGCCGGGGTCCACGAGCGTCCGCGTAGGATGGGGAATGTTCTACAACACGTTTGAGGGCGCGACGGACTTCAACGAAATCGGGGATGCGCCGTTTGGGAATTACACAGGGCAAAATCAGCCGAGCTTCGCGTCGCCGTTCCTTCAGCGGGGCAGCGGGTCCCTGGTCTCAAATCCATTTCCTGTAGCGCCGCCGCCGAAGAATTTTTCAGCCAAAAATCCGGCGACAGGGTTCCCGTACGACAATCTGTTCGATTTCTTCAACGCGTTCGGAACGATCGGAAGCTCGCCGGCGTTCAACAATCATAACCGGCTGCCGTACGCGGAGCATTATGAATTGTCAATCCAGCGAGAACTCACACCCTCGGACCTGCTGACGGTGAGCTACGTTGGCACGCAAGGTCACCGATTGCTGTCGTCGATATCGGCGAATCCGGGGATTCCGTCACTTTGCCTGCAACTGCAATCAGCGGGCTGCGGGCCGGGTGGGGAGAACAACATCTATACGCTAGGTGGGGTCACCTATGCAGGAACGCGGGGGCCGTTCAGCACGCCGTATATCAATACGCCGATACCGACGCCGACGGGGCCGCAGTTCATCGTGCCGTTTGGAAACGATTCGTACTTCAGCACCATCGGGAATTCGGTATACAACTCGGCGCAGATCAGCTGGAAACATACGGCAAAGTCGTTATATGTGCTGCTGGGATATACGTATAGCAAGTCGATGGACGATTCTTCAGGATACGGGGAGCAGATCAACCCGTACAATCCGAGGCTGAGCCGCGGGCTTTCGGCATTCGATAGCACGCACAATTTCGTGGCCAGCTACAACTACCGGCTGCCGTTCGACAAGATTCAAACAGCCAAGCTGCTGACGCACGGATGGGAAATCGCCGGAGTGACGACGTTCTCGACGGGGCTGCCGATCACCATCGTGGAGACGGATGACCGGGCACTGACGGGAACGGGATTTGGCGGACCGATCGTGCTGCCGGTGGACACGCCGAATTACAACGGGGCTCCGTTGGGGATTACCAATCCGCGGAACAACCCGAACCACTACTTCTTCAACATTGGGAATTTCAGCCAAAGCGCCCTGGGGGTAGAAGGAAACGCGAACCGGCGGTTCTTCCACGGTCCGGGGATCAATAACTGGAACATGACCTTCAAGAAGATAACGCCAATTCGGGAAAGCATGGCGCTGGAATTCCGGGCGGAGTTTTACAACCTGTTCAACCACGCGCAGTTCGTGAACCCAAGTGGATTGGTTCCCGGGCCGTTGGGGACCCCCGCGGCGCCGCTGACCAACTTCGGCCAAGTGACGGTGGCGCGCGATCCGCGGCTGGCGCAGCTTGGATTGAAATTGAATTTTTAGCAGGTTGTTGATGAGCGTTTAAGGGCAATAACCCCGAGCGGGGAATCCTGGCCCAGCCGATTCCCCGCGATTTTTTGAAGAAGTACGAGGCCTCCCGGCCAATTCCAATGGAAGCGAAAGAGACTCGGCAATGTCGGCCCAAGGCGTACTCGCAGCAACACTGGTAAAACCTGGACAGTACGAATTGCGTGAGTACCCGCTGCCGGAGCCGCGGCCGGGGTGTGTGCTGGTGAAGATGGAGATGTCCGGGATTTGCGGGACGGACAAGCACACGTTTCAGGGATATGTGACGCAGTACGGCGACCGGAAACTGGAATTCCCGATTATTCAGGGCCACGAGAATGTGGGAACGATCGAGGCGATTGGAGGAGAAGGGCAGTACGCGGATTTTGAGGGCGTGGCGTTGCGGGTGGGCGACCGCGTGGTGGTGGGCGCGAATGTTTCGTGCGGGGAGTGTTACTACTGCCGGCACGATTTTCCATACTACTGCTGCGAGAAGACGACGGATTACGGGAATAATTTGAGCGCGAAGAATCCGCCGCATTTGTTCGGCGGGTGGTCGCAATACATTTATATCGTGCCGGGAAGTTTTCTGGTGAAGGTGCCGGACGATCTGCCGTCGGAAGTGGCGGTGCTGACGGAGATTTTCGCGGTTTCGGTGGGGCTGGACCGGGCGAAGCAGATGTCGGCGTTTCCGAATGAATCTTTCCGGTTCGACGATACCGTGGTGGTGATGGGCGTCGGGCCGCTGGGGATGTGTTTTTTGATGAAGGCGCGGATGTTGGGGGCGGGAACGATTATTGCGGTGGATTTGTCGGAGTACCGGCTGGATTTTGCGAAGCGGCTGGGAGCGGATTATACGATTCATGCGGGGAAGATGTCTCAGAAGGAACGTTTGGAGCTTGTGAGATCGCTGACGAACGGGCGCGGTGCGGACATGGTGGTGGAGTGCGCGGGAGTGCCGCAGGCGGTGCCGGAAGCGCTTGAGATGTTGCGGGTGAGCGGGCTGCTGGTGGAAGCGGGGAATTTTTCGGATTTGGGCGAGGTGGCGATCAGTCCGCACCGGCATTTGTGCGCGAAGAATGCGCGGATATTGTCGGTGGGAGGGGAAGAGCCGGCGGCGTACGGGCCGAGCATGAGGCAGATGACGCGGTATATGAAGCAGTACCCGTTGCGGGAGTTTGTTACGCACCGGTATGGATTGCGGGATGTGGATGCGGCGATGGCGAAGGCGATTGGTGCGGAGTCGATGAAGGTGGTGTTGGAGCCGTGGAAGTGAAGGAGAGGATTGTGCGGATGTGAAGGGCGGCCCCACCAGGTCGGGGCCGCCACGGGAGAAGATGATGAGCGGATTGAAGGAGAGGTTTTTGTTTGCGTGTGCGCCGGATAGCTGGGGCGTGCTGGATTATCCGGGGCCGTCTTGGGAGCAGTCGTACGAGAAGATGCTGGATGAGATGGTGGAGGCGGGATACACGGGGACGGAGCTTGGTCCTTACGGATTTTTTCCGACGGATCCGGCGGTGCTGAAGCCTCAGCTGGAGAAGAGGAAGCTGAAGCTTTTGGGATCGTTTGTGCCGGTGAAGATGACGGACCCGGCGGCGGGGAAGGCGGCTATTGAGCGGATTCGGAAAGTGGGGGATCTGCTGGCGACACTGAAGGCGCCGTTTCTGGTGATGGCGGACGATCAATCGCCGGAGCGGAATGCGTATTCGGGGCGGGTGTATGAGGAGGGCTGTCCGACGTTGACGGCGGCGCAGTGGAAGCATGTGGGAAACATTGTGGCGGACGCGGAGAAGGTGGCGCAGGAGTTTGGGCTGGATTTGGTGTTTCATCCGCATGTGGCGACGTATGTGGAGACGCCCGAGGAGTGCGAGCGGTTTTACGATGCGACTTCGCACACGAAGATTGGGCTTTGCCTGGACACGGGCCACTGCGTGTATGGACATGGGGATTCGGTGAGAGAGGCCGAGAAGTATAAGGATAAGCTGCGGTTTGTGCATATAAAGGACTGCGCTAACGTGGTGCTGGAAGAGGCGCGGAAGAGGCAGTGGACCTTTGAAGAGGCGATTGAACACAAGGTGTTCACGGTGATCGGGAAGGGGAATATTGATTTTCCGGCGTTCTTTCGGACTTTGATTAAGAACGGATATTCGGGGTGGTCGGTGATTGAACAGGATGTGAAGTTTGGGGCTACGGAGATACCGTCGAAGGACAGTGTGGCCGCGAGCTTGCGGTATTTGGAAGGTGTGATGGGGCAGTTGAGCGCGGCGGCGAAAGCGGGCTGAAATTAGAAATTGGAAAAGAGAAGAGAGAAAAGATAACGCAGAGGCGCAGAGTACGCAGAGGTTTCGCAGAGAAGAGAAAGACAAGAACACAGGCTGAAGCCTGTGCTACCGAGGAGCGGAATGCGGAAGATTAGGATGGGCGTGTTGGGCGTCGGGGAAATGGGGAAGCGGCACGCGGAGAATTTGCGGCGGCTGGTGCCGGGAGCGGAGTTGGTGGCGATTGCGGATGTGGTGGAAGCGCGGGCGAAGCAGGTCGCGGAGGAGTTGGAGGTGGAGCACGCGTTTGGAAGCCTGGAGGCGATGCTGGCGTTGAAGGGATTGCAGGCGGTGTTGATCTCGACGCCGGACAAGTTTCACGCGCAAGCGCTGATTCAGGCGGCGAAGGCGGGGAAGGACATTTTGTGCGAGAAGCCGCTGGCACTGACGATGACCGACGCGCACGCGGCGTTGGATGCAGTGGCCAAGGCGGGGGTGCGCCTGCAGGTGGGATTTATGCGGCGGTACGATCCGGCTTACGCAGCGGCGATGAAGCGGATTGAGGCGGGGGAGATTGGGACGCCGCTGATTTTCAAGTCGGTGGGGCGGGACAAGGACGAGCCGCCGATGGCGGCGTATCACTCCGGCGTGAACGGGATGATTTTTTACACGAATACCATTCACGATTTCGATTTGGCGCGGTGGATGATGCGGGACGAGGTGATTGAAGTGCATTCGTATGGCACCTCGGTGACGCGGCCGGAAGTGGCGAAGTTCGGGGATGTGGTGGCGAGTTCAGTGAATCTGCAATATCGCGGCGGGGCGATTGGAAATGTCGAGTCGTATGCTTCGGCGATTTACGCGTATGACGTGCGGACGGAGATATTGGGAACGAAGGGCGCAGTTTTCGTGGGAACCATCGAGCAGGCGCCGGCGGTTTTTTTGAGCGCGAACGGAAGTGCGCAAAAACTGGCGGATCATTTTCTCACGCGGTTTGCGGGCGCGTATCTGGCCGAGGTGCGGGATTTTGTACAGAACGTGCTTGACGACAGACCTGTGCGGGTGACGGGCGAGGATGGATTGAAGGCGCTGGCGACGGCGGTGGCGGCGGAGAGTTCGATGAAGCAGGGAAGAGGGGTGAAGGTGACGCTGGAACGCTCAGCGGCAACTTGAGATTGGTTGGGCAAAGTTCGGTTGGCGGGAGGAGTTTATGACCCAAGCGACCGCTACGGCATTCAAGAGTCCGCTGCACAAGATGACGCAGACTACGCAGACGTGTTTGTGGAACGACTCCGCGTCGATCGAGGAATTGAAGTATTCGATGGAGCATGGCGGCGTGGGGGCGACGTGCAATCCGGTGATCGTGCTGGGTGTGCTGAAGAAAGAACTCGTCAATTGGAAGACGCGGATTGAGGCGTTGCTGAAGGACTTTCCGAACGCAACGGAAGACGAGATTGCGTGGAAGGTGGTGCGGGAGATTTCGGTGCGGGCGGCGGCTCTGCTCAAGCCGGTTTTCGATGCGCAAGGCGGGAAGAACGGAAGACTTTCGATTCAAACCGACCCGCGGCTGTATCGGGATGCGAAGAGTATTGTGGAGCAGGCGGAAGAGTTCAGCCGATTAGCGCCGAACATGATTGTGAAGATTCCGGTGACTTCGGCGGGGATACCGGCGATTGAAGAAGCGACGTACCGGGGGATCAGCATTAATGCGACGGTGTGTTTCACGCTGCCGCAGTGCGTTGCAGTGGCGGAAGCGGTGGAACGCGGGCTGAAGCGGCGGGAAAAAGAGGGCAACGAAATCGCGAGCATGGGGCCGGTGTGCACGATTATGGTCGGGCGGCTGGATGATTGGCTGAAGGTGCTGATCGAAAAAGAGAATGTGGCCATTGATCCGGGATATACGGAGTGGGCGGGCGTGGCGGTGTTCAAGAATACGTACAAACTTTTTCGGGAACGCGGATACCGAATCCGGCTGCTGTCTGCGGCGTTTCGAAATCACATGCATTGGAGCGAAATGATTGGCGGGGAGTGCGTGATTTCGCCGCCGTATTCGTGGCAGGTGCGATTTAACCGGAGCGATATTGAGGTGGTTTCGAGAATCGATAAGCCCGTGGCTGGGGAAATTGTGGAGGAGTTGGGGCGGAAGTTTGCGGATTTTCGGCGGGCGTATTCGGAGAATGGGATTGCGATTGGAGAGTTTGATTCGTTTGGGCCTACCCGGCGGACGTTGAGGCAGTTTATTGGGGCTTGCCACGATTTGGATGGAGTGGTGAGGGACATTATGTTGCCGAATCCGGATGCGTAGCTAGAAAAAAAGAGAAAACTAACGCAGAGACGCAGAGTACGCCGAGCCGGAGCAGAGGAGAGAAACCCAAGAGCGGCCCGCCCCGCAAAACCGTCCGGTGCGCAACGAACGCGCCTCGGAAGGCGGGCCCTACAACGCACGCCGTTGGATTTGTGTTCAGTTTGAATTTTTGAATGGAGGAATGGGCTCGTGGGAAAACTTGCGATTACGGGTGGGAAAGTCCTAAGGAAGACGCCGTTTACGAGGTGGCCGATTCCCACGAAGGCGGAGACGGCGGCTTTGAAGGATGTGCTGGAGAGCACGCTGTGGGGCGGGCAGCCGTTTCCGGGAAAACATGCGGCGGCGTTCGCGGCGAAATTTGCGAAGGTACATACCGCGAAGTACGGGCAGTGCGTGAACACGGGGACGGTGGCGATCCAGGCGGCGCTTAAGGCGATCGGGATCAAGCCGGGAGACGAAGTGATTGTGCCGGCGTACACCTGGGAAGGAACGGTCGGGCCGGTGCTGCTGGTGAACGCGGTGCCTGTGTTCGTGGATGTGGATCCGGACACGTATTGCCTGGACGCGAAGCTGATTGAGAAAGCGATAACGCCGAAGACGAAGGCGATTTTGCCGGTGCATCTGGGGATGCGCTTCGCGGACATGGATGAGATTTTGCGCGTGGCTTCCAAACACAATTTAAAAGTTGTGGAAGACTGCGCGCATGCGCATGGCGGAAAGTGGAAGGGGAAGGGCGCGGGGTCGATGGGAGACTTGGGCGCGTTCAGTTTTCAGTCGAGCAAACTGATTACTTCGGGAGAGGGCGGGGCTGTTATTACCAACAACCTGGAGTACATGGAACTCGTGCAGAGTTACATCAATGCCGGGCGGGCGAGCCTGACGGACAAATATAAGAAACGGATCATCGGTTTCAATTACCGGCTGGGAGAATTTCAGGCGGCGGTGCTGGGAGCTCAGCTGGAACGTATGGCGAAGCAAAGCGCGATTCGCGAGAAGAATATGAAGCGGTTTGAGGCGCGGCTGGCGAAAACGCCGGGGATCGGCTTGCTGAAGCCGGATCCGCGGATTACGCGGCTGGCGCCGTATGGGTATGTGATCAAGTATTTTGCGGAGAAGGTGAAGGAGCTTCCGCGGGCGGCGTTTGTGGCGGCGATGCAACTTGAGGGAGTGCATTGCGACGGGTTGTTTTACGAGCCGGTTTACAAGAGTTCGCTGTTTCCGGTGGATGCGACGGATTTTCCGGCGTTGAGCTGGGGGCGGGAAAAGGCCTTGGATTTGCGTTCGATGTATTCGTGCCCGGAGTCGGAGAGGGCGGCGTATCAGGAGGCGGTGTGGTTTCCGCACCAGCACTTTTTGGGAAGTACGAAGGATGTGGATGATATTGCGGATGCGGTGCACAAGGTGCTGGAGAATGTTGAGGAGCTGAGAGGGTTGGATCATAAGGCGATACGGAATCAGAGGCTGGGTAGGGCGGATCGGGAGAGTTGAGGGCAGCGTTTAAGAGAAGAGCGAATAGCTTAACGCAGAGACGCAGAGGGCGCAGAGCCGGAGCAGAGAAGAGTAAACCAAGAACACAGGCTGAAGCCTGTGCTACTGGCGGGGAATTGTCGTGGGGACGTGAATCTACAACTATGAAAACTGGGAAAAAGGTGGGGTTTGCGGTGGTGGGGCTGGGGGCGATTGCGCAGGGGGCGGTGCTGCCCGCGTTTCGGAATGCGAAGAAGGCGAGGCTTGTAGCGTTGGTTGGCCGGGACAAGCGGAAGGCCGAAAAGCTGACACGAAAATTTGGGGCAGCGGCGGCTTACGGGGCGGAGGAGTTTGGCGCTTGCCTGAAGAACCCAGAGGTTGATGCAGTTTATCTGGCTACGCCGCAGAGCGAGCACTTGAGCGGCACAATTGCAGCGGCTCGGGCGGGGAAGCACGTGCTTTGCGAAAAGCCGCTGGCGGTGAGGGCGGAGCAGTCGGCGGAGATGGTGCGGGTCTGCGAAGAGTGCGGCGTGCAGTTGATGACCGCGTACCGGAAATATTACGAGCCGAGCGCGTTGTACCTGAAAAATTTGATTCAGAGCGGGAAGCTAGGGAAGATTGATGTAATCAACACTTCGTTCAGCGAGCTGCATGTGGCGGGGCGGTCGATTCCCTGGCTGCTGGATTCCAAAGTGGCGGGCGGCGGGCCGTTGATGGATTTGGGCGTCTATTGCGTGAACACGAGCCGGTGGCTGGTGGAAGAGGATCCGGTGGAGGTTAGCGCGCACGCATGGAGAAAAGATTTGGAACGATTTCGGGACGTAGAGGAAGGGATATCGTTCCGGATGCATTTTGCAAGCGGGCTGGTGGTGCAGGGGACATCGACGTACAGCTCGGCGATTTCGTCGTTTGTGTTTGTGCAAGGAACGAAGGGATGGGCTTGCCTGACGCCGGCGTTTCCGTTTGATGAGGAGCGGCGGTTGACGGGAAAGATTGGCGGGAAGTGGTTTGAGAAGGGCTTCAAGGTGGTGGATGAGTTTGCGCCGGAGCTGGATGCGTTTGCGACGGCGATTCAGACGAAGAAGCGCGTTGAGGCTGATGGGCAGCAGGGGCATTGGGACATGATTATTCTGGAGGCGATTTATGCGTCGGCGAGGAGTGGGGCGCCGGTTAGCGTAAGATACGGAATTCGTTGACGATGGAAGAAGATAAGATTTCACCACGGAGAGCACAGAGGGCACAGAGCAGATCATGAGCGTTGGGAAGAGTGCCGGACGGAAGAAGAGTGGAGGGGCCGCTAGTATTTATGATGTGGCGCGGGAGTCCGGGGTGTCTGTGTTTACCGTGTCGGCGGTGGTTAACAACAAGAGTCATGTGGGCAAGGGGCTACGGGAACGCGTGGAGGCAGCGATTCGGAAGCTGAATTACCGGCCGAACCTGATCGCGCGGAGTTTGGCGAAGCAGCGAACGCACACGATCGGGATGATTGTGCCGGACATCGGGAATCCGTTTTTCCCTATAGTGGTGCGCGGAGCGGAGGATGCCGCGCAGAAGCACGGCTACAACTTGTTGCTCTGCAACAGCGACGACTCGCTGGACAAGGAAGAGAAGGCGATCGAGCTGCTACTTTCGAAGCGGGTGGATGGAATTTTGCTGACGAAGGCGGCGGGGGATTTCCGGCCGCCGCTGCGGCAAATGATCAAGGAAGTGGATATTCCGTTCGTGCTGGTGATGCGGACGTATCCGAAGCTAACAAAGGATGCGGTGATCACTGACGATTACCACGGAGCATATGAAGCGGTGTCGCACCTGGCGCGCGCGGGACGGAAGCGGATTGCGCTGATCAGCGGACCGCTGAAGGTGAGCAATGCGAAAGAACGCTGGCAGGGATTTCATGACGCGCTGAAGGCGGAGGGGTTGCCGTACGAAGAGGATCTGGTGATTGAAGGCGATTACCGGCTGGAGTCCGGATTTCGCGCGGGGCACGCGTTATTTTCGCGGCGACCGGATGGAATTTACGTGGCGAATCATTTGATGACGATAGGATTACTGCAGGCGGCGGAGGAGATGGGGTTGCGCTGCCCGGAGGATTATGGGCTGGTGAGCTTTGATGATTATCCGTGGCTGGGGATTTTCCGGCCGCGGCTCACCACGGTGGAATTGCCGAAGCATCAGCTGGGGACGGAGGCGGCGGAGCTTTTGATCAAGCGGATCACGGGAGACGCGAGTAAGCCGGTGCTGCGGAAATTGCAGCCGGAGTTGCGGATTCGGGAGTCGTGTGGATTTGGATTGCGGGCGGGTGGGGAAGCGAAAATAGAATTTGGAAAATAGAAATTAGAAAAGAGAAAAGATTTAACACAGAAAACACAGAGGAAGAGCACGGAGTTCGCAGAGAAGAGCGGCATGCCTCGGAAGTCGGGCCTACAGATGGGGAAATCAGGTTTCGCTGAAGTCGAAGAGTTTTGGTCGGAGTGTAAAACCTTTGGTTTTGTAGGCCGCGTAGAGAATTCCCGCCACTAGCCAGAGGATGCCGGCCCATTTGGTCCAGTTTTGCAGGCTGAATAACAATCCAAAACAGAAGACGAAACCGAAGCCGGGGACGAAGGCGTCCACGAAGAAGTTGCGTTTGCCGGCGTTTTCGGGGCCGAAGGAAAAGTGCAAGAGGGAGACGAGGTTGACTCCCATGAAGGCGATCAGCGCGCCGAAGGTGACGATTTCGGCGGCGAGTTCCCACGGAATGGTGAGTACGCCAATGTAAGCGAGGACGCCGACGATCCAAACGTTGTAAATGGGATTGCCTTTTGTGGGGCTGATGTGGCCGAAGATTTTTTTGGGGAGAACATCGTCTCGGCCCATGCTGAAGAGAAGGCGGGAGGCGCCGACGTGTCCGGCGAGGCCGCAGGCGATGCTGGAGACGAGGAGCATGATGCCGTAGGCGTGAAACAGCCAGGGACCGCTGGCGGCGCGGGCGACGTCCATGAATGCGGTTTCAGGATTCGCATACGTGGAGTAGTCGGGAAGAACGCGCTGCGCCATATATACCTGGAAGCCGCTGAAGAGACCAGTGAAGATGCAGACGAGGACGGAAGCGAGGAGGACGTTGCGGCGCGGATTTTCGACCTCTTCCGCGAGGATGGATACGCCGTCGAAGCCGATGAAGACGAGAGCGGCGAGACCGGTGCCGGAAGCAACGAGGCGATAGTTGAAGGTTTCGGGATTGTAAAGGGGCTTCATAGAGATAAGGCCGGAGAAATGCTGGTGAAGGATGATGTAGCGGAAGGCCTCGATGAGGAATGCAGCGGTTACAATGACCATGAAGGAGAGGAGAACTTCGTTGGTTCGGGCGGTGAATTTGATGCCCTGGACGGTCATGAAGGTGATGAGGCCGACGGTGAGGGCGGCGAGGATGGCGAAGGGAATTTTTGGGGCCATGCGCTGGATGGCGAGAACGGCGTAGAGCGCGTTTTGGATGGGCTGAAAAAGATATTCGAGGAACATGGCCCATCCAACGACGAAGCCGACGTGAGGATTGAGTCCTTTGCTGATGTAGGTGTAGACGGAACCGGAGGAAGGATAGACGGTGGCCATGCGGCCAAAGCTGACGGCGGTGACGGACATGGCGACCATGGCTAGCAGCAACGTGGTGACGGCGTGGCCATGGGAGAGGACTTGGGCTTCGCCGAAGAGCGGGACGGCGGCGATGGGGGACGTGAGGATGACGCCGTAGTAGATGAGGTCCCACAGGCCGAGGACGCGCTTCAGGCGGGGTTGCGCGGGGGGCGCCGCTTCGAGTGTCCCAGTCGTTGTTTCCACGGCGGCCTCTTTCGGATGCGAAAAGATTTCGGGGCCCGATTGCTTTTCCGAGCGAACAACATACGCCGTTCAGGTGTGACGAAGGATCTCGACGCTGGATTCGTGGTCGAATCTTAAGTTGAGATCCTGAGGGGCGCAAAAAACGCGCCCCTCAGGATGACAAGTCAGGGCACACCTCAAAAGAAAAAACGTTCCTTCTTGCGCGCGTCTTCGTAGTTTTTGCGGGCGGCGCGAACGGATTCGCGCTCGGAGACTTCGGCGATGGGGACGTCCCACCAGGATTCGTAGCCGGGGACACGTTCGTCGTAGGAGGTTTCGACGACGACCACGGAGGTGCGGTCCTGTTTGCGTGCCGCGGCGAGCGCATTGCGAAATTCGTCGTGAGTTTTGGCGCGCGCGGTCCAGGCGCCGAGGCTGGCGGCGTTGGCGGCGAAGTCCACGGGGATTGGGTCACCGTCGTATTTATCACCGCGGCGATAGCGGTAGTTGGTGCCCATGCCTTCGTTGCCGCAGCCGCGGCTGAGGCCGCCAATGCTGGAGAAGCCGTGATTGTCGAGGAGGACGATGTTGAGTTTGACGCCTTCTTGCAATGACGTGACGATTTCCTGGGCCATCATCAGGTAAGAGCCGTCGCCGACCATTACGTAGACTTCACGATTCGGATTGGCCATTTTTGCGCCGAGGCCGCCGGCAATTTCGTAGCCCATGCAGGAGTAGCCGTACTCCATGTGGTAGCCGCCGGGTT
Organism: Candidatus Methylomirabilota bacterium; assembly: GCA_035569815.1. Lineage (GTDB taxonomy): Bacteria > Acidobacteriota > Terriglobia > Acidiferrales > UBA7541 > Acidiferrum. The sequence goes on from DATMMG010000184.1 coordinate 63,698, forward strand.
GGCGGGTGCGCCAGAGTTTGTGGAGATCGCCGGGAAGGCTGCCAGCGGCGCAGAGGAGAATGTCGGAGGGTTCGGTGAAGGAGTTGAGTGCGCCGATGACTTCGCCCTGGGAGAGGGGAGGGGCTTTGCGGACGGCGTAGATGCGATCGACTTCTTTTTCCCAGTCGGCTCTGAAGGTGGCGATGCGGGCGGCGAAGTTTGTTTCGACCTTGTATCCAGCGACAGCGGATTGGAGTTCTTCGAGCGTGGCTCGGGCGTCGCCAGTTAGCGGTAGAGCTGCGTGTTTGTAGGCATCGAATTCGGCGACGTTGATATTGATGAAGCGGACGGCGGGATTCTGGAAGGCGGTTTTGGAGGCGGTGGTGAAATCGGAGTAGCGGCTGCCGATGCCGATGACGAGGTCGGCTTCGCGGGCGGCGATGTTTGCGCCGGGCGTGCCGGTGACGCCGACGGCGCCGAGTTGCTGCGGGTGATCGTAAGGGAGGGAACCTTTGCCGGCTTGGGTTTCGCAGACGGGGATGCCGGTGGATTCAGCGAAACTTGCGAGGGCGCGGGAGGCTTCGGAATAGAGAACGCCGCCGCCGGCTACGATGAGAGGGCTTTTTGCGCGACGAATTAAAGCGGCGGCTTGAGCCAGGAGTTCCTTGTCGCAACGGGTGCGAGGAATGATCCAGACGCGCTTGCGGAAGAATTCTTCGGGAAAGTCGAAGGCTTCAGCTTGCACGTCCTGCGGGAGGCTGAGGGTAACGGCGCCGGTGTCGGCGGGAGAGGTGAGGACGCGCATGGCTTCGGGCAGGGAAGTGAGGAGTTGTTCGGGGCGCTGGATGCGATCCCAGTAGCGGGAGACGGGCTTGAAACAATCGTTGACGGAGATATCTTGCGTGGAGGGAGATTCGAGTTGCTGGAGAACGGGTGCGACGTTGCGGCGGGCGAAGATGTCACCCGGGAGCAATAGAACGGGGACGCGGTTGATGGTTGCGGCGGCGGCGCCGGTGAGCATGTTGGTGGAGCCGGGGCCGATGGAAGTGGTGCAGGCGAGGGTGCGAAGGCGGAAGGAAGATTTGGCGAAGGCGGCGGCGGTGTGGACCATAGCCTGTTCATTGCGGCAAAGGTAGTAGGGGAGGCCGGGGTCTTGTTCGAGGGCCTGGCCCATGCCGGCGACGTTGCCGTGGCCGAAGATGCCGAAGCAGCCTTCGATGAGGCGGTGCTCCTGGGAGTCACGGCTGGAAAATTGAGACCGAAGGAAAGCGACGATGGCCTGGGCGACGGTGAGGCGGCGGGTCATGAAGAGATTCTCCTGAGAAGGGGAGCGCGGGACAGGGAACAAGCTTGAGCGTGAAGTGGCAGGAGAGACTCGGGGAAAAACGCAGGAATCTCTAAGCGCTTATCGAGTGACTTTCCGGTGAGCTTGCCTGGGTGGTTTGCGGCCATCGCCCGTCCTCTTGAATTGCGGGAAGTGTACAGCTTCAACGCACCAACGGCAATCGCGGATCGAGATCTTTCCAGGTGGATTTCAGCCAGACATGATTGGGGTCTTCGGTGACGGCCAGGGTGCGGGAAGTTCCCGCGAGGAAATTGAGGTAGTAGACGTCGTAGCCGGGACCGGCGACTACGGGATGAAAGCCGGAGCGGACGAGTACGGCGTCGCCGTCTTGAGCGCGGACAGTTGTGTCGTGAGAGAGATCGGGGGAATAGAGGCGCTGGAGAGCGAAGCCTTCGTTCGGACGATTGATGCGGTAGTAGTAGATTTCGTCGAGGTCGACCTCGGCGGGGGGATTGTGGACATCGTGCTTGTGTGGAGGAAAGCTGGACCAGTTGCCGCCGGGAGTGTAGACCTCGATGACAACGAGTTTGTCGGCGGGGAAGTCCGGGCGGATGATGTCGACGATCTGGCGGGAAGCGTTTCCACCGCCACGGAGGCCGCTAACGACGTCATTTGGAGTGATCAGCTTGGGCTGAAGTTTCGCATGGGAAGGGACGCGGCACTCGGCAATTTCGCAAACGGTTTCCGCCTGGAATGTGACGGAATGATTCGTGGGGAGATACAGGCAATAAGGGAGGCCATCGAAAACATGTTTGCGCTGGCCGATGGAGTGGGGGCCTTCTCCCCAATTCGCGGTGCAGCGGCCGCCGAGGAGGACGAACGCGGCTTCTTCACCATTCGTGGAGGCGGAATACGTTTCGCCGGGATTCAGACGCCGAGCGGACATGCTCATCCATTCCCACTGGACGGCGTCACGGGAGAAGTGCAGCAGTTCGCCGGAGTGGCCTTCGGGGAGAGAGCGAGAATGGACGATGTTCGGAGCTGTGGACATGAAGCACCCCAAGCTGCCCCGGCCGTACGGGAAAGTTAGGCAGCGGTAAAACGGCGGCAGTCGCCAGAGAGTCAAAGCGCTTTGCAGCCCTGAGCAACCGAAGCCGGACACCGTTCAGAAAGAGCGCTCAAATCAAGAGAAATCCGGGTACGGGCTGCTCGCTAACCGGCTAGATTGTAGCGCAGGTGGGGGAAGATTTGCCAATGATCCCGGGGTGGCGGTGTGTATGCGCGGGAGACGGGGTAAGGGGAAGAGTTTAACGCTGAGACGCAGAGTTCGCAGAGAAGAGAAGCAACACAGGCTAAAGCCTGTGCCACTGGGTTAGTCGAAGGAGGTGGGCCATTCGGGGTGACGGTGGTGGTCGAACATGTGTTGGATTTGGGTTGGGGTTACGCGGGGGAGGGAGAGAGGCGGGATGGCGTTTTCGGGGAAGAAGTTCACGGCAGAGGTTTCGATGCTTAGCCTAGGAGCGCCGCCTGTGAGGGCGCAGATGAAGAAGAGTTTGTAGGCATGGAAAGGATACGGAGGGTGGTCGTGGAGGTTGTGATCGTAGACGGCGGCGAGTTTTTCGGCTTTGGCTTCGTAGCCGGATTCTTCGCGGACTTCGCGGAGGGCGGCGACGCTCGGCGGGTCGCCGATGTCGGCCCAGCCGCCGGGGAGGGTCCAGGCGCCGTCGTTACGTTCTTTGACGAGGAGGATGCGATCGTTGTCGAAGACGGCGGCGCGGACGTCGACTTTCGGAGTGGCGTAGCCGAAATTTTTTTGGAAGAGTTCGATCACGGAATCGATGGATGCGGATTCGCCGGATGAGGAGAGAATTTCGGCGGCGACTTGGCGGATTTGGGAGAAGCGTTCGAGGTCGAATGGGTCTTTGGCGTAGGTGAGGCCGTTTTGGGAGATGGCCTGGAGACGTTGGGCCCATTGGAGCCAGAGGGGATTTTTTGTCGGCATCAGTCTGGAGTTCTCACCTGAATCAACTTGCTATCGCGGAAGGAAGAGAAGAAGAAGGATTTTAACACAGAGGGCACGGAGGAAGAGCACCCTTCGGCTTCGCTCAGGGCAGGCAGAGAGCACAGAGAAGAGCGGCCCGCCACGGTCGGCGGGCCCTCCATCGGGCATTTGGAACGGCGCCGAGCGCCATTCGGGAGAATGGCGTTCCCAGCGGGCGCGCGTTACGGGGGTGCCATGGCGCGATTGAGGGCGGAAAGTTCAGCCGGGGTTAGGGGGCGGTTGGCGGATTTGGGGAGGTCGCCGAGGTGGAGAGGGCCGATGGAGACGCGGATTAGACGGAGGACTTCGATGCCAAGAGCGTCGAACATGCGGCGGATGTGGCGGTTTTTGCCTTGGTCGAGTGTGATTTCGAGCCAGGAATTTTTTTCGCCGGCGCGGAGGAGTGTGGCGCGTTTGCAGCGGAGGAATTCGTTGCGATCGGGTTCGACACCGCGTTCGAGCGATTCGAGAAGGGACGGATTGGCGAGAGTTGCGATTTGAACATGGTAGGTTTTGTCGAGATGTGTGGTGGGATCGGTGACGCGGGCGTTCCACTCGGAATCGTTGGTGAAAAGGAGGAGGCCTTCGCTGGCTTTGTCGAGGCGGCCGACGGGGGCAAGCCAGGTTAAATGCGGAGGCAAGAGGGTGTAAACGGTGTCGCGGCCTTTTTCATCGGCCGCGGTGGTGATGATGCCGCGCGGTTTGTTGAGCATCAGGTAGATTTTTTCGGCTGGCTTCAGTGCGTGGCCCTGCACCTCGAGGCGATCGGTGCCGAGGCGGACGGGAGTTTCCGGATTTTTCGGTGTGGCGCCGTTGAGGCGGACTTTCCCTTGGCGAACTAGTTCAAACGCCTGCTGGCGGGAGCAGTAGCCGAGTTTTGAAAGGGCGCGGGCCAATCCAATCTTGCGGGAGGAATCGGATTTTGGAGGCGATTTGCGGGCGGGGCGGTGTGTCACGGCTTCACTAGTGCTGCGAGCTAGGACTTTTTGTCGGGTGAAGCGGCATCGGGATGCTTTACTTCGCCGAAGCGATTGGTGAGCCAGTCTCGGACTTCTTTGGGATTGTATTTGAAGGGGCCGTTGCCGCCCTTGTAGGAGATGCGGCCTTGCTCGTCGAGGATGTAGAGGCGCTCGGGCCAGGCGGAGTAGGCATCGTTGGCCGCGTTGGTCATTTCGTCGATGCCGAAGGGCACTGAGTATTTGAAGCGCTGGGTGAAGTCGTTGGCGATGGCGACGCGTTGCGCGAGCGTTTTCGGTTGGGCGTAGCAAACGTTGTCTTTGTCTTTTTCGTTGGACTTCATCTGCCATTCATCGAGCGGGTGGGCTTCTCGGACGTAGATGGTGAGGAAATCGGCGCGGTCTTTGTAGTCGTTGAAGATTTGCGCGATATCGCCAACCTGGCGACGGAAGGGCGGTCAAGTGAAACTGCCGAAGATGAGCACCAGCGGTCTGCCCTGGGTGCGTTCGCGGAGGTGGAAGCGCGTGGCGCCATCGAGCGAGACGAGAGTGGCGTCGGGGGCGTCGCTGCCGACCTGGAGATTGCCGCGATGCATGTGGGGGAGGGCGTAGCGGACCATGCCGATGGCGTCCTTGGGGCTGCCGGCCATGAGGCTTAGGCCGACACAGACCGCGAGAAGGAGGATGCTGACAGCGATTAGAGACCATTTGAGGATGGGGTGCATGGGTTGCCTTGGTATCGATATCGTCTCATAAGTGGGGGGGATTTTTTTAGGATGTTGGGAAAAGAGGAAAAGGAGCATTTAACGCAGAGTACGCTGAGAGCGCAGAGTCCGCTGAGAAGAGGCGGAGGAGAATGCGCCAGATGCACAGCCAGGAATGGCTGTGCCACAAGAAAGCGCCCGCCTCGGAAGGCGGCCGCTACAAGGGCGGGGAGTTAGTAGTTGGCGGAGGAGCGAAGTTCGTCGCGGAGGGCGGTATAGCGGGCCAGGGATTTTTCGATGATGTTCATCGCGGCATAGGCGGGGCGAATGTCTTCGACCTGGACCTGTTTGCCTTCGAGTTGCTTGTAGTCCTGGAAGAAACGTTTCAGGACGAGCAGGCGGTGCGGCGGGAGATCGCGGGCTTCGATATATTCACTGAACTCGGGGTCGTTGGTGGCCACGGCGATGATTTTGTCGTCGCTGGCGCCCCCGTCGATCATCGTCATGACGCCGATGGCGCGCGCTTTGATGAGGGCGAGGGGTTGTACGGGTTCCTGGCAGAGGACGAGGACGTCGAGAGGGTCGTTGTCTTCCGCGTAGGTTTGCGGGATGAAGCCGTAGTTGGCGGGATAGAAAACGGCGGAGTGAATGATGCGGTCGACCTTGAGAAGACCCGTGGCTTTGTCGAGTTCGTATTTGACGTTGGAGCCGAGGGGGATTTCGATGACGGCCTGGAAATCGCGGGGGAGTTCCTTGCCGGGGGATACGTCGTGCCATGCATGCATCACTCTGAGATACCTCGCTGGGATTAACGGCCCTCTATTATGTAATGAGTTGAGGTGGAAAGGTAAGGGGAGAGGATGGAAATTCAGGAGGAGAGGGAAGAATTTAACACAGAGAACACAGAGGTCGGAGCGCGGAGTTCACAGAGAAGAGAAACCCAAGAGCACAGACTCATCAGCGTAGCTCAGAGTAAACAGGAGTGGCTGTGCCACAAATGTCAGGCGGATTTTTTGGTCCAGGCGCCGATGATGGCGCCCATCAGGATGAGGCCGGCAAGCGGATAGAATTCGTTGATGGCGAAGAGTTCCTTGGGGCGCATTTCGTACATGTAGGTGGTGAAGGTGATGGGGCCGACGAAGCCGATCCAGAGAAGGACGCCGACGGAAGCGCCGCGGCCAACCGTGTTGGCGTTGCGCCAGACGCAGATTTGGGCGAGAGCGTAGGCGATGAGCAGATTTAGTACGAAGGTGATCACATAGGGCAGGACGGGATTCATGCTTTGCGCCTCCTCGATGGTCATTTTTTCGAGAGCCATCCACGGCTTGCTAAAGAGCACGCCATACCAAACGGCGCCCAGAAGCCAGTAGGCGATCGCCGCAATAAATACGGCGGCAAAATTTGTTTTCATCGAAGATCTCCCCGGCAGGAACGTGTGGCGGGGAATGTAGCATCAGGCGCGAGCTTTGTCGATGAGTTCGTCCCAGATGCCTTTGGATTTGAGGATGAGCTCGATGGCTTCGCGAATGGCGCCTTTTCCTGCGTGGGCTTTGGTGGTGTAGTGGGCGATTTTTTTTACGTCGGCGACTGCGTCTCCGACGGCGACGGCGAGGCCGACGCGCTTTAAGATGGGAATGTCTGGGAGATCG
>DATMMG010000185.1:0-3508 GCA_035569815.1 Candidatus Methylomirabilota bacterium
TCGCCGATTTCGATCAACTCGCCCCGCGAAACTATCACCTCGCCGCCGCGAGCCAGCCCCGCCAGCGTCACCAGCACCGCCGCCGCACAATTGTTCACCACGATGGCCGCCTCGGCTCCGGTCAACCGTTCGATCAGCCGGGAAGTGTGCACGTCGCGCTTCCCGCGCGCTCCCGCGGCAACGTCGTACTCCAGATTCGAATATTGCGTTGCGGATTGCCGGAACTCTTCCAGAATCGCTTCCGGCAGCGGCGCTCGTCCCAGGTTCGTGTGCAGAATTACACCGGAAGCATTGATCACACCGCGCAGCGAGGGCGCCAGCGCCTGCTCGACACTCCCCACAACGCGCCGTTCAAGCGCATCCACGGAGAGTTGGGATTCCTCGACCGGGTCGCCTGAAACAATTTCCCGCCGCAATTGCGCCAGTACGCCGCGCACCAGCTCCACCAGGAATCCGCGGTCCAGCTTCCCGCCCAAATCCGCCACCCGTGGTCGCAGCAGCAACTCATCCACCGAAGGCAACTGCCGCAGCAGCGCCGTCTGGTCCGCACTTGACGCGGGTTTTGCTTTTTCCGGCATGCCGCCATTGGAGCACAGCAGGGAATCGCCCCGCAATTGCCAACTGTACGAACGGTCAGTCCTACGCTCCCCCGGCCATTGTTTCATGCGCAGCGCGCCACCGCGCCAAGGTTGACGTCGGCTGGGCGCGAATCTAGGATGAACTCTCGGGGATTTCCATCTCATGGCCACCATTGACGAGGATCTCTCGGCACTCGAGCGCGACATTCGTCAGCTCAAGATTGAGTACGACATGTATTTCGGTGGCGGCCGCAAGCGCCCTCCCACCGAAATCGAATGGCGCATTGAATTGATCGTCAAGCGCTACGGCGAGCGTGGCGGCGACATGAAGTTCGGCCAGCGCTTTCGTTTCGGTAATTTGGCGCAAACCTACGCCAAGTACAAAGACGTCTTTCGCAAACGCACAGCCAACCGCGAGGAAGGCAAAGTGCAGCGCCACTTCGGCGCTGCAGCCAAGGCCATTGAGGCCGAACGCGCCAGGGCCCAAGCCGCAGCGAACGCCTCCGCTTCCGCCGAAGCCGCCAAGGTTTTCCGCGTGGTTTGCACCGCGCCGGAGAAGGAAGCCGACAAAGTCGAGCAGCTCTACGAAGCCTTTGTCCGCGCCAAGCAGCAAGCCGGAGAAGAAATGGGCAAAATGACGCGAGCCGGCTTCAACGAATTCGTGCGCAAAAAGACCAAGGATCTCCAGACACAGAAGAACTGCCATGAAGTCGAGTATGTCGTCGAAACCGTCGACGGCCAGGTGAAACTCAAAGCCCTCGTCAAGTCCTGATTTTCCCCTGCAATTTTTCCCACAGATCTGTGTTTCCGGTTTTTTGCGCCTCCGCTTAAACTGGTAGGTTCTTTCCCGCATTGGAGGCTACATGGCTGTGGAGCGCGCGCTGCTCAGCGTATTTGACAAAACCGGTATCGTGGAATTTGCCCGCAGGCTGGCGGCGCTGAAAATCGAAATTCTCTCGACCGGCGGCACATCGAAACTCCTGCGCGAAGCCGGCGTGCCGGTGAAAGACGTTTCCGACTTCACCAACTGGCCGGAAATGCTCGGCGGCCGCGTGAAGACGCTGCACCCCAAGGTGCATGGCGGGCTGCTCTACCGCCGCCACAATCCCGACGACCTGAAACAAGCGAAAGACCACGGCATCACGCCGATCGATCTGGTGGTCGTGAATCTCTATCCCTTCGAAGCCACCGCCGCGAAGGAATATCTCCCGCCCGATGAACTCGTCGAAAACATCGATATCGGCGGCCCCACGATGTTGCGCTCGGCCGCGAAGAATTTCGAAAGCGTCACGGTGGTTACGGACCCCGCGGATTACGGCCGCATCGCCAAGGAACTCGAGGCCAAGGGCGACACCTCGCTTGCCACGCGACTCGACCTTGCGCGCAAAGTCTTCGGCGCCACCTCGCGCTACGACAGCGTCATCACCATGAACCTCGAGCGCCTGGCTGTGCACGCCGAAAAACTGGAAATTCAGGCGAAAGCCCCGCTCACCGAACGCGTATACATAACGCTCCGCCGCAAACAGGAACTCCGCTATGGCGAAAATCCGCACCAGGCCGCCGCGCTCTACATCCCCGCGGGGCATCCGGCGAAGGGATTGGCCGCGGCGAAGCAGCTTCAGGGCAAGGAACTTTCCTACAACAATTATGTCGACCTGGAAGCGGCGCGCAGCCTGGTTGCCGAATTCGAAGGCCCCGCGGCCGTCATCATCAAGCACAACAATCCCTGCGGCGCCGCGGAGCAATCCAGCCTGCTCGATGCTTACACGAAGGCGCTCGCCAGCGACCCGGTCTCCGCATTTGGCGGCGTGCTTGCCTTCAACCACATCGTGGACGCGCTGACCGCCGAGGAAGTCGCCAAGCTGTTCGTCGAATGCATCGTGGCGCCGGGGTTTGCCGATCGCGCGCAGGAAATTTTTGCCGCCAAGAAAAACCTGCGACTTCTGCACTTGCCGCAGGGCGGGCTCGACCACGACAAGGAGCTACAGATGAAGCGGATTCTCGGCGGCGTGCTGATCCAGCAGCCCGACCTCGGCAATCTGCATGACAAGGAACTGAAAGTCGCCACAAAGCGCGAGCCGACCGCTGCCGAACTCGACGACCTGAAATTCGCATGGAAGGTCTGCAAGCACGTGAAATCCAATGCCATTGTCTTCGCCAAAGACCGGGCAACGGTGGGCGTGGGCGCTGGACAGATGAGCCGCGTCGATTCCGTGAAGATTGCCGTGATGAAGGCGCAAAACCCGCTGCGGGGAACCGCCGTCGCTTCCGACGCCTTCTTTCCGTTTCCCGACGGCGTCGAAGAAGCTGCCAAAGCCGGCGCCACGGCAATCATTCAGCCGGGAGGCTCCGTGAAAGATTCCGAGGTCATCGAAACCGCCGACCGCCTGGGCCTCGCGATGGTCTTCACGAACATGCGGCATTTCCTGCACTGAGCTCCTGGGAACGCCAATCGGGAGATTCATCCCGCCAAACGCGCGGGATGGAGCAGAGTTGGCATTCCCAGGTTTGCCGCTTCCTCAGTGCCCTCTGTGCTCTCCCTCAGTGTTCTCTGTGTTAAAACTCTTTCCTTCTAAATCCCCAACAAAAGTCTATTCCCGCCCGATCCGGTCCACTTCTTTTTTCACGGCCAGCGCATCGAGTTTTTCCATCGGCAAACTCAAAAACAGATCAATCCGCCGTCCCAGCGTCACAAATGCATCCCGGAACGCCCATGCGATCTCATCGGGTGAACCCACAACGCCGGCCGGATCGGGAACTCCCCAATGCGCGGTGACAGGCTGACCGGGCCACACAGGGCAGACTTCCGCGGCTGCGGAATCGCAAACGGTAAACACAAAGTGCATTTGCGGCGCACCAGGCTTCGCGAATTCGTCCCAACTTTTGCTCCGCAAGCCTTCCACCGCCAGGCCCGCCGATTCCAGTTGTTT
>DATMMG010000186.1:0-3857 GCA_035569815.1 Candidatus Methylomirabilota bacterium
GCGGAGGTGGTTGTGGGCGGGATCGTCGGCCAGTGGATCATGGGCCGCGATGACGAATTCTGGCCCTTCTTCCTGCGCGTGGTTGTGGGTATCGCGGCGGTCCGGGTCGTTACCAGCCTGCCGTTTGTCGGCCACTGGGCGGGTTTCGTCGTCACGCTCTGGGGAATGGGAGCCATTTCGCTGGCGCTGTACCGCCGGTTGCAGCCTACGCTTGCGCCCAACATTCCGCCGGCGCCCATGGCGCCGCTCGGCAGCCCGCTTCCCCCGCACACCACAGTCGGCGGGATTTAGCACTATTGAAGTGCGGCATGTCCTGAGCTTGCCGAAGGGCGGCTCTGCCGCCGCTTTTACGAACCAATCGACAGCACCCAAATTGGATTTGGACTCAGCCTAAAATCATCAAAAGCGGGAGCAGAGCTCACGCACTTAAAAAAAACACGGGCCCCGGAACTTCCGGGGCCCGTTGCCTTTGCGGAGGCGGGGAAAAACTTAGTGTTGGCGAACCTTGGCCGCTTGCAACGGCCCCGTCGTTGGTCCCCCGACCGGGTTGTAAAACAGCGCCGAGATCGAAACCGTGCCCGACAAGCTGGAGACGTTCGCAGCCCCTTCAAAAAGCGTGGCGTTGGTAAAGGTCTGTACCACAGGTGGCGCGACGAAAGCGGTGATATAGGTCGGCAGCCCGTTGATAATAAATCCGTTTCCGGAAAGCGTGCCAAAGGTTCCCGTCAAGCGCGAAAAGCGCAGGATCATTGCCGTTGCCGTGGCATTTATTCCGTTGGTTCCCGATGCGGCCCCGGTGACCTTGGCCCGAATGGTTTGCCCTGCGAGCAGGTCGGTGGCGTTGTTGAATCCGGCGTTCGTGACCGGCAATCCGGGCTGGCCGGTCAGAATTCCGGAATCAATAAGGAGGGAGCCCGTCGGGCTGAGCGTCAGGCAGACGCCGCTTCCGAAACCCGCGCTGGAGAATGCCGAGCCGCTGCTGACAATCGAACTATCGCTGAGGATCATCCCGATGCTCCCGGTACCGTTGCACGTACTCGGATAAATCGTGCCTTCCACTTCGTCGGCGGGGGTCGTCGAGGCGTCGATGACGTCGAGCGAGGTCGCATCGATTGCCCCGGTGTTCGTCAGCACGCCTTGCAGGCTGACTATGGAGCCTACATGAATGCAGGAAAGAGTTGCCGTTCCACCCGTGCACTGGGCAGGAGATTGGGGATCAAATATCTGGGTGGTCCCAGTGATCGTGGCCGTCAGGTTGCCGCGTACCGTCGAGCTCAACGTGATGCTGCTGCTGGAAACGGTCGTGACGCGCCCCGTGAAATCGTCGACAAAGGCAAAATCGCCGCTGGGAACGCCGATGGGCGTGGTGGTCGTCGCAGTGAGCACGTTCGGTTGCTGCATGTCGATGCCTATCCCGCTGGTGGTCACGATCGCATTGTTGTAGTTGAAGTCCAGATCCAGCCATTGGTGCGCCCCGCCCGTCAATGTCAAGCTGATTGGTGACGTAATCGTGGTGGTCACACCGGAGGGGATTCCGCAAACGCTGAAGGGGTTTGCCGCGGGGCACGCACCGACCGCCGCGCCCGAATTGTTGATAAACGTGCCGGAGGCCGCGCCGACGGTTACGTTGATTGCCGTGTAGGTGCCGGCGGCAACCGAAGCGTTGGTGACGACCACATCGGAATCCGTTTGCAACCGCGTCAATTCAAAGTTGGCCGTCCCCGAGGTGGGCACCGCGACCTGGGTGCCCGAGGATGAAGTCAGGGAAATCGCTATAATCGGCAGAGTGAAACTTACCACGGTGGTATTCGTGGGTGGCGTATCCGAAATGGACACGCTGAGCGAAGCGTTGCCGCCCCCACCGCAGTTTGTGACGCACCGATTGCCTACGCCGCTGCAGGAAGAGAGCAACAAGCTTGCGGCGCATACAGCAAATACCAGGTAACTTCTTGAGTTCATGCGAACACCCCAGGACGGATTTCGCCGCCACCATTTGCGGCAAAGGGCAGCTGGAATTCCCCAACAACACTTTATCCCACACCAATGTTTGTCGCGCGCCGAAAACGAAGATTTGCCCAATCATTAACGTCAGCCGCGCAACGATACGCCAGAGAGGGATGTGCTATCGTTAGTTCTTTGCGATAAGTTGCCGCAGATTAGGCAGGGTTTCTGGTTAAGCGTAAAGCCAACCCGGGTTCCTCCGAGGTTCCGAATAAGACGAGGGAAGTGGTGCAGGAGCGCGTCTACGTACCGCTTGAGGACGAGTTGCGCGAGCATGACGTGGAAGGCCAGCCGCTGCGGCCGAATCGCGCCTCTGGCGACGCCCACGGCTCGGCTGCGGGCGTGGCTCCGGCGCAGGAGGAAGAAACTCCTTTCACCGGACCAACGATGGAGCAGATCTTCGGTCCCGGCGGTTTCCTGGAACGCAGCATGATCGGCGGCTACGAGCATCGCCCCGCGCAATTGCAGATGGCGGAGGCGGTGCACGACGCGTTTCAAAAGCACCATCACACGGTGGTGGAAGCGGGCACGGGCACCGGGAAAACGCTGGCGTATCTGCTGCCGGCGATCTGCAGCGGGCGCCGCGTGGTGATTTCAACGGCCACGAAATCGCTCCAGGAACAGCTTTATCAGAAAGACGTGCCGTTCCTGCAAAAACATTTCGCGCCCAATTTGAAAGTTGCCGTGATGAAGGGCCGCTCCAACTTCCTGTGCCTCTCCAAAATGCACGCTTTGGCCGACCAGCCGATGCTAAAGGGCATGGAAGAGGTGGATGCGTTCCGGCAGATCCGCGAGTGGTCGAGTCTGACGGAAACGGGCGACCGCACCGAGCTTACTTTTTTGCCGGACGATTCGGAGTTGTGGTCGCGCATCGACGCCCGCCGCGACACTTGCACTGGGAAGAAATGTCCTGAATTCGAGAAATGCTTCCTGACGCAGATGCAGAACCGCGCCAAGGAAGCCGACCTCATCATCGTTAACCATCACCTGTTCTTCGCCGACCTGGCGCTGAAGCAGGACGATTTCGGCAGCATCCTGCCGGAATATTCGGGGGTGGTGTTCGACGAAGCGCACGAGATGGAGGACGTCGCCAGCGATTATTTCGGCCAGCAGATTTCGAATTTTCGTTTTGAAGAGCTGGCGCGCGACGCGGACCACGCCATGCGGCTGACCAAGACGGGCTCGCCCACGCTGCTTCGCCGCACGCAACGCATCCGCGAGAAGAGCCGCGCGTTCTTCGACAGCTTTCCGCCGCGCGACGGCCGCTTCCCGTTCACCCGGCAGGAGCGCGAAGCCTTCCTCGAACAGCACCGCGAAGCCTACGACGCACTGCTCAACGCCTGCAAGGCCATGGAAACGGAATTCGCCGCGTTGACGCAGAAGCCGGAGGAGTTGACGCGGATCGCGCGCCGCAGCTTTGAAATCCGTCAGGAGCTTTCTTTTCTCTTCGAATCCAACGAAAAGAATTACGTCTACTGGTTCGAGCGCCGCAATAAAGGCGTGTTCCTTGCCGCCACACCAATCGACATTAGCCAGATTCTCCGCGAGAAACTGTTCGAGCCGTTCGACACCGTGATCCTCACTTCCGCCACCCTAACCGTCGCAGGCCGCTTCGAGTTCATCCGCCAGCGCCTGGGCCTCGATCACGCGAAAGAGTGCGCCTTGCCGCCGGAGTTCGATTACCAGCAGCAGGCGCTGCTCTATCTCCCGCAGAAAATGCCCGACGTGCGTGACGCGGGTTTTGCCGGAAAGGCCGCCGACGAAATCGTACAGCTCCTGGAACTCAGCCAGGGCCGCGCCTTCTGCCTCTTCACCAGCTACGCGCAGATGAACGACCTGTTCGAGCGCGTGCGCAC
>DATMMG010000187.1:0-6104 GCA_035569815.1 Candidatus Methylomirabilota bacterium
CTGCTTTTTCTTCTTTCCGCCGATGTAGTGGCCGACCTTTAGGTCGGTAACACCACACTAAACATCAACAAACCGCGCTAAAATAGAGAGATGCCCGTGCAACTCATCGCCCTCGACATCGACGGCACGCTGCTCAACAGCCGCTTCCTCGTCTCCGAGCGCAACCGCGCCGCCATCGCCGAAGCCACCCGCCGCGGCATCGAAGTGGCTCTTGTCACCGGCCGCCGCTACGACTTCGCCATGCCCGTCGCGCAACAGATTGACTCCCCATTGACCATGATCGTCAACAACGGCGCGCTGGTGCGCACCAAACACGGCGAAACCCTGGTGCGCCACCTGCTCCTCCGCGACACCGCGCTCCACGTCCTGCAGGCTACACGGCAGTGGCGCGAAGCCACTTCGGTCGTCTTCGACCGCCCCCGCGCCAAACAGGTGATGATGGAAACGATTGACCTCGAGGACGGCCTCCGCGGCGCATACTATACGTGGAACAAGCCCTTCCTCGGCGAATCCAGGCCCCTCGAAGCCTGCCTCACCGAAGACCCCATCCAGGTGATGCTTTCCGGCCCAGTTCAGCTTATGCGAGCAGCCGAACAGGCCCTCCGCGGCGTCCAATTTGTAAGTGAATTCGCGCTGGCGGTGACCACCTACGAGAGCAAGGATTTTTCGATGATCGACGTTCTTAACCCGCGGGTGTCGAAAGGAGTGGCGCTGGCCGAATGGGCTGCCCTGCGCGGCATCACGCGGGAAGAGATCCTGGCCATCGGCGACAACCACAACGACGAAGAGATGCTTACGTTCGCGGGAATTCCGGTCGTAATGGAAAACGGGGTGCCCGAACTGAAAACGCGCGGCTGGCACGTCACCCATACCAACGATAATGACGGCGTAGCCGCGGCCATCGAACGCTTTGCCCTGCGGGAGTTGCCTGAGTGCGCCTGAGCCTCGCCAAACACGTCGCCGCCGGGGGCCTCCTCTTCCTGCTCACAGGCCTACCCGCGCGCGCCGACTATGTCGTTCTCCGGAGCGGCGCCCGCCTCAACGTCACCGGCTACGAACTGCTCGGCGACCGCTACCGCCTGCACGTGCAGGGCGGCGTCGCGGAAGTTCCCATTTCCGATATAGTGGCCATTGAGCCCGAAGAAATTTTCGAACCAAGCACCGAGCCTCTCACCGAAAAAACGCCTTTCCAGAAACTGATCCACGATTCGGCCACGCGCTACAATCTCGACCCCAACCTGATCCATTCCGTGATTTCCATCGAATCCAATTTCAATCCCAAAGCCGTCTCCCCAAAGAACGCTCGCGGCTTGATGCAGTTAATGCCGCGAACCGCCCAACTGATGGGCGTGAAGGACGCCTTTGACCCGGGGCAGAATATCGACGGTGGGTCCCACTATCTGAGCGATCTGCTGAAGAAATACGGCAACAACCTGAACCTCGCGCTCGCGGCCTATAATGCCGGCCCGGATAGCGTGGACAGATACGGCCGCCGCGTGCCGCCTTATCTCGAGACCATGAAGTACGTCCAGCGCATCGCCAAAACTTACGCCAAATTGAAAGCCGATGCCGCTGGAGCCCTGGACTCCCCCATGGGGCTTTCTCTTCCGCAAAATTAGCTGAGGATTGGCTGCAAGAGCGCAGCGACAGACGCTCTTACTGTTGCGGCATTTGCCCGGGGGGTGGAGTGCTGCCGGTACCGGGATTTGGATTGCCCGCTGGCGTACCCGACGGTTGCTGTCCGGCTCCGCTGTTTCCCGCCGGGCTGCTGAAGATCGAGTTCGATCCGTTCTGTGTATTCGTTGGAGGTGTTCCGATGATGGTCGGGGCAACCCCTCCGTTCACCGACTCCTTCGACGGATCCCAGATAAACTCAAACTGCCGGTAATTCTTCGCCTTGTCGTACCAGATCACCGACGCCTTGTTCACCTTGCTTCCCACCCCGATGATGTTCCCGCCGATCATATCCGTGCTCCCATCCGAATTGGCTATCGGCTGCGGCGTGGACATCGGGTCCGAAATAGAACTGTCTGTCGTTCCCTGCGCGGGCGCCTGCCCGGAAGAATTCGTGGCGTTCGCGTTGGCGCCACTATTCGGTGACGAATTTCCGAACGACGAACTTCCAAAGGAAGAATTTCCGAATGACGAATTTCCGGATGACGATCCACCGAACGAGGAGTTGCCGAACGAAGAATTGCCGAACGAAGAACTGTTCCCCGAGGATGTTTGCGGGTTGCCAAACAACGAACCAAATCCACCACCGCCCCCTGACGCACCCGTAGGCTGTCCGTCCGGCCCCAAAGGCCGGCTCTTTAGGCTGCCGATCAATTGCCCGTTGGGTCCGACATAAATCAGCCTCCAGGACCCATCCACAGAGTTTACGGGGTCCTTATACGCCTGCCGCATGAAGCGGATGCCCACTTTATTTTTTGTGAGGTCCTCCATGGAAGTGGGAAAGCGCGTGGTGCCGCCGTGCGTCTGGTAGTACCGCACATACAGCCGGATTCCCCGCACGTACTGCTTGCCCCTCCAGATCATCTCTTCTTCTTTATCCCGGCGCCCGTTCGTAATGATGTTGGGGGCTGCGGCAACGCTCGCAATCACCACCAGCGCCAGCAGGAACACCACCAGGGTCAACGCGGTGCCCTCTTGTCCGCGCATCTTCCCGCGAATTGGAATCATCCGCTTCACGCTGCCGGCGCAGCCTCCAGGTTCTTCGAACCTTTCTGGCCCGTAGTCATGTCCTCAAAATCAATCCGGTCGTTGCCAATGTGCAGAATCCGGATGTGGCTCAACACCACATCGCCCTCGCTCACGATGTGCACTTCATCTCCCGATTCCTCTTTCAGGAACGCCTGGCGAGCCCCGCCGACGGGCAACATTCCGTAGCCAAAAAACACCATCGGCAGTTGCGCGGGCGGCGGCGGCGCGGGCGGTTGCGGCTGGTTGTACGGAATGAACGGCGGCTTCACCGGACCGCGTCTCTCCGCTTCCACCGTCGCCGCGCCCATCACGAATATATTCCGCCCCGCGCTTTTGTATTCCGTGCTCTGGGCCTTCGCCAGCCCGCTGATGATCGGGTTGTAATCCTGCGCGTTGATCGGGGAATAGTTGACGGCGGAAACTCCCGCGTTCCTCGTCGCCTCTCCCCCAAAGTGCAGATACCAGATCGACGCCGCCACCACTACCAGCACCGCCAGCACGATCAACTGTTTCTTTTGTTTCGTCTCCGCCATCATGTCTTCCTGAAATAGGAACGCAGGCGCAACGCAACTTTCACCGCTCCAGGTGCTACCCCTTGTTTGGCGGGGCCCTGGCCAGAATTCGAATCCAACCCCAGCGAGTCCACGATGTAGGTGTTCTTCGAGCGCTGCAGACGGTTCAGAAAGCGCACGATCCCCGCATAATCGCCGTCCAACGTTGCTTCCAATCCAATTTCGTCCACGTTGCGCCCGGTCACTTCCTTTTGGTGGAACTTCAAGTCGTCCACCTGGATGTGCGTGTCGCGGGCGATGTCGCCTACTTCCTGCGATACCACCGAATAGCCTTTCCCCGCCGGCGGCAACGTGTTCTCGAACTGGTCAAAGTATTTCTCCACTTCGGGGAGCCGCGCCCTGATTTTGTTGGCGCGCTCGACGTCCGCTCTCACCAGTGCCACCTGCCGGGCTTCCGCCTTCAATACCACATCAGGGTTCGCTTCCCTCGTCGACAGTTTGACGTTGTGATAAGCCAACGCTGCGTCCAGCAGGAACAGCACCGCCAGTCCCGTGATAATCAGCCGTTTCTTGATCCTGAAGTCGCTCATGCTCACGTGTTCGAATACTCCGCATCAAATTCAATCGTCAGCGGGTCAGCACCCGGCTGATTTCCGGTTTTTTCGGACAACAGCTCCACATGTGAAAACGCGCTGGAATTTTCAAACGCCTTCAGCAGCTTCAGCTTCTCTGCCTCGCTCCTCGTTCCCACCACGAAATGAACCGTGACAATCCCCTTCTCCAGCTTCGGCTGAATGTGCACGATTCGCACCCCGGCCGGCAGCGTGCGCTCCAGGTCCATGAACATCTGCGTCCAGTTGATGCTCCTCGCCTGCAGCACGCTGACCACGAATTTCGCATGGTCCTGGTATCCGGCCGCTTCTTGCTGCGCGAAATAAAGGTCTAACTGCTTTCGCTCCCCTTCCACCGCCGCCATTTCTTTTTCGATCTTGCTGCTTCTCGCTCGCAAATCCTCTTCTGCTTTGCGCAGCTTGTAAGCGCGCCAGCCCAATCCAAAAAGCAACAGCACACCCAGCACGCTCAGCGCTGCGGACCCCGCCAGAAATCGCCGGTGGCTCAGCAGGGGGTTGGTTGCAAGATTCAGGCGAACATACATGGCGTTATCTTCTTCTTCCCTTTCAACTCCGGTGCATCATCCAGCCCACTAGTCCTTCCATCTCACGGTCGGCCAGCGGCCTCGCATCGCTCCGCAAGTGGCCCTCCGAAACAGCGGAGCTCAGTAGCGAGCCCACGTCGCACTTGAACTCTTCCTGCAGCGGGCGCACAAATTCAGGCAGCCGCCGGCGGAGTCCTGCCACCCGCACCGCTCGAATCCCTTCCTGCCAGGTGTCCTGGTAATACGCCGCAAGTGGATAAACTTCTTCCAGCAGCATCTGCGGCGTGATTTCGGCCGCGGTTGCGGGAAGTTCCGTGCAGCGATACCCCGCCAGAACTCCTTCTCGCACAATCGCCGCCGTCAGCGATGTTCCGGAAAGCCTCGCCAGAAGCGTCGGTTGCGAATCCTCCAAAAGCGAAATCGCCGCCAGCGTGGAACTCAATACCACGCCTGCGCGCACCGCCTGCGGTTCCAGCAACGCCTCATATTCCTTGATGATTCGCAGCCGGGCAATCGCCGTCACCACATCCACGCCTTCCCCGCGCGGTTGCTGCCGCATGTAGGAGAGCAGCGTCTCATCAACCTCAAATGGCACGCTTTTCTTCAATTTCCAGCGCAGCATTGGAATCGCTTCTTCCGCCGAACGCGGAAACTCGTCGAAATGCTGCACGAATACGCGAATCACCGGATCGGGCACCAGCAACGCCGCGTCTTCATTCTTCATCTTCAACGTGTTCATGACCGCGTTAACCGCGGCCTTCACCGCGATGGGATTCAATACGTTCGCTTCGATCGCCGATGGCGCCAATGCGCCTGGCGGCAAGGGTTCCACCGCAAATCCTTCAAGCGATCCCGTCCGCGTGAATCGCGCTCCGGAAACCTGCTCCGGCGTAAACTCCACCGCGACCATCGGATGCGGCGTAGCGTCCAGCCACCGCATGAACCGCCGCACGCCGTTCATCCTGTACAGTCCGCCCTGGTATGCGCCGCCGCTACTCAACGAATGTCACCTTATTGATTTCGCGCAACGTCGTCAGCCCGCTCTTCACCTTCGCCAGTCCGCTTTCGCGAAGCGTAATCATACCTTCTTCGATTGCCGCACGCTTGATTTCCGAGGTCGGCCGCCGGTTCACAATCATTTCCCGGATGTGGTCCGTTAGATCCAGCAGTTCGCAGATGGCAGACCGCCCGTGATATCCGGTTCCGGAGCATTCCAGGCAGCCCGCTCCCTCCGCAAAAATAAATTCCGCGGCCCTCGCCGGATCGATTCCCGATTCCCGCAACTCTTCTGGAGTATGCTTCTTCGGCCGCTTGCAGTTGAGGCAGATCAGTCGCACCAGCCGCTGCGCCATGATGCAGTTCAGCGCGGACACGAAGTTGTACGGCTCCACTCCCATGTTGATGAACCGCCCGATCACGTCCGTCACGTTGTTCGCGTGCACGGTGGTGAACACCAGGTGCCCGGTCAGCGCCGACTGAATCGCGATCTGCGCCGTCTCCTGGTCGCGGATTTCGCCCACCATGATCTTATCCGGGTCGTGCCGCAGAATGGACCGCAATCCGCGCGCGAACGTCAGCCCCTTCTTCTCGTTCACCGGAATCTGCGTGATGCCGCGAAGCTGGTATTCGACCGGATCTTCAATCGTAACGATCTTGTCTTCGTCCGTTTTGATCTCATTGATCGCCGCATACAGCGTCGTCGTCTTCCCGGAACCCGTCGGCCCGGTCACCAG
>DATMMG010000188.1:0-13179 GCA_035569815.1 Candidatus Methylomirabilota bacterium
TCTTCCGCCCATCGATCCCGCCGTATCTCCGCTCTCTCCCCTGAAAATCCACCAACGACTCCAACAACCGCGCCCGATTAAAATCCGGCCACAACGTCTCTGTCACAAAAATCTCCGCATACGCAATCTGCCACAACAGAAAATTGCTCACCCGCATCTCCCCGCTCGTCCGGATCAGCAAATCCGGGTCCGGCAAATCCGCCGTATATAGATGGCGCGAAAGCTCATCTTCCGTAATCGCCGCGCCCCCGTGCCCATTCCGTTCCGCCAGGATCGCGTTCATCGCGTCCACAATCTCCGCTCGCCCGCCATAATTCAGCGCAATCGAAAGCACCATCCCCGTATTTCCCGCGGTGGCCACCGTCGCCTCCCGCGTATCCTTCTGCACCCCCGCCGGCAACTCCTCCGGCCGCCCCAAAAACCTCATCCGGATATTATTCCGCTGAATCAACGGCATTTCATTCCGGATATACTCCCGCAGCAACTGCATCAAAAACTCAATCTCCACTTTCGGCCGCCGCCAGTTCTCCACCGAAAACGCATATAGCGTCAGCGCCTCCACCTTCAGCCGCGCGCAAGTCTCAATCGCCGTCCGCGCCGACTGCGTCCCTACCCGGTGCCCCGCCATGCGCGGCAGATGACGTTTCTGCGCCCAGCGCCCGTTCCCGTCCATAATCACCGCGATGTGCCGCGGCAACCGCTCCAAATCCAGTTTTTTCAGGATATGCGCCTCCTCAGCGGTCACCGGACCGAGAGCAGCAGCGGAAAGTTCAAACGAGTGAGCCACGATAGTCCCAGGTCAATCTTCCTTTACGCCGCAAAGTTAACATACCCTTCCGCCCCCGCGCAACGCGCTTTTGGGGAATGGGTAATCTCTCCGAAACGACCGAACGGCGGGCGGTGCGTCCGCGCCTCGAAACACCCGGCAACCAACCGCTTCCTGATCGCTGTTAACTGCTCGCTGCTATCCCTCTGACTGATTACCGATTACTGAATACTGAAAACTCCGCTCACCCCGGCACGCCCCTCACCCACTGATAAATCCCCTGCCCCACCAGCACAAACGTCAACACAATCATCGCCACCGCCGTAATCCACGCCACCACGTTAAACGCCACCGTATTCGTGTGCTCCCCCATCAAATCCTTGCGGTTCACCAGCAGCAAAATAAAAATCACCACAATCGGCAGCCACACGCCGTTCCCCACCTGCGAAAAAATAAATATCTTCCAAAGCGGCACGTTCGGGATCAGCACGATTCCCGCTCCCACAAGGATCAAAATGGTATACAGCCAATAAAACGCCGGCGCCTCCCGAAACTTGTGATCGATCCCCGCCTCAAATCCCATCCCCTCGCAAATCACGTGCGCCGTCGAAAGCGGCAAAATCGTCGCCGCAAACAGCGAAGCGTTCAGCAATCCAAACGCAAACGTCAACGCCGCCCACTTCCCCGCCAACGGCACCAGTGCTTTCGCCGCCTCCCCAGCGTCGGTGATATTCGTGAGACCCGAAGCGTGTAGTGTCGCCGCCGTGCAAATAATGATGAAGAACACGATCACCATGCAACTGATGCTCCCCAGCAGCACATCCAGCCGCGCCTGCGGATACTGTCTCGGCCCCACCTTCTTCTCCACGAAACTCGCCTGCAAATAGAAAAATTGCCACGGCGCGATCGTTGTTCCCACTAGTGCGGTCAATGTAATCAGATAACTTACGTCGAAGTGAATCGTGGGAATCACCGTCATCCGCGCCGCAAGCAGCCAGTCCGGATGCGACAGCAACGCCGAAAAAAGATAGCTAAGATAAAAGATACAGGCGATCAGGAACACCACTTCCACCTGCCGGTAGGTTCCCTTCAGCACCAGCACCCACACCGCCACCGCTGCCAGCGGCACCGCAATATACTTGCTCACCCCAAAAATCTGCGCCGCGGCCGCCACACCCGCAAACTCCGCCACCACGTTTCCCAAATCCACCAGGAAGCCCGTAATCATCACAAAAAACGTCGAGCGAAAGCCAAACTCTTCGCGGATTAAATCGGAAAGACCCTTCCCCGTAATCACTCCCATCCGCGAACACATCTCCATCGTCACATACAACGCAATCGTCATCGGGATCAGCGACCACAGCAACGAGTAACCATACGCGCTGCCCGCTTGCGTGTACGTGGCAATCCCGCCGGCATCATTGTCCACGTTCGATGTAATAATCCCCGGCCCAATCACCGCCAGAAACAGCGCCAGTCGCCGGCGCCACTGGTTCCCCGCTGAAAAAAACGTCAGCGTCCGCCCGCGTATCTTGTCGATTAAATTGTTGATGGTTGTCAGATTCATGCGTTCACGAGCCGCGACACCACGTCATCCACGGTTACCGTCCCGATCGGACGTTTCTCCTCGTCGATCACCGTGAGCATCCGCAGGTTGTATTTGTCAAACAGTTCGAACACGTCCTTCTCGCTCGCGTCCGGCGTGATGCTCACCAGCGGCTCCGTCTTCAAGTCCGACATCAATTGCTCCGGCGCCGCCAGCAGCATCCGCGCCATCGGCACGGTCCCTGAAAATTGCGCGTGCGAGTCCACCAGCACAATCGTGTCCAGTTGCTCCAGGTTGAAATCCTGCTTCTTCAACCACCCGAGCACCTCTTCTCGCGGAGACGCCTCGCTCACGTACGCAAATTCCGTATTCATCATTCCGCCCGCCGTCGCCGAATCGTAACTCAACAGTTCCCGAACCTCTTCCGCCTCCAGGTTCGGCATCTCCTCCAGCAACTCTTCCGAAGTCTCCTTCGGCAAATCCGCCAGCAGGTCCGCCGCCGCGTCCGGAGCCATCTCTTCCAGAATATCCGCCGCCTTCTCCGGATCCAGCGTCTCCACGATCTGGGTCGTCAGCCGCTCGTCAAGTTCGGCTAGCACCTTCGCCGCCGTCTCTTCATCCAGCGAAGCGATAATCCCCTGCCGCTCCGCCGCCGAAAGCTCTTCCATCATTTCAGCAAGGTCCGCGGGATGCAGGTCCTCCAGCTTCTCGTGCGTAATCCGCAGCTTCACGCGACGCAGCGGGTCCGGCTCAATCAGGTTCACAAACTCCCACCGAATCGACCTCTGCGGCAGTTTTCCCTGCAGCTTCCGCACCAGCGCCGACGGCGCGATCCCCTGCAACAGCCGCCGCATCGCCCCCGGCAGCCCCACATCCACCTGGGTAATCCGCAGCTCCACGTGCTCGTTTGTGCGCATCACCGCCAGATCCACGTCGTTCACGCGCACTACTTTGCGCCCTTCCGTATCAATGATCTGTTGGTCCAGCAGATCCTTCTGCACCGCCAGCCACGCCTCATTCGGCTTGTAAGCTTCCAGCGCACGCTCAGTCACGTTCAAATCAATCCGCCCCGGCACCACTTTCGACACCTGGTCGTATCGCGCCACCAGCGGCTGAAACCTGCCGCGCGATATCAAAAAGTGCGAAATCCGGTTCGGCTGCTCCGCCGGCTCCACAAAAAACTCCCGCACCCGCCCCACAAAATGCGCCTGCGAATCATAAGCCGACGCCCCCACTATCTCCGTAGCAAACAGCATTTCCGTCCCTCCTTTCCCCCCGGTAGCACAGGCTTCAGCCTGTGTTCTTGGGTTTCTTGCACTTGTAGGGCCCGCCTTCCGAGGCAGGCCGTTCTTCTCACCGCTCTTCCTCAGCGCCCTCTGCGTCTCTGCGTTATCTTTTTTCTTTCTTTTTCCTCTTCCCAAAAACAAAAAGCCCGCAAACCATTCCGGCCGCGGGCAACCAAAACGCAAAGATGCGTACGCTTCAGCCGGTAATAAACCCTCCCAGCCCGTTGCCCCCCGCCCGGACTTCCAGCAAGCTGAATCGAATCCCTTCCCGATCAGCCCCGGCGCACCGCGGATCGCTCGCCGGAATAGCGGTCAAGTGGCTGCACCTCTCCCCTATGCAACTAGGGTGAGGTTCGAGTTCGCCGGACGCGCTCATACGTAAAAAATTCACTCCGAATTTAGAGATATGCCTGCTCCCACTCATTGTCAAGAAAAATCAGCACTTTCCGAGATTTTTTCCAAATTTTTATCCCGATGCTTCGTAGGGCCCGCCTTCTGAGGCGGGCCGCTCTTCACTCACGCGCCTAAACTCCCCCGACATCAGCCTATCGCCCCCTCTTCCCCTCCCCAAACACCATATCCTTCGGCGACTCTCCCCTCCTCTTGCACTCCTCCACATACAAAACCAAATAATTCTTCAACACATAATCCTTCGTCGAATACCCCAACTCCTTCGCCGCCCGGTCAATCGCACCGGCCTCTCCCTCCAACTCCACAAACATCCCGATCGGCGTTTCATCCACCTCAATCAGCAACCCCTTCGCCCAACTCTGCCGCCCCGGCAACACATAAGTGGTCCGGTATTTCTCATACCGAAACCATCCCCGCAGCCCCAGCCCCTCAAAAATCCTCTGTATCGTCCCCCCATCCGTAAGCTCCGTCTCGATCTCCTCCCGTACCTTATATCGCCGGTCCCCACTCCGCACTATGTCCCCGATCGCCAACTCCGCCGGCGGCGATTTAAACGTAAGCACAGTCCGCGCTCTCACATTACTCTTCGACCCCTTCTTGACCGGCGCCGGCGTCTCCGTCCGAATCCTCAGCAACTGCCCGTGCTTCGCCAACCCTCCCTCCGGCGTATCAAATATCACGTTCATCTCATGCATCCGCGGCGCCCCCGGATTCGCCGGCTTCGCTCCCAGTCTCTTCAACGCCCGCGCCAGCCCCTTCCCATCCCGAACTGCCAGCTTGATCTCTATCTCAGTAGCCATTCTTAAACCTCAGTCCATTTTCCCGTCGCGTCCAGCAGGCCAGCACTTTGATACCGACTTTGTAGGGCCCACCTTCTTAGGTGCGCATTTTGCATCCCGAATGGTTTTACGGGGCGGCCCGTCCTTCCCCACCACCAAACCATACCAGCATGCTGTAATCCCAACCCATCTTCGATTAAGATGGCCTAGCAGGGTATTCCACCAGTTCCTGAATTCAACTTGTGGCACAGGCTTTAGCCTGTGCTCTCGGGTTTTCGTAGCCTTTGTAGCGGCCGCCTTCCGAGGCGGGGGCTTTTTGCGTTCCGATGTTGCTGCAAATGTCTCAAAAATGAATCGACGCTTAACCCAATGACGCCCGACTCCAATTCCACCGCCGCCCACCTCTCCCCCGAGGCCGCCTCCCCCGCCGCTTCCGGCCCCGCCGGACTCCAGCCCCCGCTCGCCCTCCGCGAACCCGTCGAACACGTTATCCACTCCGACCGCCGCGTCGACCACTACGCCTGGCTCCGCGACAAAAAGGATCCCCGCGTCCTCTCCTATCTCGAAGCCGAAAACTCCTACGCCGACGCCTATCTGAAATCCACCGAACCCTTCCAATCCCGCCTCTACCTGGAAATGCTCGGCCGCATCCTCCAAACCGATCTCAGCGTCCCCTACACCCTTCGCGGCTTCGAATACTACACCCGCACCGTCGAGGGCCAGCAATACTCAATCTACTGCCGCAAATCCGCCCACGACCCCTCCGAACACGTCCTCCTCGATCTCAACCTCCTCGCCGAAGGCCACTCCTTCCTCGGCCTCGGCATCTTCGAAGTCAGCGACGACAATTCCCTCCTCGCCTTCGCCACGGACACCACCGGCTTCCGCCAATACACTCTCCAAATCAAAAATCTACAGGACTCCTCGCTCCTCCCCCTCCGCGTCGAGCGGGTCACCAGCACCGCATGGTCCTCTGACAACCGCACCCTCTTTTACGTCGTCGAAGACGAAACCACCAAACGCTCCCACCAGCTCTATCTCCACGTAATCGGCTCCAACGGCCCCGACACCCTCCTCTACGAAGAAAAAGACGAGCGCTTCCGCATCGACGTCGAGCGCAGCCGCAGTGGCGCATACGTCTTCCTCGTCGCCAACAGCCACACCACCAGCGAAGTCCGTTACCTCCGCGCCGACAGCCCCTCCCTGCCGTTCGCGCTAATCCACGAACGCCGCGACAACCACGAATATTACGTCGATCATCATCCCGGCAACTCCGCCGATCCCTCTGGCGGCGTCTTCTTCATCCGCACCAACGATGCCGGCCGCACCTTCCGCCTCATGACCGCTCCCGCCGCCGATCCCGTCCGCCCCCGCTGGCACGAAGTCGTCCCCAACCGCCCCGGCGTCATGCTCTCCGGCATTGCCGCCTTCCGCTCCCACCTCGTCCTCGTCGAACGCGAAGAAGGCCTCCCTCATCTCCGCATCGTGTATCTTACGCGTGAAGCCCCCTCTGCTCTCGCCGCGTCCAACCGCATCACCTTCGCCGAACCCGCGTATAACGCCGCCCTCGGCGCCAATCCCGAATTCGACACAACTTTCATCCGCTTCATCTACGAATCCTTCATCACCCCCCGGTCCGTTTTCGATCACAACATCCGCACCGGCGAACGCACCTTGCGCAAGCAGCAACCCGTCCTCGGTGGCTACGACCCTGCTCTTTACGCCAGCGAACGCATCCACTCCACCGCCTCCGACGGCACCAAAATTCCCGTCTCCATTGTCTATCGCCACGACACTCCCCGAGATGGCAGCGCGCCCTTGCTTCTTTACGGCTACGGCAGCTACGGCATCTCCATGCCCGTCACCTTCAGTTCCAACCGCCTCAGCCTTCTCGACCGTGGTGTCATCTTCGCCATCGCCCACATCCGGGGCGGCGGCGAACTTGGCAAACCCTGGCACGATGCCGGCCGCATGCACCGAAAGATGAATACCTTCACCGATTTCATCGCCTGCGCCGAGGATTTGATCGCTCTCGGTTTTGCCGCACGAGACAAGATCATCATCGAGGGCGGCAGCGCCGGCGGCCTTCTGATGGGCGCCGTCACAAATCTCCGCCCCGATCTTTTCCGCGCCGTCGTCAGCCACGTTCCTTTCGTCGACGTCCTCAACACCATGCTCGATTCCACTCTCCCCCTCACCATCGGCGAATACGAGGAGTGGGGCAACCCCCAGCGCGCCGAAGACTATTTCTACATGAAATCCTATTGCCCTTACACGCTCCTCGAACGCAAAGACTATCCCGCCATGCTTGTCAAAACCGGCCTCAACGACAGCCAGGTCATGTATTGGGAACCCGCCAAGTACGTAGCCAAACTCCGAACGCTCAAAACCGACGGCAATGTCCTCCTCCTCAAAACCAACATGGGCGCAGGCCACGGCGGCGCCAGCGGCCGCTACGACTACCTCAAAGAAATCGCCTTCGACTACGCCTTCCTCCTCTCCGAACTAGGCATTCACCAATGAGCCCCTACTCCTTCGCTCAACAAAAAAAAGTTGTCATCCTGAGGCTATCCGACGAGGATAGCCGAAGGACGTCAACCTCAACCCCAAGCACCAAGTCTATTCGGACCATCCTCGCCATCGGTGGGTCCGGCCTCCTGATCGCTGCTATCTGTTATCCGTTCTCCTCTGACCGATTACTGATTACCGATTACTGATTACTGCCAACTTCCCCATGTCCGAACCCACCACACCCCTGATGCAGCAATACAACGCGGTCAAAACACGCTACCCCCACGCACTCCTCCTCTTCCGCCTCGGCGACTTCTACGAACTCTTCTACGAAGATGCCATCATCGCGGCCCGCGAACTCCAGATCACCCTCACCTCCCGCAATCGCGAAAAAGGCCAGCCCATCCCCATGTGCGGCGTCCCCTATCACGCCGCCGACGGCTACATCGCCCGCCTCATTCGCGCCGGCTTCAAAGTCGCCATCTGCGAACAGATGGAGCAGCCTGGCCCCGGCAAAAAACTCGTTCGCCGCGAAGTCACCCGCGTCATCACCCCCGGCACCGCCACCGACGTCGCCGTCCTCGACGCGCGCGAAAACAATTTCCTCGCTGCTGTCTCGGAAAACGCCGCCGCCGCAACCATTGGCCTTGCCCTGGTTGATCTCTCCACCGGCGAATTCCAGGCCACCGAATTCTCCGGGCCAGACGCGCAGGAATCCCTTCGCGACGAATTGCAACTCGTTCGCCCCCGCGAAACCCTTCTCCCGCGCCCGCAACAACTTTTCGAAACCGCCAAAACCTCTCTCCTCGATGGCGCTGGCGGCGTCGAAACCCGCGTCGAAGACTGGGTCTTCCACCCCGATTACGCCGAGCGCATCCTGCGCGAACAGTTCGGCGTCGCCGAACTCACTGGCTTCGGCCTCGACGATCATCCGCAAGCCCTCTCCGCCGCCGGCGCAGTCGTCCATTACCTCCGCGAAAATTCCGCCCGCGGTGATGACGCGCCCAGCATCGAGGCCCTTCGCCACCTCGATCGCATCCGCTTTTACGAGCAACGCGACGCGCTAGTTCTCGACCCTGTCTCTGTCCGCAATCTCGAACTCGTCTCCCCCATCTTCAGCGAAGAATCCAAGTTCGCTGGCCCCACCACCTTAATCGCCGCGCTCGACTCCACGGTCACCGGCATGGGCGCCCGCATGCTCCGCGCCTGGATGCTTCGCCCGCTCATCGATCTCGACGCCATCGAAGCCCGCCTCGGCGCCGTTTCCCATCTCCTCCAGCAACACGTAGTCCGCGGCGAAATTCGCAAGGAACTCCGCGGCATTCAGGATCTCGAACGCCTCACCAGCCGCATCACCCTCGGCCTCGCCACCCCGCGCGAACTTCTCGCCCTCCGCAAATCCCTCGCCCAACTCCCCGTCCTGAAAAATTTCCTCACTCCGCCGCAATCCGGCGGCAGCGATCTCCTCCGCGACCTCCACGAGGAAATCGACGAGCTCACCGACGTCCGGGAAAAACTCGAAAAATCCATCTCCGACGAGCCTCCCGCCTCCTCCGCCGAGCCCGGCATGATCCGCTCCGGCTACCACGCCGAACTCGACGAACTCCGCAATCTCAGCCAGCACAGCAAGCAGATCATCGCCAGCATGGAAGATCGCGAACGCAAGCGCACCGGCATCAATTCCCTCAAAATCCGCTTCAACCAGGTCTTCGGCTACTACATCGAAATCTCCAAGCCCAATCTCCCCAACGCTCCCGCCGATTACGAGCGCAAGCAAACCCTCGTCAACGCCGAGCGTTTCACTTCTCCCGAATTGAAAGATTACGAAAGAAAAATTCTCGCCGCCGACGAACGCATCCTGGAAATCGAGCGCCAGCTCTTCGTCGATGTTCGCGCCAGCATCGCCGCCAAAGCCGCGCGACTCCGCCGTACCGCCGCCGCCGTCGCCAAACTCGACGTCCTAGCTTCCTTCGCCAAACTCGCCGCCGACCGCAACTACATCCGTCCCCAATTCAACAACGCAGGCGAACTCTTAATCGTTGGCGGTCGCCACCCCGTCATCGAAGAACTTCTCCGCCAAAAAGGCGAGCGCTTCGTTCCCAACGATCTCTGCTTTGAACCCGGCCGCCAGCAACTTCTTCTCATCACTGGCCCCAACATGGGCGGCAAGTCCACTTATCTCCGTCAGGCCGCGCTCATCATCCTCATGGCCCAGATGGGCTCCTTCGTTCCCGCGCACAGCGCCAAGCTCCCCGTCACCGACCGCATCTTCACCCGCATCGGCGCCAGCGACAATCTCGCCCGCGGCCGCTCCACCTTCCTCGTCGAAATGAGCGAAGTCGCCGCCATCCTTCATCACGCCACGCCTGCGAGCCTCGTCCTCCTCGACGAAGTCGGCCGCGGTACCGCCACCTTCGACGGCCTCTCCATCGCCTGGGCCGTCGTCGAGCATCTCCAGAAGCACACTCGCTCGCGAACTCTCTTCGCCACTCACTACCACGAGCTAACCGAACTCGCCGAACTTCTGCCAGCCGTGAAAAACGTCCACGTGAGCGTCAAGGAAACTCCCAACGAAATCATTTTCCTCCGCCGCGTCGAACCCGGCAGCGCCGACAAAAGCTACGGCATCGAAGTCGCCCGCCTCGCCGGCCTCCCCAAATCCGTAATCGAACGCGCCCGCGAAGTCCTGAAAAAACACGAGCAAAGCGAGCACGAACTTTCAGAAACGCTGACTCCCGGCGCCACCGGCCACTCACACAACAACGGCAACCAAGCCGTCCTCTTCACCGCCCTGGACCGCGCCGTCCTCGAAAAACTCCGCAACGCCGACCTCGACAACCTAAAGCCCCTGGAAGCCCTAAATCTCCTCTCCGACCTCAAGAAACAGATTGAGTAACGCCTAATCGTGCGCTGGACCAGACCCAATCTTCTGGTCGACGAACCAGCCCCGCGGAAACGGGGTTCCATTCTATGTATCGAAAGATATTTCCGAATTCTTTTTCTGTTCGCACCCAGTGATCAAACGACTCATCCTGCCAGAACGGCTTACCTGTCCTGCGAAGGATTTCGTTTGCAGCATTCGCTGTTGAGCCCTTGATCCCATTCATAATCCGGCGTAATTCAATCTTCGGTTTCATCAGCAGATGCACATGATTAGGCATAACTACGAAGGCATGCAGTGAAAAGTATCCGAGCTCTTTTTCGCCCTTCAGAATCAAATTCGTCACGCTATCCGCCACACTCGGGATCCTCAACCAATGAGGCCCAATCGCAGTTCGGTCCAATTCACGGTCAAGCCTTACAAATCGCTCGCCAGGAGTCTCAGTCTTCAACGGACCCTCTGCGGCACGGCCATTCCTGCTTACCCTGAGTCTTGCCGAAAGGGCTGGGCGCTTTTGCACAGGCAACGACCCAAACAATCTCCAGGTCACAAAAAAAGTAGCACCCTCCGGCTGCCAATGCGGCAGATTCCTTTCATAATAAGTCATTCCGCGCAGTATACCGATTCGTTATCTAATTCACAACTTATCTGGCCTACTCCCCCGCCCTCCCAGCTTCGGCAATTCTGTGGCACAGCCATTCCTGGCTGTGCGCTTTTACCAAGGGCAACAAACCAAAAAGTTCCCAGCCCACCAAAAACGTTCCGATCCCCATCACTCACCCTTGCAATTTCAGCGTCACCCCGCACAGCCAGGAATGGCTGTGCCACCATCTCTGTGTTACAACCACCTCATGCCCAAAAATTCTCTCCTCGTCCTCGGCCTAATGTCCGGCACCTCTGCCGACGGCATCGAAGCCGCCTTAGTTCGCATCAGCGGCGCTCCACCAAAACTAAAATCCAAACTCGAAGGCCAAGCTTCCCTCCCCATCCCCAACCCCATCCGCCAAAAAATTCTCCAAATCGCCGAAGGCACCGCCGTCCCCGCCGCCGAAATCAGCCAGCTAAATTTCCGCCTAGGCCACCTCTTCGCCGACGCCGCCATAGCCACCTGCAAAAAACTCCGCGTCTCCCTAAAATCCCTCGATCTGATCGCCTCCCACGGCCAAACCATCTTCCACCAAGGCCCCCCAGTCCCTTACCTCGGCGCCAAAACTTCTTCCACTCTCCAAATCGGCGAACCCTCGATCATCGCCGCCCGCACCGGCATCACTACCATCGCCGATTTCCGTCCAGCCGACATGGCCGCCGGCGGCCAAGGCGCCCCGTTAGTCCCTTTCGCCGACTACCTCCTCTACCGCCACGAAAAACTAGGCCGCATCTCACTCAATCTAGGAGGCATCGCCAACATCACCGTAATCCCCGCCAACGCCAAGCCCGAGGACGTCTTCGCCTTCGACACCGGCCCCGCCAACATGGTCATCGACGCCCTCGTCTCATACTTCACCAAAGGCCGCAAACGCTTCGACCGAGGCGGCGAATTCGCGCTACGAGGCCGCGACATCCCAGGGCTTTCCTTCAAACTCAGCCATGATCCCTACCTCCTCCAGCCACCTCCCAAAAGCACTGGCCGCGAACGCTACGGCCAAGCCTACGTTAAGCAACTCCTTCAATGGGGTCGCGACCATCACGCCAAACCGAACGACCTTATCCGTGGCGCAACCACGTTCACGCTCACGAGTATTTTCGTTTCCATCAAACGGTTTGTCCTTCCTAAAGCAAAAATTAAAGAAGTCATCGTTTCCGGGGGTGGCGCTCACAACACACGGATGATCCAAGTTCTTGCCACTATGCTAAAAGCCGAAGGAATCGAGGTCATGCGCTCCTCTCGCCTCGGAGTCCCCGAACAATCCAAAGAAGCCTACGCCTTCGCCCTCCTCGCCTACGAAACCTTCCACCACCGCGCGTCCAACCTCCCCTCCGCCACCGGCGCCACCCGCCCCGCCATCCTCGGCAAAATCTCCTATCCATGATCTATTCGTCCCTCTCTTCATTCCTAAATGTAGCGCTGGTCTTTTAAGCCAGCCTCTTGCCCTTCTCTCTTCCCTGGAACGCCCCCTCCGCCCCATCTCACGGATTCTGCCGGATGAGTCTCCCGATTAGCGTCATTGATCGGGTGCCCCTCGGTTTTTGAGGGTCGGCACGTACGATCAACCGCCACCAAACTCTCCGCTGTCTCTGCTCTCCTCTGTTACCTCTGCGGTAAAATCTTCTCTTCAAAAACAAAAACGGCGGCCCACCTTCGGCCGCCCTGTTCCCAAATTTCGATTTTCGTCTTTACTTCCTTACTTCGTTACCTTTTTACTTCGCTCTGCTCTCACGCCGGCACCACATCATCCCCCTCCAGCGCCTCCTGAATAATCTCCGCCGGAATCGCCCCTTCGCGCCCGATGCACCAATTCTCCCCGCGCAATTCCACAATTGTCGAAGGCACCAATTCCCCCGCCTCGCCCGTATCCAATATCAACGGAATCCGATCTCCCAACTGCAACATCACCTCTTCCGCGCTCGCGCAAGTACTCGACCCCGTCAAATTCGCGCTAGTCCCCGTCAGCGGCACTCCCAACTCTTCAATCAAACTGCACACCACCTCATTCTTCGGCCACCGCAGCGCAATCCGCCGCGTATTCGCCGTAACCTTCAGCGGCAACCGGTTCGAAGCCTCCACCACCACCGTCAGCGGCCCCGGCCAGCAAGCCTGTGCCAACCGGTAAAAATTTGCCGGCAGATCCCGCGAAAGCGCCCGCGCCTGCGCCAGCGAATTGATCAGGATCGGCAACGCCCGCGATTCCGGCCGTCCCTTCACGCGAAAAATCTCTTCCACCGCCGCCAGGTTCACCGGATCGGCCGCCAGCACATACAAAGTGTCCGTGGGAATCGCCACCACTGCGCCCCGGCGCAGCCAAGTAGCCGCGTAACGAATCGTTCGTTTATCGGGGTGC
>DATMMG010000189.1:0-5189 GCA_035569815.1 Candidatus Methylomirabilota bacterium
CCCCGCGCGCCAGGAGCGTTCCATCGCCGGTGCACCGCTGGCGCAAATTCCGATCATCCGCGTGTCCGGCCGGTGCGCCTTCACCCAGCGAGCCACGCCGCCCAGCAAAGCGCCGTCGCCGAGCGGCACGAGGATGGCATCGAACCGCTCCGGCCATCGCAGAAGTTCCAATCCGATTGTGCCGGCGCCTTCGGAGATTGCGGCGACACGCCCGTCCTCGATTAATTGCGCACGGGTTTCCGCAGCGAACGCTTTCGCCGCAGAGTGCGCCGCCTTGAAATTCTTGCCAACCAGCCGGACATCCGCGCCAAGAGCGCGCATGCGCTCGACCTTCAGCGGATTGGCCGTGACGCCGGCGAAAATCGTGAGCGCCAGCCCGCGTTTGCGCGCGGCAAAGGCCAGGCCCTGGCCGAAATTTCCGGCCGTGGCACACACCAGTGGCGGGCGCCCTTTCAATGTCGTCGCGAAGAATTCCGCACCGCGCCCCTTGAAGGAGCGAATCGGGTTCAGTGTTTCCACTTTGACGACGACCCGGCAATCGAGCTGTCGCTCCAGCGGCTCCGCCCGGAACTGCGGCGAATTAAGAAACACCGGGTCGATGACACCCGCGGCTTGCTCAATTCTTTCCAGGGACAAACGATGGGGTTCGATCATAGGTTGCCCGATTATATCTAACGGAATTAAGGTTTAACCTCTCTAACTCGCAAGGGTCTCTGGAAAGGACAAACCATGCCTCTAACGGTTCTGGTGACAGGCGGCTCAGGTTTTATCGGCACTCATTGCATCCTTCAGCTTTTGGCCGCAGGCCATCAGGTGCGCACCACCATTCGCAATCTGAAGCGTGAAACCGACGTGCGCGCGATGCTGAAAGTTGGCGGCGCCGCGCCGGGCGAGCGCTTGTCCTTCTTTGCTGCCGATCTCGAGAACGACGCAGGCTGGCGGGAAGCCGTCACCGGCTGCGACTTTGTGCTGCACGTGGCCTCGCCCTTGCCGCCCAGCGTCCCCAAGCACGAGGACGAATTGATTATCCCCGCGCGCGAAGGCACTCTCTGCGTGTTGCGCGCCTCGCGTGACGCCGGTGTGAAGCGCGTGGTGCTGACTTCCTCGTTCGCGGCGATCGGCTACGGCCACAAGGTGCGGGAAACGCCGTTCAATGAGGCGGACTGGACAGACCCGGCTGGCGACGACGTTGCTCCCTACACCAAATCGAAAACTCTGGCGGAACGCGCGGCCTGGGATTTCCTCGCACGGGAAGGCGGCAACCTCGAACTCTCGGTGATCAATCCGGTGGCCGTGTTCGGCCCTGTTCTCGGGCCGGACTATTCGGCCTCCATACTTCTGGTGCGAAAAATGTTGGACGGCGCCATGCCCGGCACGCCGCAACTTTATTTCGGCGCGGTCGACGTGCGCGATGTTGCTGACGTGCACATCCGCGCCATGACGCATCCCGCGGCCAAGGGCCAACGCTTCCTCGCCACGACGGGCGATTTCCTGTCCATGCTCGACATCGCAATAATATTGAAAGCCCGCCTGGGCGAATCGGCCAAACGCGTGCCCTCCCGGCAATTGCCCAACTGGATGGTGCGCTTGGCGGCGCTGCGCGATCCGGCAATCAAACTGATCCTGCCCGAACTCGGTAAACGGAAAAACGCCACCAACGAAAAAGCCCGGCTCTTGCTTGGCTGGGCGCCGCGTTCGAATGAGGAATCCATCGTCGCAACCGCCGAAAGCCTGGTGCGCCTCGGCCTCCTGAAAGGCAGTCCGAAAAAAGCCGCCTGAACAAATTACGGAGTCGCGAGAGCGCTGCTGGGCAGGTGGGGAGTCAGCTTCCGAATCACAAATTCCTGCAGGATATTCGCCGCGGCGGTCGCGCCGATTCCGATGGCCGTGTTTTCAAACGTTAATCCCGCGCCGCGATCGGTTGAAGGATAATAGAGATTCGAGATGCCCCCCGCCGCAAGTGAGCCGAGGATGGACGAATAGTTGGCCTGCCAGTGCCCGTTGTCTCCCTTGCAGATTACGGAATTCGCGATGGCATAGAGAATCCGCGAGCGCTTGCTACCGGTCCCCTTGTAAAAATAGCGCGGGTCCTGTTTAAGCAGCGAAGGCAGGATTGCGCCTCCAATGAACGTGCTTGTCACGACGTCGGCATACCCGGCGCCATACCGTTTCGCGTACCCTTGTGCGCCTTGCCCGTATCCGCTGAACTGGTCCTGCGCCTGCTGAACTCCCGCCGCCGCTCCGACAAATACGAAAGTCACCGGATCGAATGTCGACTTCCATGCCAGTTCGAATTTCTGCCGTGTGTTCAGCGGCGCCGCATTGGGGACGTAGGTGACGTAGAAATTGGGTATGAATCCGAACACGCGCTGCTTTTCTTCGTCCTTCATCTGCTCCTGCGCCACCTCAACCTGTGTCAGTTCCACGCGTACCTCGGTCACTTCGGTGGTCAGCGGCAGGGTGATCTGCGGCACGTTGACGTTTTCCCCCGGATGCAGGACTCCCGAGGAACTTTTTGTCGCGAAACCTTCCCCAGTTACCGAAACCTGGTACGGCCCGGGAGGAATGTTGGTAAACGAAAATTGTCCGTCGTCACCGGTCTGCGTTTCCCGATTCGGGGGCTGGCCCTGGCTGGTGAGCTTTACCCTGGCGCCGGCAATTGCAGTCCCATTTGGATCAACAATCGTTCCGTGGATGGTTCCTGGAAGGGGCGGCTCGGGCAATTGCGCGCCGCTGAAACCGGAGGGAGACGAATCTTTTCGCGAGGTGTCCGACTGACCTTGTTCACTGGCGGGGGTGGAGGGTGTCTGCTGGGATTGGGAGAAAACGGGAGCGGCGCAAAGCAGGGCCGCAAGGCTTAACCACACCGGAGTACCTGTGCCCAGGATTGAAGCGCGGATGATTCCGCCACGAGGATTGCCGCAAGGGACGTTTGTTGTCGAATTCACAACTATTATTTTACAGCCTTCCCGCTGACTTCCAGCAAGTTTTCACCGACCGCGATCTGAGATTTTCTGGCCAAGCTCGCGTCTAACCGGGTAAAGTGCCAGTGGCTGGAACCGATGGGATGCCACACGCGGAGACCCGGGTTGCCCGGAAGGAGAAACATGAGTCACTTGAAGCGGTTGTTGCCGGCAGTGCTGGTGTTCGCGTTCACAAGCTGGGCGGTAGCAAGACCTCCTGCCGTAAACAGCGGCGAATCGCTGGTAAAGGAAATGCACGCGCGCTACGCCGCGTCGTGGTACCCCTCGGTGACCTTCACTCAAAAAAGCACCACCTACTATCCCAACGGCACGACGAAGGTGGAAACCTGGTACGAAGCGGCATTGCTGCCGGGAAAACTCCGCATTGATATCGGGGCGCCGAGCGCCGGAAACGGCTACCTGCTGGTCGATGGAAACGTAACGGTTTTTAAGGACGGGCAGGTCAAGGCAAACATTCCGCAGGTGAACATGCTCCTGGTTTTGGGATTCGACGTGTACAAGCAATCGCCCGAAGCGACCCTGGCGATTGCGAAACAGGAAGGCTTCGACGCCGGCAAATTTCACGAAGATATCTGGGAAGGGAAGCCCGTCTATGTTTTCGGCGCCGAAAAAGGCGACTTGAAATCGAAACAGTTTTGGGTCGAAAAAGACCGCATGCTGTTTGTTCGCCTGCTGGAACCCGATCGAAACGATCCCAACAAGACCCAGGACATCCGCTTCGCCGATTACCGCAAGCTGGGCGGAGGATGGATCGCCGCGCTGGTGGAAGTTTACGTCGAGGCCAAAAAAGTTTTCAGCGAGGAATATACGGAAATCAACGCTGATGCAAAACTGGACCCGGCAGTCTTCGATCCGAAGCAGTTCACCTCCGTTCATTGGGAAAAACCGTAATATCGCAAAAATCCTCGCGGCCCCGGATATTCGGCACACCTTTTCGATCACATTCCCAGTAGCTCACCCCTTCCAGGGGTGAGGCCTTACTCGGTACAA
Source organism: Candidatus Methylomirabilota bacterium (assembly GCA_035569815.1). Lineage (GTDB taxonomy): Bacteria > Acidobacteriota > Terriglobia > Acidiferrales > UBA7541 > Acidiferrum. The sequence goes on from DATMMG010000189.1 coordinate 3,975, forward strand.
GCGCGATTGCAATTTAAGGCTGGAATACCTCAAGCCGGCAAGGGCGGTGAGACTGCGTGGTTTTTCGCCCGGAAACACACCCGCAGCTTTTCGTGCCGAATTTGGAGCAGACGTGTATTGTTGAATAGGGACATCCCGGCAGGCGAGGCCATGGGAAAACTAAGGATACTGATTTCTCTCACGACGAACGACAACGATTATCAGGTTGAACAGGCAAGTGCCGCGGAGCAAGCGGCGCACAAGCACGGTATCGATCTCAAGATCATTTACTCCGACAACGACGCGATCAATCAAAGCACCCAGATTCTGAAAGTCATCCAGGAAGCCGAGGAAGCCGATCGCCCCAACGCGATTATTTTCGAACCCGTGGGCGGAACGGCGTTGCCGCAGGTGGCGCGCGCGGCTGTAAATCGCAGCATCGCCTGGGTGGTCCTGAATCGCGAAGCGACCTATGTGACGGAATTGCGCGGGCTGGGCAAGACTCCCGTGTTCGTGGTGACCGTGGATCACGTTGAGATTGGCCGCATCCAGGCGCAGCAGTGCGCGGCGCTGCTTCCCAGGGGCGGGAGCATTCTTTACATGCAGGGCCCTTCGGAAAATTCCGCCGCCAAGGACCGCGCGAGAGGCATGCTGGAATTGAAGCCCGCGAATATGCACCTGATCACCTTGAAGGGCCAGTGGACGGAGGACAGCGCCCAGCGCGCGGTGCGCTCGTGGCTGAAGCTGACCACCACCCGAAAGACCGTGATTGATATGGTGGCCGCGCAGGATGATGCGATGGCGATCGGTATCCGTAAGGCGTTTCAGGAACTGCCCAGCGAAGTGGAACGCGAGCGCTGGCTTTCTATCCCCTTCCTGGGGATTGACGGCCTGCCGAAAACCGGGCAAGCCTGGTTGCGCAGCGGCCTGCTGCGCGCCACGATTTTCAGCCCTCCCAATACGGGCCAAGCGATCGACATGCTCGTCGACGCCCTGCAACACGGCAAAAACCAGCCCGAACGCGCCCTCACCGTGCCGGTCTCCATGCCCGCGCTCGACGTCCTTCGCGCGCAGAAATAAGCAGTCTCGGTCTTCCAATTCTTTTTTCGTTGAGACGCTCTCAGGATACTCAGAGGGCTGGATGAAAACGCAGAAATGGTGGGGCTGGGGAGGTTCGAACTCCCGACCTACGGTTTAGGAAACCGACGCTCTATCCATCTGAGCTACAGCCCCAAT
>DATMMG010000190.1:0-15633 GCA_035569815.1 Candidatus Methylomirabilota bacterium
ATTTTCCTCGAACGTGTTTCAGGTGCCCGCCGGGATGCGGCTGATGAGCGGACCGACGATCGCGGGAACGAAGCCGGGCACGTTCAAGTACCGGCTGTGGCTGAACGATCAGATGGTCGGGCGCGGCGAAGTGATCGTTCGCTAGATTCTCGATTCGCTTCCATCCGCGCTGCAGTTCGCACCAAACTACTTTTGTTTGGCGATGATCAGGTCTTTGATCTTGTCGTATGTGGCCTGGGGAATAATTTTCTTGTTCACCAGGTCGGTTTTTTTGGAATACGGCCGGCCGTCGATGATTTTCTTCGAGTAGGCCGCGCCGATTCCGGGCAGCGCATCCAGCTGTTCCTTCGTGGCGCTGTTGATGTCCAGCAGCTTGGCGGCCGCAGGCTTCGCCGCCGTGGCCGACGCGGCCGCACTTGGCGTCTGAGGCTGCGATACTACGATCCCAACCCCCAGCATAAGCACGAGCGCCAGCATCACAATCCTGCTGAGATTCTTCTTCATGTATGTCTCTCCTTTTTCAAGTTAGGCCTGTCACGGACTGGGAAAGTTCAATGCTTCTCGGCGGCGCGATAGCCGGCCTTGATGGCGTCCGCCTCCGTCATGTACTTGCCCTGCTTGGTCTTGCCGTAATAACGGCTGCCTGGCTTGTGGTAAATGCCAGACTCCGTGTTCACCCACACCATGGTGGCGTTGCCAGTGGGGGCAACGGGCTGGACAGACTGGGAGCCTGCGGGCTTCGTTGCGGCAGCCGGTGGTTTTGCGGCGGGAGCTGGCGAAGCGGGGGCGGTGGTCGGAGCAGGCGCTGGAGAAGTTGCATCGCTGGAAGAGCCGGGTTTGTTCTTCTTGGACTTTGCCGCATTTGAGTCGGTCTGGTCCGTCGTTGGGGCGGTTTGCGCCGCCTGAGCCGCCGATGCCGGGAGCAGATTGAAGTTCGAGGACAAAAGCAGAAGGGCGATCAAGAACGCCCCCTGAAATCGCTTTGGAGATCGATTCATTTTCAGCAATTCCCTTCACCGCTTGCGATCCGGCCTCCCGGTCTTACACACATATCGCGTGTACTCTGGGCAGTTAACACACGAGTGTTGATGATCGCGGCGCGGCTCTTTCTGCTGGAATTGGGGAGATAATGTGCGAGAAAAAACACGAAGTCAAGGAGGGATTGCAACCCCATCCGGGGAGCGCAGGCAAGCAGAGATTCTTATCGGACCACGCGGAGGAGCATCCCACTGGATTTCATAATCTTGATGTCTCCCTCATCTTTTGTCAGGGTGATTTCGCCGAAGGGCGAGGTGTTCCCAGCGTGCACAATGCGCATGCCCCTCAAATCGAACAAGCCGCAGGCGCTAGCGGAAAAGACCCATACTGCCTGAATACGTTCTGGGCCGTCGGGCCATCCCGCGCAGGGCGAGCCTGGTGAATCCTCCAGATGCACCAGTACGCCATCATCGGTGGTCGCCTTGCCCACAGTTCGGTGGCGGGAATTGGTCACTTTGCCGCCAGACCCATACCGCAGGTCCCCACCGATTTGCATGGTAGTTGCCCATTCGCTGGGGGAACCTGAACTGGCATCCTGATAAGTCGCGTGGGCCGCCTGAATGTCCAGGAACGGGGCCATCGCCCGGAGCCCGGTTACGAGGGGGATGGTTGAATGTTGAAACTCCACGGAATCCAGGCGGAAGGTGATGGAGGCAGGGCCGTTTTCAGCAGAGACCACGTCTAATATTGTTCCACGAACTTTCGCGCCGAAAGGAATCTTTTCCTTATTCGGAAGCGGCACGTCCTGCATGATGCGCCCCGCTATTGCTCCACCCTTTGCAAGTTCTTTGGAAGACAGCGAATGCTCAAAGCTCACCGGCAAAATCGTGCCAACGGGGATTTTGGCGCGTTCCGCAGTTGGGGCAGCCGGCGCGGCTAGAACAATGAGCCAAATGATAAACATGCAAAGTAGGATGCCTCCGGGGATTGGCGAAGCGAAATTGAAGCGATTTGCCAGCCCCAGGTTGGGGAAAGACCTCATGACCATGTCTCCTCTGATCGGACCAGCGGCTGGGGAACTCTTAAGCGATCCAGGCTGGAAGGAGTGTCTCCCTTATGCAATTCGGGGGCAATAGAGGAACTTATCTCACTCAAGGAGCGCTGAGGTGAAAGGCTAAGAGTAAAAAGTGGAATTGCTCAGTCGCCGGCAAGCTGGACACGGCCGGAGTCGACGGATTCGGCCAGTCCACGTCGGACGAAGCCGAGGGCCGATGCGGGAGCATCCCGCTCCGGTTCAAGCGAAAGGATCGCGGCTTTGCGAGGAAATTCGTTGCGACGGTCGAGCTGCAATCCGACGTCTTTCAGGAATTCGGCTGAAAAACCCATATCCTCGGCCCGGTCTACGCCCCAGAACCAGAGCTTCTCTTCGTTGCGCTGCAGGAAATGGAGCGACTCCTCAAGTTTCTTCATCGCCCGGTCAAAGGAGGAGGCCAGGAAGAACACGCCGAGAGACCAAGCGTGGCGGGGGTACTGCACGCGCATGCGGATGCAATATTTGCCGTTCTGGTTCTTTTCAATGCTGCAGCGGTAGTCGTTGCGAGACTGAGAAGTACGTCCTGCCATGAATTTAACCTTCTTGAGAGGGTGTGATACGGCCCCAATTGGAGTGCCGAGCAAGCTGGAAACAGAGGACAAGGCAAATGCCAGGCTCAGAACCAGCTTATTCGGACGGAAATAGGCTACCGGGCGGGACCCGGAAGGGCAAGGGGGTGTGTCCTGAAAATTTAACCTCTTTATTTACTATTGAATAGGGAGGTTTTTGGAGCTTCCGAAGTCTCCGAACGCGCTCATTTTTTCGGGGTAGAGCTTCAGCTTACCTTCCTGTTTCAAGCGGTCATTCAGAGAGGTTTGGAAGGCGCTAAAGGCCAAATCGCGCTTCTGTTTCAGCAGACTGTCGGTAATTTCCTTCTTCTGCTTCTCAAAATCGGCGGGATTTGCCTCCTGGCGATCCACAACTTGATAGACCGCCCAGGTGGAACCGAGGCTGAGGGGAGGCCCCACCTGTCCGACCTTGAGGGAGAATGCAGGTGCCAGTTGTTTTCCGCTTCCGAGATTGGGGACCGAGCCGCTCCGAGCGAAGGGATCGCTGGTTTTTGGATCGAGGCCCAGAGCTTTGGCTGCGGCAGCGAATTTTTCGCCGGCCTTGGCGCGCTTTTCAAGCTCCTGCGCCTTGGCCTGGGTAAGTTCGTTGGACTTTTGCTGCTTCAGCTCGGTGACGACCTTATCACGCACTTCATCGAGCGTGCCCTGATGTGCCGGCAGGGACTGGCGCAAGGACAAGACGACATAGCCGCGGTCAGTACGAAGAGGGAGGCTTAGGCCGCCCGGGCGAAGCTGGAAGATCTCATCCTTGATGTCCTGGCCATTGCCCAACTCCAGAACCGGCTCGCCGGGTCCGACAGGATGAGTCTCGGCGATGGTCAGGTGGTATTTCTGGGCGAGCTGGTCCAGGGTGGTCTTGTTGGATTGGCGGATATCGGCGGCAATCTGGTCCGCGGTCTTTGAAGCTTCCTGGTCGACTTTGTTCAGGAGGTAGTTGGGCCGAAGGGCGTCCTTCACTTCGTCGAAGGTCTTGGTGTGGGCTGTCTCCTTGTCCAGAACCTTGATGATGTGAAAGCCGTATTGGGTCTTGATGAGGTCTGAGATCTCGCCCTTGTTCAGGCTGAACGCGGCTTTTTCGAACTCCGGGACGGTCTGGCCCTGGACCAGCCAGCCCAGATCGCCGCCCTTGGCTTTTGAGCCGGGGTCCTCGGAATACTTCTTGGCCAGATCCTCAAAGTTCGCGCCCTTCTTCTTCGCTTGCGCCAGGATGTCTTCGGCCTTTTTCTTGATCTCGGCGACCTCCGCGTCGGTCTTGCCGCCCACGGTCATCAGCAGGATGTGCTCGGCATGGACGCGATTCGGCACCTGGAATTGCTGGATATTCTGTTGGTAGAGCGCTTTTAGCTCGTCGTCGGTGACCACGGTGTTCTGCCGGAGTTGGGTCAGGTCCAGCAGGGCGTAGCGCACCACGCGCTTTTCGGGGATCTGGAACCTGGCTTTGTTCTGCTCGTAGTAGGCCTTGATGTCGCTATCGGTGGGAGTGATCTTCGATTCCAAATCTTCGGGCTTGATCACCACATAGTCCAGCTTCACCTTTTCGTTCTGATACTTGAACTCTTCCTGAATCTCGGCCGGGCTGGCGCTGATGCCATCGGTGATCAATTTGCGGAATTTTTCCTCGATGAGGCCCTGGCGCACGAGATCTTCGAAGACCGGCACGGTCAACTGAAAGCGGGATTGAACTTCGCGGGCATAAGCGTCCAGGCCGACAAAAGTGTCGCCGTTGAATGCCGTCGGCACGTATTGCTTGATGCGGTCGGCGCGTTCCTGGTCGCTGACGGAAATGCCGAGGCGCTTGGCCTCAAACTCAACTTCTTTCTGAAAGACGAGCTGGTTCAGAATGTTCCTGGCATAGAGGCCCTCGAGCGGCTGGGGGATGGGATTCCGGCGGCGAATTTCGTCGAGCTGCTGGCGGACGTCTCCCATCGTGACATTCTGGTCGCCGACTTTGGCGAGCACGTCGGTTGAGCCCTCGGTGGTGTTGGTGCCCTGGGGCACCAGGTAGAGCAGCATGCTGAGGGCGATAATCGCGATGAAGACGCCGAAAAGGATTCGGACGCCGGTTTTCTGGTTGTCAAATACGCCAGCCATTCCAGATGTCTCCTGAAGTGATGAACAAACTTAGGATTATAGAGGATTGCGGGCGAAACCCCCAAATGAAGTTAGGGGGCGGGCTGTGGCAAACTTGGTGCCCGGTAAGGTCCACTTCGCACATATGACTGATGGCCCGGGTAATTTAGGGAGGAACGCTCCTGCTCAACCGGCGATGATCCGTCGGACATCTTTTAGCAGCACGAAGAGATGCATGGGATCCGTCGGGGATGGCACGAAATCGAAATGCTGATAAAAATGCCTTGCCGCATCATCCTTAGCGTGCACCGAGAAGGCGCGGATGCCCGCTATATCCGCAGCCTGCACTGTACGTTGCATGGCGTCTCGCAATAAGGCACTGCCTACGCCTTGCCCCTGCCAGCGGCGATCAACCGCGAGTCTGGCGAGCAGCATGATTGGAACCGGATGCTTCGCCAGTCCCTTCTTCATGCGCTCCGGAGCATCCTGAAGCGCGACGTGGCCAACAGCGAGGCTGTAGTAGCCGACGAGTACCTCTCCAACGACACCCACGTAAGTTTGAGCCGCACCCGCCTGCTGGTTCTGCCAGGCAAATCGTTGCAGATATCGGTTTAGCTCCATGCGAGCGCAATCGAACTCTTCAACGGGATGATCGCTTCGCAGTTTTTCGACGCGCTTGTCTTCGTTCACGGACGAGTGCCAACATCAAAGAATCCCGGCTGATTGAACAGGCGCTCCAATCGAGGCAGGCGGCGCGGAGGTGCATCAAGCGCGGCCAGGAATGCCTTCCATTGAGTTGCATTCAGCCCAAAACTGCGCCGGTCGGCCAGGGCTTCATCGGCGCGGGCAAGCGCGCTCTCCAGAACAAACTCGCTGACGGAGCGATTGGATGCCGCTGCGGCGGCTCGCAACGCAGCTTTGGCCTTGCGTGTCAGGCGAAGGTCGAGCTTCTCACTACGGAGAGAACTGGGTGGCATTGTCACTCCTTCGTCTTTAACAGAGTAGTGATTCTGCCCGACAATGTCAAGACATGCGGCGCGTCCAGCTACCGAATGATCGGAGTTACTGCAGTTATGGTTTTGTGCTTTTCGCCGATCGGTAACTGAAGAGCTTCTGGCATTCGTTGCGAAGGAAGCTGCCGACAACGGGGATGTGGTGGTTGCCCTTCTCGAGGACGAACCGACAGGAGATGAGGCAGGCGCGCCATTTGTAAACTTCGTTGCCGTGCTTGCGGCCGTAGGCGGCGATGTCTTCCTGGGAAACTCCATAGACAACCGCACCAATTTTGGACCACACGCAGGCGCCGGCGCACATGGCACAAGGCTCGTGGGTGGAATACAGGACAAAGTCGGGCAGGTAGCGGCCGTAGCCGCTGGAAACGTATTTGAGCATTTCGAGCTCGACGTGCTTGATGCTGGATCCGGAAGTTTTCACGCGATTGCCTGCGCTGGCGATGATGGTCTCGTGTTTGCCGCTGACGCGCGTGATGACTGCGCCGATAGGATAGTCGCCGCGGTCGCCGGCGCGCTTGGCCTCTTCGATGGCCAGTTGCATAAATTTCTTCTTTGCTTTGTACGTGGCGGGAATCATGCGATTCGATTATATGAGATTATCGCGAGTGTTCCTCGGGATATCCGCGGGGTCCCGCTGGATGCCCCGGCAACGTCCTGAACCGATGAGGGAACCACGTTTGGAGAGGATGTCCCGTACCAAGCAGCTCCTTGGATTACTGCCGGCCAGCTTCTTATTCTTGTGCTGGTTGTCGCCGAATGCCCAACCAAAAACCAAGGGCGAGGTGAATCCGACATTTTATCGGGATGTGCTGCCAATTCTGCAGGAGCATTGCCAGGTGTGCCACCGCACTGGCGGGATCGCGCCGATGGCGTTCGAAACTTACGAAGGGACGCGAGGTTATGCGGCGGCGATTCAGGCTGCGACACAGAGTCGTTCGATGCCGCCGTGGTTCGCAGAAAATGGAATCGGAAAATTTTCGAACGATCCTTCGCTGACCGGCGAGCAGATCGCGCTGCTTGCCGCTTGGGCAGCAGCCAAGGCTCCGGGGGGCAACCCAGCCGATGCGCCAGCGCCGAAGAAATGGGCGGATCGCTGGACGATTCCCGCGCCGGACCTAGAAATAAAAATGACGGAGCCTGTGAACATTCCGGCGGACGGTGACGTCGGCTACACCTACGAGATTCTGCCAACGCATTTCAAGGAAGGGCGCTGGGTGCAGGCTTCCGAAATCCTGCCCGGCTTGCCGGAACACGTGCATCACGCCGTCGTCTACGTGCGGCCGCCTGAATCGCCGTGGCTGCGACACGCGCCAGTGGGAAAGCCTTTCACTGCCGACATGCTCAATTCTCCGGAAGACAAAAGAGACGCAATGTGGACCGACAGCGACGTCCTGCTGGTCTACGCACCGGGCAGCACGCCGGACAATTGGCCGCGCGGCATGGCGAAATTTATCCCTGCCGGCTCCGACCTGGTTTTTCAGATGCACTACACGACCAACGGCAAGCCGGGAAAAGATCTCACACGCGTAGGACTGATTTTCGCGAAAGAACCGCCGGCGAGGCGCGTGCTTACGCTGCAACTGACCAACGATCACTTCGTGATTCCGCCCGGCGCGCCCGATTATCGCGTGGAGGCCCGCGGCAAACTGCCGAACGATGCGCTGCTGCTCAGCTTTTTTCCCCACATGCACCTGCGCGGGAAAGAATTCGAATACAACCTCATCCACAAAGACAGATCGGTCGAGCCGCTCCTTCGCGTCCATTACCACTTTCACTGGCAGATGAGCTATCGCCTTTCAGAACCGTTGCCCCTTAGGGCGGGCACGGAGCTCCAGGCTGTGGCGTGGTTCGACAATTCCAGGAACAACCCGCACAACCCGGACCCGAGCGCCGCCGTGCGCTGGGGGGAGCAGACTTACGACGAAATGATGGTCGGCTTCTTCGATGTGGCGGTGGATTCCCGCCTCGACAAGCCTCGGTTTTTCCAGCGCGATCAGCGCTCCACTCCCGAAAAGTAGTTCAATAAGCACACCGTTCGAAAAAGCGGCGCAAGCGCTATTTGTAAATTGACTACGCGGACATACGGGACTTCCGTCCCCGACAAACCGGTGTGCTACATTGCGAAATTGGAGCAATCAAGGCACTTACTCACGTGACTACACAAACGCCCATCGAACCACGCCGGCCGACCTCGGCGCCCCCGCAGGGGCCGAAGATCCACCGCGTGGAAGTGTATTGGCACGCGGTGACCTACAAAACCGTGATCATCTACGGCTCACTGATCCTGGTGATCATCATCGCCGGTATTTTCGCGGTTAAACCCGAGTGGACCAATATCATTACGAAAAAGGTATCCAACGCCCTGGGCGATCCGGAAACAGGAAACGCGCCGGCAACGCTGACGCAAGCAAAATTCGTGAACCTCGATGGCCGCGTCCAGGTGAAAAAGGTGAATTCGGTGACCTGGGCGGAAGCGGATTATCACACGGCTCTGGACAAAGGCGATCTGATCCAGACGGCGAGCGATGGAGCCGCGCGCATCACGTTCGCCGACGGAACCGAGTACACGATCAAGTCGGAAACGCTGGTGACTGTGGAAGAAAACAATGTCACCCGCGACCACTCGAACACCGCCGTGCGCATCAACACAGGTTCCGTGGACCTGGCTACCTCCCGGTTCTCTTCTCCCGATTCGAGCGCGGCGGTCAGCGTGGAAGATGCGACCGCCTACCTGAAGCAGAACAGCAAGGCGACCGTGAAGAACGACCCGAAGGAAAACGAGCACGAGATCGTGGTGGCGAGCGGTTCGGCGCAAGTGCAGCGGGGGCAGGAAAAAATCGAGTTGACGCAATTTGAGAAGGTCAGCTTTCCCTCTGGCGGGCCAACGCAGAAATCCAATATTCTGGCGCCACCCGGCCTGATTGCTCCGTTAAACCTGTCGCCAGTGATTTCGGAAATTCCGAGGACCGCCTCCATTCATTTCGAATGGAAAGCGGTGGACGGGGCGATCAGTTACACCCTGCGCATCAGCCCGACCACGATGTTCACGCGACTGGTGAAGGAAGTGAAAGTTTCCGGCACCAGCACGGAAGTTACGGGACTCGATGCCGGCGATTATTTCTGGAATGTCAGCGCATCCGACGCAAAAAAAGAAACCAGCGAATTCAGCGAGACGTTCAAGTTCAGCCTGGTGGCCCAGGGCAAGAGCCAGGAAATGATGCTGGAAATCGAAGTGCCCAGAATACAGGGCCACTCCGCGGAGCTGATCGGGAAGACGGAACCCGGCGCCGCGCTGATCATCAACGGCCAGCCTGTGGCAAACATTGCGCCCGATGGAACTTTTCGGCACTTTACCGAGCCGCTTGAGCCCGGCCAGCACAACATTGTGGTGATTGGGCAGAACCGGCGCGGGGGCACGGCGAAGCAGCAGATTTCGATTGTAATACCAAAGTAGGCGGGGAAAACCGGGTCGCGGTTTTGCGTGGGCCGCGAAATACGGCGACAATGGATAGTTGCACCGTGGGGAGTCCGTACGCGGAGATCCTACCGGGCAGGATCCTCTCCGCAGGGGGAAAGCAGTAATGAATAAGAATGGTTACAACCTGAGGTCGGTGTTCAGTCTTTTTTCGTCCGACCTGGCGATCGATCTGGGGACGGCAAACACGCTGGTGTTCGCGCACGGCAAAGGGATTGTGGTCAACGAGCCATCCATCGTGGCCATCAACAAATCGAGCGGCGAAGTCGTGGCCGTCGGCCGCGAAGCGAAAGACATGCTGGGGCGCACGCCGGGCAACGTGGTCGCCATCAAGCCGATGAAAGACGGCGTCATCGCCGATTTCAAAGTCACCGAAAAAATGCTGACGTATTTCATTCAGAAGGCGCACAACCGCCGCGTGCTGGTGCACCCGCGCATCGTCATCGGGGTGCCGAGCGAGATTACACCGGTGGAAAAACGCGCCGTGCAGGATTCCGCGTATCGCGCGCGAGCCAGCGAAGTTTACCTGGTCGAACAGGCAATGGCCGCCGCCATCGGTGCCGGCCTGCCGATCGAAGAGCCGTCCGGAAACATGGTCGTCGACATCGGGGGCGGCACCACGGACATTGCCGTGATTTCCATGAGCGGTATCGTCTACTCGCGGTCGGTTCGCGTAGCCGGAAACGAAATGGATGAAGCGGTGATGCAGTATCTGAAGCGCAAGTACAACCTGCTGGTCGGCGAACGCACCGCGGAACAGATCAAGATGGAGATCGGCTCGGCTTATCCACTGGAAAAGCCGCTGACGATGGAAGTGAAAGGCCGCAACCTGATCGAAGGCGTGCCGCGCACCGTAACGATCGATGACAGCGAAATCCGCGAAGCGCTCAGCGAATGCGTGGCGACGATTTTGAACGCCGTGCGCGTGGCGCTGGAGCGCACACCGCCCGAACTTTCGGCCGACATCAGCGACCGCGGCATCGTGCTGACCGGCGGGGGCGCCTTGCTGAAGAATCTCGACAAGCGCATCCGCGAGGAGACCGGCCTGCCGGTTTCGATCGCCGACGATCCGCTGGCTTCGGTGGTTCTCGGGACGGGAAAGATGCTGAGCGATTTCAAACTGCTGCGGCAGGTTTGCATTGACTAGGGGAGTTTTCAGTTGTTTGTTGTGAGTTGTCAGTTTTCCGGGTTGATTCTCATCATTCGGGTTCCGCATTTCTCCCAGCCGCGGAGGCCGATGGTGGATGAAGAATTAAGTCTTACTTAAAACTTAGAACTGTTTACTGAGAACTTTTCCATGGTCGGAGTTCCTTCCAGACACAGATCGCTCGCGCTGCTGGCCGGCGTGCTGCTGGCGCAAGTGCTGATGCTGGCGCTGCAGGTCAAGCGCGATTCGCGCGGCCGGCTGATCCGCGTCTGGAGCATGACCGCCGTGTCGCCGTTCGAAAAAGGCGGCGCGTGGGGATTTGACAAGGTTCGCGGCGTGTGGGGCCACTACTTCGCGCTGCAGGGAACGACGCGCCAGAACGAAGAACTCCGCGCCGAAAATGACGAGCTGAAGCTGACGATTTCCCAATTGCAAAGCAAGGCCGCCGAAGGCGATCGTCTTGCATTGCTTTTGAATTTCCGGCAATCCCATGAAAAAGTGCCCATGGTTATGGCGCGCGTGATCGGCGCCAGCGCCGGCACCGCCAGCCACACGGTGGAGATCGACCGCGGCGAGCGCGACGGCATTCGCCGGAACATGGCGGTCATTACGCCGGATGGCGCGGTAGGCAAAATCATCGAGAGCTATCGCGACACCGCCCAGGTGCTGCTGCTGAGCGACAAGGAGGGCGGAGCAGGAGCGATGCTGGTGAGCTCGCGCATCCAAAGCCCCGTGAAAGGCACGGGCGAACCGATGCTTTCCATGAGCTACGTCGCGGCCGAGGAAACGGTGAACGCCGGCGAGAAGATTGTCACCAGCGGCATGGACAAAATATTTCCGCGCGACGTTCCCATCGGAACCGTGCTCGACGTGAAACAGGGCAATCCCTTTAAACAGATCCGCGTGAAACCCGCCGCGCAGCTGGACCGCCTGGAGGAAGTGATCGTGCTGCTGTCGCAAGAACCGGTGAATTTCAAGAACGACGATGACCAGCAGGGCGCACAGCCGGCGGCCGGGAATGCGGCTGTTCCCGCCGCGGGAAAGCCGGTGGCGGAGAAGCCATGAACGACACATTCGAGCTCCGCGGTGGCGAGTCGCACATCGAAGTCCACAAATTTTTCCCCGGTGCCGTGGTTGGAATGGCGGTTCTTTCGCTGGTACTACAACGCATCCTGCCTGTCTATCTGCCCAGACTGGAGATACTGGATCTGCCGTTGCTCGCGACCATTTATTTCGGACTGAGCCGGCGGAATCCTTCCACGGGATTGCTGCTAGGCACAATGATGGGATTGATGCAGGACAGCCTGAGCGGCCCGACGGTTCCATTCGGCGAGTACGGGATCGCCAAGACCGTGATTGGCTACCTGGCCTCCTCGATTGGCTCGCGGTTGGATACGGAACATCCACTGGCGCGGTTTGCCCTTGTGGGTCTCTTCTATGTGGTGCACCAGGCGAGCCTGACGGTGGTGCGGCGCCTGTTGCTGAACCAGCCCGAGGGGTGGTTCAACATGCATCTCGCCATCGCGGCATTGGTCAACGCCGTGCTGGGCGTGGTGCTGTTCGTCGGCCTCGACCGCCTCCGCCGCTAATCGCAAATCGTCACGAAACGAAGGCTAGTGCGTCAGCAGATATTGCTTGAAGTCGTCGTATTGGCTGCTGATGGGTAACGAGAGTTTCGGGCGATAGAGATATTCCGCGAGGCGCGACGGCAGAGGCGGCGCGACGCCAATTCCCTTTTGCACGATTTCGGCGAATTTCGCGGGATGCGCTGTGGCGAGCACCAGACCCTGCGACGGCTCGGGATGTTCCTTGCGATAGGCTTCCCAGGCAAGCAGGCCGACGGCGGTGTGTGGATCGGAAATGTAACGGTAGCGGTCCCAGACCGCGCTCATCTGCTGCAAGGTTTCTTCGTCTGTGGCGCGGTGGCCCCAGATTTCCTTGCGGACGTTTTCCAGGCGATTGCGGCACAAATCGAGCAGGCGCGGGAAATTATTGGGATTGCCCACATCCATGGCGTTCGAATAGGTGGCTACGGCCGGCCGGGGGTGATATTCGCCACTCCGCAGGTATTCCGGCACCGCATCGTTGGCATTCGTAGCGGCAATGAATCTGGCTACGGGCAAGCCGAGGCGCTTGGCGAAGATTCCGGCCGTAAGATTGCCGAAATTTCCGCTGGGGACGGACACGATCAGCGGCACGGAGGCCACCGGCAACTGCCGGTATGCCGCAACGTGATAAAACATTTGCGGCAGCAAGCGCCCGATGTTGATGGAATTCGCCGAAGTCAGGAACGCGCGCTGGTTCAGGGCCTCGTCGGAAAATGCCTGCTTCACCAGGCGTTGGCAATCGTCAAACGTGCCGGAAACTTCCAGCGCGGTGATATTTTCGCCTAGCGTGGTGAACTGCTTTTCCTGGGCTTCGCTGATGCGTTTGGAGGGATAGAGGATCACGACGCGGATTCCCGGGACGCGCAGAAATCCGTGCGCAACCGCGCTTCCCGTGTCCCCCGAGGTCGCCACCAGCACCGTCAATGTGCGCGATTCGCCGCGCACGAAATAACCCATCAGCCGGGCCATGAAACGGGCGCCGAAATCCTTGAATGCCAGGGTGGGACCGTGAAACAACTCCAGAACGTGCAGGGCCGGCGAAAGCGAAACCAGCTTCACGGGGAAATTGATGGCTTCTGCCACGATCTGCCACAACATTTCTTCGGGCACGTCGGGCGTCGCGAAGGGCCGCACCACGCGGAAACAGACTTCCGTGAACGGCAAGCGGCGGAATTCTTCCAATTCTTCCGGCGTGTGTCGTGCGATTTCGACGGGCATATAAAGTCCGCCGTCGGGCGCAAGGCCGCGCAGCACCGCACCGCGCAATGACGTCAGCGGCGCCTTTCCGCCTGTGCTTCGGTATCTCATGCGCCGGGCTCCGCCTTCGCGGGATTGTTTCCCCGCTCCAGGTGATGCCTGACCATTTCCATAAATCTTTCGCCCACCGCTTTTTTATCCGCCGCTTCTTCGCGCAAAAGGGGCACGCGCAAATCGGAAACAGGTATCGAGCAATGCGCGAGCGCTTCGTAACTCTGGCGGCGCGCGCCGATCAACACCGGGTAGCAGCGCGCCACTGTCTCCTTCGGGGCTTCCCCGGAACGGGCTTGAAACGCGCCGCGCCAGAGAACCGGTTTCGGGTCCGCCAGGTACCGCTGGATCAGGAGTTCCTGCTCATCGCGGGAAGCCGCGAGATAAACCACCAGCAATTGCTTGCGCAATCGATGCAGCAGATGATTTCCCACGTAGATTACGCTGCCGGTGGTGTCGAGAACCAGGTCGCGCTCGGGATTTTTTTCCAGGCCAGTCAAAACTTCGTCGAGCACCGCGATTTCCTCCGATAGATACGCAGCTTCACGCTCGGCATAGGTGGGGAGATGCGGCCAGCCCATCCACGCGGCCACGCCGTTGATGCCGCTATAGCCGCGCGTTTCGAGCGCAGGCTTCAACCTGAGTTCGATTTCCGAGTCGCAGGAGACCGTCGGGTAGCCGGCCGCGGCAATGCGCGAGGCCCAAAACGACTTCCCGGCACCGGACATTCCGATCAGCGCGAGCCGCAATGGCTTGTTCGAATGAGGCCACATAGAGAAACAGAAAGTGTAAAGGACTCCAGGCCATCAAAGAAAATGAAAAGCGATGCCCTCGCCAGATGAGTTTAACTTATGGAAAACACCCTCACTGGGCAAAATCAGACCGGTTCTTCGTTCAGGCGGACCGCCTCGCCTCCCGTTGCTTCTCCCGCTACCTGTACTTCAGGACGAGTTGCGCGGCCTGTGGCCGGGTGCTAATTTGGGAAAGGCTTCTGAAAGGAGACGGTTTCAGGGGCCGGGCGACGATTTCGAGGGCTTCCAAAGGTGGATCGGGGCGCTTTTTGTGGGCCTCGCCGACCGGAGAGTTCGCACTTCAACGCTTCAGTGAAAAGAATTTGCGCGAGCGGGCGCCGCTCAGCCCTGAGAAATATACCGGCTCGCGCGCAGGTCTCGCGTGTCGTACTGGTTTCGCAACGATAATCGACTGCCGCAAGAACGGCTGGCCGCCGCCTCCTACGTGATTGTGGGAATGATCACGCTTCTGCTGCTGGGCTTCTGGAAACTCCAGGTAATTGATTCGGACAAGTATGGCGTGATGGCGGAGCGCAATCGCGTGCGCTCGATTCCGATCATCGCGCCGCGCGGGCGCATGCTCGATCGCGATGGCCGCGTCCTCGTGGACAACTATCCTTCGTTCAGCGTGCTGCTGCTTCGCGACGACATGTCCGCGGTGGAGAAAAATCTTCCGGCAATCGCGGACGGCCTGGGCCTTTCCCTGGACGATCTAAAAGATCAGTTGAACAACACCGGCGCGCTTCCCAAATTTCAGCCCATCGTCATCAAGCCGGAAGCTACGCCGGCGGATGTCGCCTTCATTGAATCGCATCGCGCCGATATTCCTCTGCTCGAAATGCTGATGGTCCATCGGCGGCGTTATTTGCCCGGCGGGTTTATGGCCCATGCCAGCGGGTATGTTGGCGAAGTCAGCGAGCAACAGATCGAGGCCGGCAACGGCAAATATCGGCCCGGCGACGTCGCAGGCAAGTCCGGCCTGGAACGGCAGTACAACGATATGCTGGTAGGCACGGACGGCATGCGCCGCGTGATCGTAAACAGCATTGGCAAAGAAGTCGGGCGCCTAACCCAGCAGGAAGCAATTCCCGGCAAGCAGATTCAATTGACGATTGACTACGACTTGCAGCAAGTGGCGGAAACCGGGTTGGGCGACAAAAAGGGCGCGGTAATAGCGCTCGACCCGCGGACCGGCGAAGTGCTGGCGTTCGCAAGCCATCCCGCACCGGATCCGAACGATTTCGCGATCCGCGTTTCGAAAGAAGAATGGCAGCGGCTGAACGAAGATCAGGGCAAGCCGTTGCTGAACCGCGTGACGCAGGCGCAATTGGCGCCCGGATCGGTGTTTAAGATCATCATGGCCACGGCGATGCTGGAATCGAAGACACCGCCGCAAAATTTCACCGCGTTCTGCCCGGGCTACGGAGTTTTTTACGGGCAGATGCACAAATGCTGGGTGTATGGGAAAAAAAGCCATGGGGTGGTGAATCTGCATGAGGCCATCGTGCAGTCCTGCGACGTGTTTTTCTACAACGTCGGGATGCGCATGGGTATCGACACGATTTCAAAATACGCAAAGATGTTGGGCCTGGGAGCAAAGACGGGAATCGATATGCCGTCGGAAGAGTCCGGGCTGGTGCCC
>DATMMG010000191.1:0-5887 GCA_035569815.1 Candidatus Methylomirabilota bacterium
GCAAAGAGAAGCAGCCTGCCGATTGATGACCCCATTTGGAGTGCGGCAGCTCTGCTGCCGCACTCCAGAACGTCCGCGTCCGGAATTGGGTTGGTAGCAAGCCCCAACCACGGACCGGCATCCGTCGGTCTTCTTTAACAAGAACTAATGCAATTCCCGCCTCTCTGGAACTCCTCCTGCACATTCACTCCTGGGGTTACCGCGCCTGCGCGCGAATCCCGGATTAGCGGGAAGGGAGTGCTCGATGGCAACGCCCCAGATCGTCCAGAACATTCTCGAGCAGGCGGAAGCTCTCTTTCACCAGGGGCAATTTGTGGCCGCCGCGCAACTGCTCTCCGATGGAATCTCCCAGGCGCCGTCCGCAAAGCTTTGGAATGACTGGGCTGCCGTGCAGGTCTCCCTGGGCCAACTCCAGGACGCGGAACGCGGCTTCCGGGCCGCTCTACAGCTGGATCCATGCTCCACTCAAGCTGCCGAGAATCTTGGCGCGCTGCTATTTGCGCGAGGCAGCCATGCCGAGGCGGCGCAGCTTTTGCGGCAGTCGCTCGCCGGAGCATCGTCGCAAGTTCGCCCGGTGATCGAGGATATACTCGTGCAATGCGTCGCGGGCGCGGCCGATTTCGGACCCTCCGCAGCCGCGGATCCTATTTCCGATTCTGCCTCGCCTTCACCCTCTCCTGCCGCTGCGCCCTCACGTCCGGCACGAACCTGGGAAAGTTCGCTTTCTTATGATGATTGGTGCCGCGCCGTATTTCAGAAGCTCGTACCCGCGCCCGGGGTTCGCATCGCCGCCAGTTGGCCGGACGACTCCGAGTGGGGCCTGCGCGCCTACAACGCGCTCGCTCAGCTCGAATGCGAATACGCCGCGAAGCTCCTCGCCGAGATTCGCGACAAGAATATACAGGGCGACATCGCCGAATTCGGCATTTACCAGGGCTGGTGGCTCAATTTCCTCTACCGCACAACGGAAGATCTCGGGCTGCACCGGCGCATCTATGGCTTCGACAGCTTCGAAGGCCTCTCGGATCCTCATCCTGAGCACGACCAGGCTTACTGGAAAAAAGGGCAGTACGCTTGCTCGCTCGAGCAGGTTTCAAAGAACACTCAGGCGGCGTTGCGGCCGCGCCTCAAGCTCGTCAAAGGATTTTTTGAAAAAAGTTTGCACAGCGCCGAAGCGCTGGTCGCCGAAAAATTTGCGTACGTCCGCATCGATTGCGACATCTACCTGCCCGCTCTCGATTGCCTGCGTTATCTAGGCCCTCGCCTGGCCGACGGCGCAATCCTGGTCTTCGACGACTGGCCGCACATCCGCGGCTATGGCGAGCAGCGCGCCTTCGAAGAATGGCTGCCCACGGTGCCCAACCTCGAATTCGAATTTCTGTTCTACGGCGCCATCGGCCACTTTTACACCCGCGTTCACCACAAGAAATAACCGGCCCGGCGCACCGAACCCTCCCGTCTGAATCCGGCAGATTTTCCTCATTTCCCGTTAGCCGGCAAGCCTTCAAGTCCTCACAAAACGAAAGAATTTGTAGGGGCGGGGCTCGCCGCGCCCGCCAGGACAGCGCTAAAATTAAAGTGAACCTGAGGTGCCGCTTTGTGAATACCTTTTTGCTTGAGCCTATCGGCTGGATTCGATCCGAACTCAAAAACACGAAAGACGCTCCGCGCTTCTATACCGACGGCGCGCCCAATGCCCGCCTCGAACTGGATGCCCGGGTTCTGGATGCGCTCGAAGGGATAAAAGTCGGGGACGACATCGTGGTCATCACCTGGCTCCATCTCGCGAACCGGGAAATTCTCAAGGTCCATCCACGCGGCGATCTCACTCGCCCGAAGCGCGGGGTGTTCTCCACTCGCGCGTCTCATCGCCCGAATCCGCTCGGCCTCCACCGCGCCACGGTGCTGGCCATCGAACAAAATATCCTCTCCATCGGCCCGATTGAGGCCATCGACGGGACCCCCGTGGTGGACATCAAGTCCGTCGTCAAACCCCTACCCGACGACTAGCTGGGAAGTTCTATCGCTGCCACCGAGTCGCCGCCCGCTGAACCTTTCTTCCCTCCGCGGCTCCCGCGCACAATCCTGGATTGCGCTTTGCCACCGGGCGAGGCTCGCGCTATCCTCCATACGTTCCTGGAGGAAATGAATGCGACCGCCCCTGAAAATCATCGCTGTTCTTTGCCTGCTGATCGTTGCCTTCCCCCCTGTTTCCGTTCGCGCGCAACAATACGACCCGAACCTTTATTCCGAAATGCGTTGGCGCTGCACCGGTCCTTTTCGCGGCGGGCGCACCGTGGCCATCAGCGGCGTTCCTCAGCAGCCCAATGTTTTTTACATGGCCGCGGTGAACGGCGGGGTCTGGAAGACCACCGATTTCGGCAACACGTGGCTCCCGATTTTCGACGAGCAAACCTCCGGCTCCGTCGGCGCGCTAGCGGTTGCTCCCTCCGATCCCAATATCCTTTATGTCGGCAGCGGAGAGGGCTTGCAGCGGCCGGACTTGGCCATCGGCGATGGTTTCTACAAGTCCACCGATGCCGGCAAGACGTGGACCCATCTCGGCCTGCGCGACGCCCAGCAGATCACTGCCATCGTCGTAGACCCGCGCAATCCCGACCACGTATTGGTCTCCGTGCAAGGCCACCCCTACGGCCCCAATTCGGAGCGCGGCGTCTTCCGTTCTCTCGACGGCGGCAAAACCTTCGAGAAGGTTCTCTACAAGGACGAGAACACCGGCGCGGCCGACCTGGTAATGGATCCCGCGAACCCGCAAGTTTTATTCGCGGCTCTCTGGGCGGCGCGCGTCGCTCCCTGGGAAATCCGCAGCGGCGAGTCGTTCGTGATTCCCGGCGGCGGCCTCTACAAATCCGCCGACGGCGGCAGCACGTGGAAGCAAATCACCAAAGGACTTCCCGGCCCGGACGATCTTCTCGGCCGCATCGGCATTGCCTTCGCTCCAGGCAATCCGAAGCGAATGTATCTGACCGCCGAAGCGAAAAAGGCACCCGGCATCTACAGGTCCGACGATGGCGGCGATAGCTGGCAGCACGTCAACGAAGATCATCGCATCGGCGGCCGCGGCCCCGGCGCGATGGGCATCGCCGTCTCCCCTGACAACGCGGACACGCTCTACGTCGCCAACACCTCCACCTGGAAATCCACCGACGCCGGCAAGACCTTCACGGGATTCAAGGGCGCGCCGGGCGGCGACGACTACCAGCGCATCTGGATCAACCCGAATAACGGCCAGATGATCGCGCTTTCCAGCGATCAGGGCGCGGTCATCAGCGTCAACGGCGGCCAGACCTGGAGCAGTTGGTACAACCAGCCGACCGCCCAGTTTTATCATGTCACTACGGACAACCGCTTCCCGTACTGGGTTTACGGCGCGCAACAGGAAAGCGGCAGCGCTGCGGTCATGAGCCGCAGCGATATCGGGGAATTAACTTTTCGCGAGTGGAGCTTGCCCGGCGTCGAAGAGTACGGTTACATCGCCGTTGACCCGCGCGATTCGAACATTCTCTATGGCGGCCGCATCACGCGCACCAACCAGGAACTCAACGAATACGCGCATGTCGCGCCCGAGCCTATCCGCACCGGCCAGTTTCGTTACAATCGTTCGCTGCCGATTGTTTTTTCGCCTCTCGATCCCGGCACTCTGTATTTCGCCGCCAATGTCTTGTTCAAGACCACGGATGGGGGCCGCTCCTGGCAGGTTATCAGTCCGGACCTGACCCGCGAATCGCCGGAAATTCCCGCAAATCTCGGTGACTTTTCCGCGGGCGATCCGGAAAAAGGCAAGCATCGCGGCACGATTTATGCCCTCGCTCCTTCCTTCAAGGAAGCGGGCACGATCTGGGCCGGCACGGACGATGGCCAGATTCAAATCACCCGCGATGGCGGCAAAAGCTGGAAAAATGTCACTCCTCCTCAGCTTACTTCCTGGAGCAAGGTTGCCATTCTGGAGGCCTCGCACTTCGACGCCGGAACCGCTTACGCCGCCGTCAATCGCTTCCGTCTCGACGATCTGAAACCCCACATTTACCGCACCCGCGATTTCGGCGCCAGTTGGCAGGAAGTTGTCGCCGGGCTTCCCGAAAATGCTCCGATCAACGCCGTTCGCGAAGACCCCGCGCGCAAAGGATTGCTCTTCGCCGGATCCGAAACCTCGGTCTACATTTCCTTCAATGACGCCGACTCCTGGCAGCCTCTTCAGCTCAATCTGCCCCACACTTCCATGCGCGATCTGGCGATTCATGGCGACGATCTGATCGTCGCCACGCACGGCCGCTCGTTCTGGATCCTCGACGACATCACCCCTCTCCGCCAGTTGAACGACCAGATCGCAAAAGCCCCGGCGTTCTTGTTCCAGCCGCAGGATGCGTTGCGCTGGCGCTGGAATCGAAATCCCGATACGCCTCTGCCCCCGGAAACTCCCGCCGGAAAAAATCCCCCGGACGGGGCAATCATCGATTATTACCTGGCCTCCGCCGCGAGCGGTCCCGTCACGCTTGAAATCCTGGACGCCACCGGCGCAACCGTGCGCCGCTATTCGAGCAAGGACTTGCCTCTGCCAATGGACAAAATTGCCGCGGAGCATCCGATTCCCATGTACTGGGTACGGCCTTCACGAGTTCTTTCGGCCGCCCAGGGCATGCACCGTTTCGTCTGGGACTTGCATGCAGAGCCCCCGAGATCGCTAAACAAGGAATTTCCCATCTCCGCCATTGCCCACGATACTCCGCTGCTTCCCCTTGGAGCTCGGGTGCTGCCGGGAACGTATGCGATCCGTCTGAAAGTGGACGGTATCCAGTTAACGCAACCGCTCACTGTGAAAATGGATCCCAGAATCAAAACGCCTCTTGCGGACCTGCAAGCGCAGGCCTCCCTCCAGGCCGGCGCCGTCACCGGCATGAACCAGAGTTTCGACGCCCTGAGCCAGGTGCAGTCCGTCCGCGCGCAACTGAAAGCGTCCTTATCGAAAGCAAAAGGGAAGTTGGCCGATTCGCTTGAGGATCTCGACAAGCAGTGCGCTGCCTTGGCGGGCGCAACCGCCAGTAATTTTTTTGGCACGCCGCCAAGCGGCAAGCAGCCGGAAAATTTCTCCACCCTCAACCAGCACTTTGGCCAGTTGCTGGCCATCGCCGATTCCGCGGACTCGGCTCCAACCACCCAGGCAAGCAAAGTCTATGCTGAACTCGCCGAACAATTGGGTTCGCTCCTCAAGCATTGGAACGACCTCAAGCGCGACTCCGTCCCCCAACTCAGCAGTGAACTCCGGAAGGCGGGAATCGCGGAGATCGACGCAGGCAAACCCCTCGACCACGACATCAGTGGAGTCGATGACGGCGACGACGAACCATAGAGTTCTCGAAATCGAAGTCAATGTAAATATATGAAAAATAACAATATATATGATACATAGACCATAGTCGGACTATAGTCCGACTATGGTTTGACTACGGTCCATCTTCATGCTATTCTCCTCCCCAATTAGGAGCAGTCTCATGGAAGAAATCGCCATCTCGAAATTCAAAGCCACCTGCCTTGCCGTCCTCGAAATGGTCAAGAAGACCGGCCAGCCCGTCCTCGTCACGCGCTTCGGCCAACCTATAGCTCAGATCATCGCGCCCGCCGCCACCAGTCGCATTCGCAAACTCGGCACGCTGGCTGGCACAGCCGAGATTCACGGCGATATCGTGGGCCCGATTTCCGATATTTCGGATTGGGATGCCTGGAGCAATCCGGATAAAGACTCATGAAGCGATTCCTGCTGGATACCCACATCTGGCTATGGGCCGCGCTCGAGCCGCACAAGCTAACTTCTGAAGTTCACAATCTGCTCGCTAATCCGAAGCCTGATTTGTTTCTGTCTCCCATCAGT
>DATMMG010000192.1:0-29994 GCA_035569815.1 Candidatus Methylomirabilota bacterium
TATGGGGCCGGCAGGGTGACCTTGAGCGAGAAAGCCAGCGCGAAGTTGCGCGACTTCACGGCATGGGGGTTCGGCAAATTGCCGGTGTGCATCGCCAAGACGCAATACTCGTTCTCGGATAATCCGAAACTCCTGGGTGCACCGAAGGGATGGGAATTGAACGTAACGGATGCGTCGCTGTCCTCGGGGGCGGGATTTGTGGTGGTGATTTCCGGCAACATGATGTTGATGCCCGGCTTGCCGAAAGTGTCGCGCGCCGTGGAGATGGATGTGGACGCGGCGGGCGAGATTCTCGGAATCTGAACGCTTGGAGAGAGTGAATGCTGGAATTGGCGTGCAGGGAACTGAGATAGATCGCCGACCGCGAGGGAAGGATTGCCCAGGAGTGCGACCTGCGGCTTGTGGTACTTTTGAACTTCGATGAAACTCGAAGCGCCATTTACGGCGTCTAAACGGTAGGTTTCGTCAGCGCGGTACCGGAGTATGTCCAGGCCGGCTCGCGCTCCCACCTATGAGAGGGAACTCGAGGAGAGTTGAATGCGAAAGTTTGGATTCGAAGGAGGATGTGTTCTCAATGGAGGAGCTGTTCGCGTAGCGACATGTCTCGCCGTTGTCCTCTTTGGCGCCGCCTGGAGCATGGCCCAGACTGGAACGCCTTCGGCGGCTCCCCCAAAAGCTCCCCCAGTTCTGGGGACGATTAAAGCGATCGCCAGCGAATCGTTGACGGTGGCGACCGATGCCGGCACGGAGACTAAAGTGAACGTCACCCCGGCGACAAAATTGTTGCGCGTTCCTCCCGGTTCGAAGGATCTGTCACAAGCGGAAGCCATACCATTTTCTGAATTTCAACAGGGTGACCGCGTGCTGGTGCGACTGCGCTGCGCGGGCGACCCGCCCACATGCGAGGCGGGAACGGTGATCGCGATGAAGAAGAACGACATTGCGGAAAGGCAAGCGCGCGAGACTGAGGAGTGGCAGAAACACGGAATTGGCGGGCTGGTGAAAAGCGTGGATCCATCGCAGGGTGCGATCACTATCGGAACGATGACCGCGGCGGGGAAGAAAGATGTGACGGTTGTGGTCGGGAAGAGCACGCTGATCCGGCGTTACGCGTCCGGCTCGGTGAAATTTGACGATGCGAAGGTGAGCAACCTCGCGGAAGTGAGTCCCGGCGACCAGTTGCGCGCGCGCGGCGTACGCAGCGCCGACGGAGCCGGCTTTACCGCGGATGAGGTGGTGACCGGAGCGTTTCGGAATATTGCAGGAATCATTTCGGCGGTGGATCAGGGCGCAGGGACGATCACCGTTTCCGACCTTGCGACGAAGAAGTCCGAGGTGGTGAAGGTGAGTGCGGATACGCAACTGAGAAAGTTGCCTCTGCAGATTGCGCAGATGATCGCGACGCGCTTGAAGAGTGGCGCAGAGCCAGCGGGTTCGACCACGACGGGGCAAGCCTCGCCTCCGGCTGGCGGCGCGGCGGGAGCCCCGGCAGGCGGGGCGGGCGGACGCAGCCGCAATGGAGCAGGAGGAGATTTGCAACAGCTATTGGGCCGGTTAACGGCGGCACCATTGACAGATTTTCAAAAAGGCGAAGCGGTGATGATTGTCGCTACCGGCGGACTGAAGGACGCGCAAGCCACGGCCATCACTGTGTTAGGCGGAGTGGAACCTCTTCTCCAAGCCGCGACGCAGGAGCAGGCATCGAGCATTTTAACGCCGTGGAGCTTGAGCAACGGCGGCGGGGACGCGGCCGGGCAGTGACGCAGCCACGCGGCCACGAACAGCAGAAATTGCAGAGGGGCGGAATTTTCGATTGATGCGACTGAATGCAGCACAGGGTTCCAGGCGAAGTGGCGTTCTGTATTTCCTCTTCCTGTTATTGTTGGCATTGCCGTGCCGCGCACAAACCCAGGCGGGCGTAATCCGTGGCCAGGTGACCGACCCCTCGGGCGGAGCGCTGGTGGGCGCGACGGTGCTGCTGACGACGCCGTCCGGCGCTTCGATGGACACCACCACCAACACAGACGGAATATACGAGTTCAAGAGTCTGGCCCCGGGAAAGTACGAAATCAAGGCCGTAGCCGCCGGTTTTTCAATGTTCGACAAGAGCGGGGTTGCGCTTGCCGCCGGACAAATTCTTCGCGTGGACATTCCGCTCACGATCGAAGTGCAGCAGCAAAAAGTTGAGGTGACTTCCTCTGCTACGCAACTTGATGTGAGCCCTGAAAATAACGCCAACAGTATTGTCCTGCAAGGAAAAGACCTGGAAGCGCTCTCGGACGATCCGGATGAATTGTCTTCGGAATTGCAGGCCCTCGCCGGGCCATCGGCGGGCCCCAATGGCGGGCAAATGTATATTGATGGATTTACAGCGGGGCAATTGCCGCCAAAAGCGTCGATTCGTGAGATTCGCATCAACCAGAATCCGTTTTCGGCCGAGTACGACAAACTTGGATATGGTCGCATCGAAATATTCACTAAGCCGGGAACGGATAAGCTGCACGGGCAGTTGCAGGTGTCCGGAAACACTTCGGCGTTCAACTCTCGAAATCCGTACGAGAACCTGGGGGCAGGAGTTTCGCCGCCGGATTATAACTCAGAGCAGTACAGCGGTAACGTCGGCGGCCCGATCAACAAGAAGGCGTCGTTTTTCTTCAATATCGAGCGGCGGGACATCGGGGCGCTCAACGTCGTCAACGCCAGCGTAGTCTGCGGAGACTCTTTTCTGAAGATTCCGTGTGCCGCGGGACAACCGCAATTCAGCATCATCCCCTCCTACAGCGCGGCGATCACCGCTCCACAAACGCGTACCAATCTGAGCCCGCGGATTGACTACCAACTCACGCCGAATAACACGCTGACCGTGCGCTACCAGTATTTCCGCGATGTGGAAACGAATACCGGCGTCGGACAGTTCAACCTGCCGGAAACCGGTACGAATGTCTTTAGTCAGGAACACACCCTGCAGGCGACGGATACCCAGATTATTGGGGCGCATGCGATCAACGAATCGCGATTTCAGTTTATTCACGAGGATAACGAAACCACGCCGGTGAGCACATTGACTACGTTGAATGTTGGCGGCGCATTCCTGGGAAACGGGTACGGAGGATTCGGCATCTCGGACCTGCAAAAGCGGTACGAATACCAGAACACCACGTACCTGAATTTCCGCAAGCATTCCTGGAAGTTTGGAGGAAGGATTCGGGCAACGGACGACCGGGATCAGACCAGCGGGAATTTCAACGGAACGTTTTCGTTCGGTTCGCGGCAGGGGCCGGCCGCAACTTGCCCGAACCCGTTGGTAAATGGCGTTTGCAACATCACGCCGATTCAGGCTTACCAGATCACGTTGGAGGGACTTGCCGCCGGTCTGCCGTTCTCCACGATTCAGGCGGAAGGCGGCGGGGCGAGTTATTACACGCAGACGTTTCAGACCGCCGGTGGCACTCAAGTTATACCTTCCACGGTGACGCTGGTGGATGCGGGACTGTTCGTGCAGGACGATTGGAAGGTTCGTCCGAATGTAACGTTGAGCTACGGCCTGCGCTTTGAGACCCAGAATAATTTCAGCGACAAGTCCGATTTTGCGCCGCGCGTGGGCCTGGCCTGGGGCATTGGCGGAGACGCGAAGAAGCCGCCGAAAATAGTGCTGCGTGCGGGGTTTGGGATATTCTACGACCGTTTTACCTACGATCTCGTGGAGACACAGCAGCGCTACAATGTTCTGAACCCGATGCAGCAGCAGTTGCAGATTCAGAATCCCGCTTTCTTTCAACCGCTGCCCAGCCCGCTCCCGACTGGGACGTTGGTCTCCACGGACTACGCCAATAACCCCAATTTGCGCACGCCGTATACGATTCAGACCGGGGTGACGGTGGAGCGCCAACTGAGCAAGGCGGCGAACATCGCTGTGACGTATCTGAATTCGCGCGGTGTGCACCAGTTTTATACGAACAACCTGAATCCGTTCATTCCGGCAAACGATGCTTCGGGCGGCGCGCGGCCGAATCCCAGCGAGGGGAATATTTTTCAATATCAGTCGGCGGCGGACTTCGAGCAGAATCAGTTGATTGTTAACGGCCGCGTGCAATTGGGAGCCAAGCTCTCCCTGTTTGGCTACTACACTTACAACCATGCGAATAGCGACACCGCGGGAGTGACCAGCTTTCCGTCGAATCCCCTGGATTTGAGAGAAGATTACGGCCGGGCGAGTTTCGATATTCGCAACCGACTTTTTCTTGGCGGCACGATTGGATTGCCGCGCGGTTATCGCCTGAGCCCGTTTGTGATCGCGAGCTCCGGAATTCCATTCAATATCACGACGGGCACGGACCCCTACCAGGACAACCTCTATAACGTGCGGCCGTCGTTCGCGCCGTGTGCGCCAGCGAACCAGACGAAATTTGGATGCTTCGATACGACTGCCCCGCTTGGTTCCGCGCCAATTCCCATCAACTTTGGGGAAGGGCCGAGCCAGTTCACGTTCAACCTGAGAGTCAGCAAAACATTTGGCTTTGGCCCGACGCTCGAAAGTGCCTCAAGCGGCGGGGGAGGCGGCGGCATGGGCGGCGGAACCTTTGGGAGGGGTCCGGGAGGAGGGGGACGCGGCGGAGGCGGTGGCCGCGGTGCGGACGCGGGTTCGACAAATCGTCGCTACGCGCTGACCTTCAGCGTGATTGGAAGAAATATCTTCAACAATGTCAATCCGGCCGCGCCCATTGGCAATTTGGGATCGCCGTTGTTTGGAGAATCGAATGGGTTGGCGAGGCCTCCTTTCGGGAACCCGAGTTATAACCGCCGGCTCGATCTACAAGTTTCGTTTACGTTCTAGATTTCGCTCGCGCAACACTCCCTGCATTTTTTCGCTCGGCCACGAATTAGGATATCCTCTTACCGGTCATCGCGGACTGGTACGGCTTGCCATGTTCAGCGGCAAATGGTTTCGTCCTGGAGAAAATTGTGAGTCAGAGGAAAAAGGATCGCGAGCTGGGGATGCACCGCAAGATTGCACGGCGTGATTTCCTGAACGGGGTGGGAGTCGCCGTGGGCGCTTCGCTGGTTGTGCCCGGTACGATTCTTGGAGAGATGTTAAACACGGCCGATGCGCCCTATGCACCGGAGAAGCAGCCCGGCTACTATCCGCCCGCGAAGACCGGAATGCGCGGCAGCCACGATGGTTCGTGGGAAGCGGGGCATGCGCTACGCGACGGGAAGAAGTGGGACCACGCCGCGAAGGATAAGGAAACCTACGACCTGGTTATCGTGGGTGGCGGCATCAGCGGCCTGGCTGCGGCGCATTTTTATCGCCAGCAGGCCGGCGACAGCGCGCGCATTCTCATCCTCGACAATCATGACGATTTCGGCGGCCACGCGAAGCGAAACGAATTCACCAGTGGCGGGAAAACCCTGATCGGCTACGGCGGAACGCAGGCAATCGCCGGCCCCAATTTGTATAGCGCCCAGGCGAAACGTTTATTCACGGAGTTGGGCATCGAAGCGAAGCGCTTCGAAACGTACAACGACCGGACATTTTATTCGAAGCGCGGAATGGGCCAGGCTGTTTTCTTCGACAAGGAGACTTTTGGCGCGGACCGCCTGCTGCGCGGTTACAACGGCCACATGCAGGTGCCAACGCCGGAATTTCTTGTAAACGCGCCGCTCTCCGACGCGGCGAAAAAAGATCTCGTCCGTCTGTGCACGGGGAAAGTGGATTATCTCGCGGGGATGGACGCGGCCGCGAAAAAAGCGTATCTCGCGAAGACCAGCTATCAGGACTATCTGCTGAAAAACGTGAAGTTGACTCCGGACTTGATTCCTTACTTCAAGCCTTCGATGCACGGGCTCTACGGGGTCGGGATCGACGCGGTTCCTGCCGGCGACATGGCGGGCCTCGGCGAGTTGCCCGGATTTGACTGGTTGGGCATCGCGGATCACGACGGCCCGGGAATCGGGCTGGAAGTTACGCGACAGGACGACGAGCCCTACATCTATCACTTTCCGGATGGGAACGCTTCTATCGCGCGGCTGCTTGTGCGTTCGCTGGTGCCGGGGATCGCGCCGGGCAATACGATGGAGGATGTGGTCCTGGCGAAATTCGATTACGCGAAATTGGACCAGGAAAACGCGCCGGTTCGGATCCGGCTGAATTCAACGGCGGTGCACGCGCGCAATCTTGGCGACGTGGCCCATCCGAATGGCGTGGAAGTTACCTATGTGCGTGGAGGAGAGGCCCGCACTGTGCTGGGCCGGGCGTGCATCCTGGCCTGCTGGAACATGCTCATTCCCTACATGTGCCCGGAGATGCCGGAAGCGCAGAAGACGGGATTGGCGTACAACGTGAAGGTGCCTTTGGTTTATACGAACGTACAGCTTCGCAACTGGAAAGCGCTGGATAAGCTCAAGACTTATCGAGTTTATTCGCCGGGCTGCATGTTCACGGGCATTGAAATGGATTTTCCCGTAAGCATGGGCGGCTACGAATTCACGCGGAAGCCTGAGGAGCCCTGCGTCCTTCACATGCAGCATGTGCCAGTGGGCCCGGGCGTGAACGCTCGCGAGATGCAGCGGGCAGGACGCGGGAAACTATATGCAACAACTTTCGAAACTTTCGAACGCGCGATTCGCGACCAGCTTGCCCGGGCACTAAGCGACGGCGGTTTCGAGCCCGCGCGAGACATTGAAGCCATTACCGTCAACCGGTGGCCGCACGGCTATTCGTACGAATATATGTCGCTGTTCGATCCGGAATGGCCCGCGGGACAAGCGCCCCACGAAATCGGCCGCCGGCCCTTTGGAAATATTCACATCGCCAACTCGGATGCGGGTATGTTCGCGTACACGAATGAAGCCATCGATCAGGGCTGGCGGGCGGTTGCGGAGATTGTGGCGAAAAAGAATTGAAATGGTGAAGCGAAAGAAAAGGCGATTGGAGAAGGGAACCGAGGCGCGGCGGCGTGCCCGCAAGTCCGGCCTGGCGCCGGCCGGCACCCGCGTTATTCCCGACAAGCGAAGAAAGCCTGAGAAACACAAGCCGGACCTGCTTCAGCAATTGGACTGAGCGGTGCCAGTTGGCTTAAAGATGAAGTCTTGCGATTTGCGGCAGGTCCCGACCGGACCTAGTTTTTCGAGCTTCATCCAGGTTTTTGTGCCGGGATCACTTCATCCGGACGAAAAAGCGGGGCCGCGACGATTTTCCGGCGCTGGGAAAGTTCGGCGGCGATCTTCTCCACATCTCCTTTGTCAAAGCCCATGCAACTGATCTTCACCTTACCATCCGGCTCGATCAGGAAAATCGTGGGCACCATGCTGAGGCCGTAGGCATTGGAGACCGGGTAGCTCGGTTCGTCCAGAAGGACGGGAAACGTCACTCCATATTCCCGATTGAACTCTTTCGTGCCGCGCGCGTCGTCCTGCGACACGGCAATGACCGTCGCCGAGTCGCCTGAGTATCGTTCTGCGAGCCGCTGCAGATAGGGAAAGGTGAACTGGCACACGGGGCACGAAATCTTGAAGAAGGCGACGACCACCGGGCCTTTCTCCAACAATTTTCCAAGCTCGCACTCCTTGCCATCCAGCGATTTCAGGCTAAATCCCGGTGCAACGTGTCCCATGGTGATAGTGGTCAAGGGTGCCTCCCACCCGATCCATCTCGAAAATTTGTGCGATAACGACATGAAAAAGTCCAGCGCAGCAGATGAAAGCCGAATTGTGCCAGAAAGTCAGTGAATCGTTTTCGTTTTTCTCTGCATGTAGTCCATCAGCAGGTACTGGCCGAGATTATAGGGCGTGGTGAAATACGCCTTACCCTTGCACATCTGCGTGATTTTCTGCACGAACTGCACCAGGCTGTAATCCGTGGCCAGCATGAACGTATTGATCATGATGCCGGCGCGCTTGCACTTGTTCACTTCCTCCAGCGTCTCGCCCACGACGAATGGATCCAGCCCGAAGGCGTTTTTATAAATCCGCCCGTCTTCCAGTGTCAAGGCAGAAGGCTTCCCATCCGTGATCATCACGATCTGCCGCATGTCCTTTCGCTGGCGGAGCAGAATCCGCTGGGCCATCCGCAAGCCTTCCCGCGTGTTCGTATAGTAGGGGCCGACCTGCACGCGGGCGAGCTGCCCGAGTGGAACTTCCTCGGCCGAATCGTGAAACAGGACCAGGTTGAGGGTGTCGCCGGGATATTGCGTGCGGATCAGGTGCGATAGCGCCATGGCCACGCGCTTGGCGGGCGTGAAGCGGTCCTCGCCATAAAGAATCATGCTGTGGCTGCAATCGAGCAGCAAAACCGTCGCGCAGGAAGAGTGGTATTCGCACTGGTGGACCATCAGGTCGCGATATTCCATCTGCAGGGGAACTTTCGCGCCTTCGCGGCGAATCGCGTTCGAAAGCGTCTCGCTGATGTCCAGGTTCAGCACGTCGCCGAATTCGTAGGGGCGAGAAATACCGCCGGACTCCACGCCAGTGGACAAGTCGCGCGTGTCGTGTCGCCCGAAGCTGCTCCGGCCCAGCGAGCCGAGCAGGTCCTGCAGCGTCTTGAAACCGAGAAAATCGATGGCCTTGTCGGTAATTTCGAAGCGGGCCTCCGTGTCGATGTCCCGCGGCTGGCCCAGTTGCCCTCCCGGCGTGTTTTGTGGAGGAGGCGTCACTTGCGGGGGCTGTTGTGGATTGATGTAGCCCTCCTGCGTCATGCGTTCCACCAGTTTATTGATCAGGTCGCGAATCTCCTCGTTGTTCAGCGCGCCGGGGTCCTGAAGCATCTCGCGCAGTTCGTCGCTCATGGCGTCTTCGGGGAAGAGGTCGCCTTCCTGGAGCGCGCGCAGGATCGCCTCGCGCAGGGCCTCCATCGAATGCGAAGCGTCCATCTCGGAAAGTCCGTAAAACTGCGATTCGAAGCCGCTCTGCAGAAGAAAATCCCCCAGGCGTTTCATCAACTCGTCCAGGTCGATGACGTCCGCGGGCTCGCCTATGTATTTTCCGTACTTGATTACCTTCATTGCGTGGCCCTCGCACTCCTTATGGTCCGTTGTTGCTGGGCTGGCCGGTCTAAAGACCGGCCACTACAGTGCTCGCGGTGCAGTTGAGATCCTTCGCCGGGTCGTCAGTTGTAATTCCGGCGCGGGCGGCTGACGGATTCGCGCGGCTCCTGCTGGCGCTGTTTTTCCGCATAGAAGCCGCGCTCTTCGCTGCGGCCGATCCGGCGGTGCGCCCAAAGGCCCTCCAAAATCATTTCGGCGGCCGCAGCTGCATGTGCCTCATCCTTTCGATTGATGACGCCGAGCTTTGCAACGTGCTCGAGCAATCCCTGCACCTTCGCAAGCTGTTGGTAGCGTTGCCCGGTCGAGATAAGGTCTGGAATCTTCAGCTCGCCGCCGGCCTCGAACCACTGCACCACGGGCTGAAAGCTGACTTCGCCAAAATATTTCGAAAACACGCGCCCGATGGCGGTGCGAATCAGTTCGCGCGCCACCACCTCCGCTCCTTTCAGTTCTCCCTCGTATTCCAATTCCATTTTCCCGGTGATTGAAGGGAGCGCGGCATAAAGGTCGGCGATGCGGGCAACCGTGTGGCGTTCCCCGGCGCGCGCGGCATGCTGCTCCGCGCTACTGACCAGGCTTTCGAGCGTGGTAATCGGCAGCCGCTGGCTGACGCCGGAGCGCCGGTCCACGCGCTTGTCCTCGCGCGCCTGAAAGGCAATCTCTTCCACTACTTCGCGCAGGTAGTCGGGCACCTCTGCATTGATACCGGAATCGCGAGCGGTCCACGCTTCCTGC
Organism: Candidatus Methylomirabilota bacterium; assembly: GCA_035569815.1. Taxonomy (GTDB): domain Bacteria; phylum Acidobacteriota; class Terriglobia; order Acidiferrales; family UBA7541; genus Acidiferrum. Next base: position 9,777 of record DATMMG010000192.1, read on the forward strand.
GTGGTGATGGCAATGCCTTCCTCGACGGTCGAAGGGTAGTGTGTCCGGATTTCGGCGCCGATACGATCTTTCAGCGGCGTGATGATCTTGCCGCGCGCTGTGTAGTCCTCGGGATTCGCGGAAAAGACCAGCAGCACATCCAGCGGAAGGCGCAGCGGATAGCCCTTAATCTGGATGTCGCCCTCCTGCATGATGTTGAACAATCCCACCTGGATTTTCCCGGCAAGGTCGGGGAGTTCATTGATGGCGAAGATGCCGCGATTGGCGCGGGGCAGCAGGCCGTAGTGGATGGTGAGCTCGTCGGAAAGGTCGCGGCCGCCGCGCGCGGCGCGAATCGGGTCCACGTCGCCGATGATGTCGGCGATGGTGACGTCGGGCGTGGCGAGTTTCTCGACGTAACGCTGGTCGCGCGGGAGCCACGCGATCGGCGTATTGTCGCCTTCAGCGGCTACGCGTTCGCGACAGCCGCGGCAGATGGGTTGCAACGGATTGTCGTTGATTTCGCAGCCGGCAATTACCGGAATTTCCGGGTCCAGGAACTGCAGAAGGCCGCGCAAAATCCGGCTCTTGGCCTGGCCGCGCAATCCCAGCAGAATAAAATTGTGGCGCGAGAGCAGGGCATTCACGAGCTGCGGAATCACGGTGTCTTCGTAGCCATGCACGCCGGGGAACAGCGGCTCATTGCGTTCAATGTCCCGTAGCAAATTGCGGCGCATCTCGTTCTTCACGGAAACACCTGCGGAACGGGAGTCGAAGTCGGGGATGCGCTTCAATTCACCAATGGTGCGGGGTTTCGGATGTCCTGCGGAATGACCTTGGGTACTTGGCGTCATGAAATCCCTGTCTGCGGATCGTTAACCACAATCCGCGCACTGCTAATTCAATCCGTGCCCATTTCCTCCGGCACTTTGTCGCATTGCCTTCTCTTTGAGTAGATGCGGCGCCCAGTCGCAGAGGTACCTGAGCAGTCTTTCCTGCCGTTCGTTCTCGGTGCGCAACTCAAGGATCTGCTGCTTGCACAGCAAATCCATCGGCAAAGTGGAGGCGATGGCGTAGGAAAGCACGCCGTCGGGGGATTCTTCGACGTCGCGCGGAAGACTGTTGAAGAGCAGCGTGTGGCAGGTCTCGTATTCCTCGATCAATTTGCGTCTGCACTTGGCTTCCAGAGGAGCTTCGCGGTCTTCAAGGTAGTCGACCTGGCCTTCGAGCAATGGATCCTCGGTGAACAGTTCCACGATACGGAAAGGATCGCGGCCAACGGTGATGATGTCCATCCTGCCATCCGGATAGCGCTTGACCACTTCGAGAATCTCCGCGGTGCAGCCTACACGAGTAATGCCGTCATCCATGGCCAGCAACATACCAAAGGGCGACCGGCCGTCCAGGCACTCGCGCACCATCCTCCGGTAGCGCGGTTCGAAAATATGCAGGGGAAGCTCTTCGCCGGGGAAAAGTACGACGTTCAGAGGAAACAGCGGTATGCGATCTGGCCGCATGGCTACAGAAGCTCATGATAGCAGAGCCACGAAAAAAGGGTGAAGCGCGGAAGGTTTGCGTAAACAGGCCAGGTGCGCGGAGGCCCCCTTCGCCGGAGTGTGTACAAGTGCACAGACAAGCTGCGCGGTGGCGACTAGGATTGGGGTGCAGAGAAAAAGACGGTTGTGCCGGTCGAAGCAATCACCCAGAGGCCGGGCTCAATCCAGCCGGCCGATGTGACTCGCCCAGTGAGAGTTTAGGGCGAAGCTCAACGTTAGCGAAACAGTTCTGCTTACCGAGGTGAGCCATGAAACGATCTCTTGTAATTGGGGTGTGCCTTTCGTTAGCGGCAGGCGCGGTGTACGCCGCCACGAAAGAAACAAAACGCCTGGAAAATTGCGGCGATGTCATGCAGGAAGTCCTGAACATCCCGGACAATCTGCCCCGGCAGGTTTTGGATAAAGCGGAGTGCGTGATCGTGTTCCCCTCCGTATTGAAACTGGCCTTCGGTATGGGCAAGGAATATGGCCGCGGCGCGATGGTTTGCCGGACGGGCAAGGAATTCAATGGGCCTTGGGGCGCTCCTGCTATGTATGCCCTCGAAGGCGATAGCATCGGAATGCAAATCGGTGGCGAGGCCACTGACCTGATCCTCCTGGTCATGAACCAGAGAGGCGCAGCTTCCATCCTTAGCAGCCGGATCAAGCTGGGTGGCGATGCGTCTGCCGCTGCGGGCCCCGTAGGGCGCGATGCTTCCGCGAACACTGATCTCTGGATGCGCGCCGAGATCCTCAGCTATTCGCGTTCTCGCGGACTATTTGCGGGCATTTCCCTCGAGGGCTCCACCCTTCGCCAAGACAAAAAAGCAAATGAGCGGATATACGGCCGCAAAATAACGGCAAGAACCATCCTGCTGGGGAACAAAGTGGCCGTTCCTAGCGCTGCACGCCATTTCGTTGGTGTTCTGCAAGCGAACGCGCCGCGGAATGAATCCAAGCAAGTTGCCGCGAAGCAGTAGACACGGCAGACGAATTGCGGCGAATCTCCATTGACGGAGGCGCGGTGTTGCCCCGTCTCCCGCTCGTCTACCAAGTTTCCACAAAACAGGCGACACCGAACGCGGGAATTGTCTTTCATTGCCCGGCGCCCTGAAGGAAATGACGCGGCGGTCAGGCGGTTTTCGTCAAGTCACGTGCGGTCCAGTTCCCGGTGGGATAATACATTTGTATTCCGATTATGAAGGAATTGTCCCCGTGCGGCTCGCAATGAACCACCCTGGCGCGGGAATATAGGTTCCCTCGGATCGATCGGACCGACAAATGCTCGTCCGGACGCCAGTGTCTGCGGGTCACTACCCGGGCGCCGTGGCAACTGATGTCGATGGTTGGGGCGATCTCAGACGACGGATTACCCGGGCTACTCAGTTGTACGAACATCTTCAGGGCAACACGTTGTTCTTTTCGGCTTAGGAGTGGAGTGTTAACCACTTCTTCTCCTTTGGGCCGGGGGGTCCAACTTCATTAGCTTACCGCTGGGGCCAAACACCGCAATGGTACGAAAGGGCAATCGCAGGCGCCCGAAACCTGTACTTTACCCTCCCCAACTCTCCAACCTTTTTGCTGTACCCGTGGGTAGTTTTCAAGGTGGACTGCGAAGTACCGACCATGGGCTGGTGGCCCGAAAACTCGAGCCTGCTACTCAAGCTGAGCCAGCAAGCCTTCCATTTCGGATCGGGCATGCTGATTGCCCTGCCGATTAGCCGCCGCAATGCCCCTGCTCAGAAGACCTTTCGCTTCTTCCGCTCGGTTGTGTTGCGCCAGGGTTTGCGCATACATCTGATAACCCGGAACGTAATCAGGATTTGTGTCCAGCAGGGTTTTGAAATGTGTCTCGGCAGCTGGAATGTCGCCCTCACGCAGACACTCGAGGGCGATGCCATAGCGTGAAAACGCATCGTTGGGATTCTGAACAAGGAATTGTTCCAGCTTCTGCCGGCGGCTTTTGTTTTGTTCCGTCATGGGGGTCTTGCGTATTATACGTGTAGAGCGATGTTCGGCCATAGGAGCCGCGCAAGGGAGAGCGATGAAGGCAAAGCAAAAGGCGACAGCCGCATTGATGGATGAGTGGAGAGTGAAAGGCAAGCCGGTCAGCGCTTCGGCATCGGAAATGGCGGAGGTGGTGCTACCGGCGCAGACCAATGTGCTTGGTAAACTGCTTGGCGGGCACGTGATGCACATGGTGGATATTGTGGCGGCGATGGCTGCCAGCCGGCATGCCAACAGTTACATGGTGACCGCTTCGGTGGACTACATCGATTTCCAGAATCCCGTCAACCTAGGCGAAATTGTAATGTTGAAATCGCAGGTGAATCGCGTGTTCACTACGTCGCTCGAAATCGGCGTAGAAGTGTTTTCGGAGAACCTGTTGACCGGCGAGCGCAAGCAGACCACCACCGCGTTTGTCACATTTGTCGCCATTGACGAGTTCACCCGCAAGCCCAGGCCTGTGCCGCCGCTGATTCTGAAGACCGCCGAAGAAAGGCGCCGCTGGAAGGAAGCCGCGAAACGCAGGGAGATCCGCCTGGCCCACCGGCAAAGAGAAAAAGGCTAATTGGCGAAGCTGACGCGGACTTCGTCGGCGACTTTCAGGGCGTGTTCCACGCAAGTGCCGATGGCGGGACCGCTGAGGTAATTTCCGGAAAAATAGAGACCCGGATAGCGGATGCGCAAAGATTCCAGCGCGGCAATCCGCACCGTGTGGCCGAGGTTGTATTGCGGAATCGCCCGCTGCCAGAGCGTCACGTTGGTGAAGACCGGTTCCTTGCGCAGGCCCAGCAAGGGCGTCAACTCGCGGTGAACCTGGGCCGCAAGCTGTTCCGGCGATTTGGCGAGGGCGCCGGGATTTGTCGCGCCCCCTACAAAACTGGTAAGCAGCGCTTCGCCTTGCGGCGCCCGGCCGGGAAAAAGAGAAGAGTTCCAGACCGTTCCGAGGATGCCGAGGCCGGAAGAACGCGGCACGAGGAAACCAAAGCCTGCCAAGTTGTTGCCGACATCCTCCTTGCGATAGCCGAGCGAAACCACCGCAACGCCTGAATACCCAATCGCGCTGAGTTGTGCGGCGAAGCCTAAATCCAGCGGTTCCAGCAGCCTTCCCGCGATTTCCGTCGGCACCGAAACGATCAATCGTTCCGCGTCCACGGTCTCTTCGCCTCTTGTGCCGCGCAACCTCACGCGAAAACGCGCCGCCTTGGGTTCCTGGCGGGTGTCGAGAGTTTCAACCCGCGTAACTTCCATGCCGCAGGTCAAACGTTCCGCCAGCCGCCCAGCGATGGCGCGAATAAGGGTCTCGTTCCCATCGCGAAACGTCTGCAGCGTCGCCTTTTCCCGCGGCGTTTGCGGCCGTGTCCCGTTTGACGATTTGCGCTGCTTCATTACCTTGAAGACGCCGCGAGTTACGCTTCCCGCGGCTTTTTCCGCTTCATACAGAATCGGGAACGCCGCGCGGAGGCTCAATTTCTCCGGGTCGCCGGCATAAATGCCGGAAACGAACGGGCCCACCAGGCGATCGAGCAGCGTCGCGGAAAACTTGCGGCGAACGAACTCCGCCACCGATTCGTCGGGCTCGGGAGATTCGCTTTTACCCAAAATGTCGCGAAGGATTGCCGTGCGCGTCCCGCCGCTCATGAAGGAAGAGGCCAGCAGGCCCGGACCCATCGGAACATTCCGCAGTTTCCCATCAATCAGGACGAAGCGCGGAGCTATGGGATTCGCGAGGACGCGCTCTTCCAGGATTCCGAGGTCGCGGCACATGGCGGATATCGAACCGTTGCCGCTGAAGCTTTGTGGCCCGCACTCCACGAGATACCCGTCGCGCTTCACCGACTGAATCACGCCGCCAGGGCGAGCCGCCGCTTCTATCACGCGAATGGCGATTCCGGCCTTCTGCAAGCCGTAGGCCGTCGCGAGCCCGGAAATTCCCGCGCCCACAACCAGAGCTTCAACCCGATTAGACATGCGTGTGGCCCCTGCCGAGGCTAAAGGGTCTTCGAAAAGAGCGGCCGCGCCGCCAACTGCTGCTTCTCCAGATACGGATCAAACACCATCGCCAGGTTGCGGATGAAAATGCGTCCTAGCCACGCGGTGCGGATTTCTTTGTCGTTGATGACGACCAGGCCGTCTTCCTGCGGGGCTTTCAGGTGTTCGAGTTCCGCGGCGAAGTATTCATCGAAATGGATGCCGAACTTCTCCGAAATTTCGTCTTTCACGATCACGGTATGGCACAGCAGGCGGCTGATCACTTCGCGGCGAATGATGTCGTCCTGCAAAAGCCGGTAGCCGCGCATCGTGGCGATGCCTCGCTCCTGCACGGCTTTTTCCCAGGAAGGCAGGTCGCGGTGGTTCTGCGCGTAGGTTTCCTGGATGCCGCTGATGGCGGTGATGCCCATGCCATAGAGATCCGCACCGGCTTTCGTGGTGTAACCTTGGAAATTGCGGTGCAGCGTACGGTTGCGCTGCGAGACGGCCAGTTCGTCGTTTTCCTTCGCGAAATGGTCCATGCCGATGTAGAGATATCCCGCCTCCAGGAATTTCAGCAGGCCGCTGCGGAAAATATCAAACTTCTTCATGCCCTCCGGCAGGTGCCCCACGAATGAGCCTTGCTGCTTCTTGAGCCACGGCACGTGCGCGTAGCTGAACATGGCGATGCGGTCGGGCGACAGGCTGACAATCTGCTCGACCGTGTGCGCAAAGCTTTCCGCGGTCTGATAAGGCAGGCCGTAGATCAAATCCACGTTGATGCTATCGAATCCGAGTTCGCGCGCGATTGCAATCAAGTCGCGGGTCTGTTCGTAGGGCTGAATGCGGTGGATGGCCTTCTGCACGTCTTCCTTGAAATCCTGGACGCCCATGCTCAGGCGGTTGAAACCCATCTTGCGCAGGATTTCCAGATGGGCGCGCGATGTAACCCGTGGGTCGACTTCGATGCCGATCTCCGCGTCGGGTGCAAAATTGAAGAGCTCCCGCGTATAGACGAATAAATCCTCAATCTGGTCGGGAGTGAGATAGGTGGGCGTTCCGCCGCCCCAGTGGAATTGCGAAACCTGCCGGTCGCGCGAAACCCGGCTGGCGATGTGGTCGATCTCTTTTTTCAGAGTGCTCAGGTATGGAGGCGTGCCGCTCTTGTCCTTGCGGATGATTACGTTGCACGCGCAAAACAGGCACAGGCTTTCACAGAAGGGAAGATGCATGTATAGCGAAACGGGGCTGAGCTTCGCTTCGGCGGTTTGCATCGCCGCCTCGAAGTCGTTCGGGCCGTAGGCGTCGTTCCACACCGGGGCCGTGGGGTAGCTGGTATAGCGGGGTCCAGGGCGATTGTAGCGGGTAACGAACTCCTCTCCCACGGAGAGTTCTTCCTGCATCTCCCGCAACGATGGATTCATGCTCGACACGGCGCTAGCCTCCTCCCCTTAACCGCGCGTTTGCACCGCCGGCTGCGCTTGCTGAAGCGCGGCTTGCTGGCCGGTGTGAATGAACAACTGGGCATTTTCCACGGGAGTATGCTGCAAAATTCCGTGGCCAAGATTCAGAATGTGTCCGTGGCCGGAAAGCTCGGCGGCGATGTCCAATGTGGCGTGCCGGATCTTCTCCGCGGGCGCAAACAAAATCGCTGGATCGAGATTGCCTTGCAGCGCCACGCGCGGCCCGGCCAGTTTGCGAACTTCGGCAAGGGGAATGCGCCAGTCCACGCTCAAAACATTGGCGCCGGCGCGAACCACCGCGGGCAACAGATGATGCGAAGCCTTGGTGTAGTAAATCACCGGCACTTTATTCCCAAGCCCGTTGATAATTTCCTGTACCGCGGGGAGCACGAATTCCGTGTAGTCCTTCAAATCCAGTTCGCCGCACCAGGTGTCAAACAACTGCACGGCGGAGACGCCCGCGGCAATCTGGGCCTTCAGGTAAAGAATGGTCGCGTGCGCGATTTTGTGCAACAACTCGCGAAACACCTTCGGCTCGCTGTAGAGAAAATTCTTCACTGTCGCGAAGCCTTCCTTCGTTCGTCCTTCCACCATGTAACACGCCAGCGTCCACGGCGAAGCGGCAAAGCCCAGCACGGGAACGTCCGGCCCCACCTGTTTTACGGTGCGCCGCAACGCCTCCATCAGGAAGCCAGTCTCCATTTCCGGATCGAAGATGTGCAGCTTGCGAACATCGGCTTCCGTGCGGACCGGCTCCGGCAGATTGGGCCCTTTGTCTTCCAACTCTAGTGCCAAGCCCATTGCTTCCGCAGGGATGAGAATGTCAGAGAAGATGATGATCGCGTCTACGCCGAGCCGCCGAAACGGCTGCATCGAGACTTCCACCGCCAGGTCAGGCGTCTTGCAAACTTCCAGAAACGAATGTTTTGCTCTTATTTCCTGGTATTCAGGCAGGTAGCGCCCCGCCTGCCTCATCATCCAGACAGGGAGCCGCGGAACGGGTTCGCACCGTGCGGCGCGGAGAAACATCTCCTTGCGGGTTATTACAGGGGCCAGATTTGCCATAAGCTCCAGAGCCACAGAATAACAAATCTGCCAGATTCCCGCCCTGGAAGATAAGGTTACTCGTCACAGCCAAGGAAAACTGAACATCTCCTCATACGTTGTCGCGAGTCGATAGTTTCGAATTCCTCTAGCTCACGCCTTGAGGGGTGAGCGCCGGCAAGATCGCGTCTTCGTAGCGGTAACCCTCAGGCCTCAAAGGCCTGAGCTACATCGCTCCGGCCTTGTGAAGTGCCTCACAACACGCCTGTGCGCGTGAACGTAAACTTTGTCCACAGTTGAGATTGCGGAGCGAATGGAACATACCAGCGACTACGCTATACTGAGCCTATCTGAGATGCCGCGCAGGCCAGGGGTCGAGCACATCGCCTCTGCGTCCACGCTCGGCAAGGACTCGAGCCGATGAATCAGCTGTTCGTCATTTTGACGGTGTTGGCGTATCTCCTGAGCATGGGCCTGTACATGGGCTTCCTTTATACCGGCAAAGAGGTTATTGGGCGGCTTGCCACTGTACTGATGTTCATGGGTTTAGCGTGCCATTACGTGGCCCTTTTGGGTCGCGCTAGGGCCACGCATTCTGTCCCGTATCACGACCTTCAAGGCTCCATGTCGCTCTTCGGCTGGCTCCTCGCCGTCACTTACCTTTGCCTCGAAATCTACCACCGCCAGCGCACCGTCGGCGCCTTCGTAGTCCCCATCATCCTGGCCTTTTTTCTGGCTGCGACCTTCGCGCCCGAACATCCTGCCCCTCCCCTTCAGGTGCATGGCGTCGTTTTCGCCCTGCACGTCACCCTGAGCATCCTGGCCTACGCGGGATTTGCGCTCTCCTGCGTTCTCAGCCTGATGTTTCTCGGGGAAGAGCGCCTGCTGAGGATCCGAAAACTGGGCGACATCGTTTGGCGGCTGCCTTCGCTGGAACTCCTTGAGCGCATGAGCCACACCAGCGTCCTGGTCGGACTGGTCACCATCGCCGTCGGCACAGCGTTGGGATTCCTTGCCGTCGACCGCCAGGCGGGTCAGCACTGGTATTTCGATCCCAAGTACATAGTGACCCTGGTGGTGCTGCTGCTTTATGCGGCCTATTTCCAGTTGGCACGCACCACGGCCTGGAGGGGCGCGCGTGCCTCCAAACTGTGCGTGTTCAATTTTGTTCTCGTGGTGCTCAGCTTTACGGTCGTGAACCTCTTTCTTTCGGCGCATCACCGGTATTTTTAGGAGCGCGCTTCGCGCAGCATGGAGATCGTACTCGTTGGCCTGAACTTCCGCACGGCGCCCATTGAGGTGCGGGAAAAGGTGTCGTTCTCCGGCGAGCAGGCGCAACGGGCTTCGGAAGAGCTGCGCTCTCGCGGAATTCTGGAAGAGACACTGGTGCTTTCCACCTGCAATCGCAGCGAGGTTTATGGCGTCCATGCCAATGCCAATCACGAATCGGCTGGCGCACTCTCGTCTTTTCTCAGCACATTTCACGAAGTGCTGCCCGACCAGCTGAATCCCTCTCTTTATCACCACTACGATCACGATGCAGTGCGCCACTTGTTCCGCGTTTCCGCGGGACTCGAATCGATGCTGCTGGGTGAAGCGGAGATTCTCGGCCAGGTCCGCGATGCCTACTTGCGCGCCCACGAATGCCACGTAACCGGCCCTGTACTAAACCGTCTGTTCCAGGGCGCTCTGGAAATCGGCAAGCGCGTGCGCGCGGAAACCGAATTGGGCACGCGTCCGATGGGTGTGGCTTCCGCCGGCATAAAACTGGCCGAGCGCATTTTCGGGAAGCTCCAGGATCGCAGCGCGCTCGTTCTGGGCGCGGGCCCCATCAGCGAGCAGGTTGTTTCCCAGTTGCGCGACCGCAAAATCAAGAATCTCTATCTGATGAACCGCTCGCGGGAAAAAGTGGAGGAGTTAGCCCGGCAGTACGATGGCAAGGTCCTTGAATGGGGTGAGTGGGACACCTCTCTGAAATTTCCCGACGTCATCGTGTCTGCCGTCGGCGCGCAGGACTTTGTTGTGACCAGGCCTATGGTCGAACGAGCCATGGCCTCACGGGGAAATCGCGCCCTGTTCTTGATGGACCTCGGCATGCCTCGCAATGTTGACCCTGCGGTGGCCGACATTTATAACGTCTATCTGTACTCGATGGATGACTTGGCCGAAATCGTGAAGCAGAATCGTGACGCTCGGCAAAGCGAAGTGCCTAAGGCGGAATCGCTGGTGGAAGATCACGTCGCCAAGTTCATCTCCTGGCAGGCCAGCGTCGAGTTGACCGGCGTGCTCGAAACGCTTCGAGACTGCTTGAAACAGCGCCGCGCCGATTTCCTTCAGGAGCGCCTCGCCGGCATGAATCATTTCAGCGGAGAAGACCGCGAGAAAATCGGCGCTCTTATGGACGAATTGATCGAACAATTACTGCTGCATCCGGCTGAGCGTTTGCGCACAGAGAAAGAGTTGCGCCGCAAGATTCAAAACGTCGAAGCCATTCGGGATTTGTACTTATCCGACCGGGAGAAATCGTGAAGCCCCTTCGCATCGGTTCAAGAGGCAGTATCCTGGCCCGCTGGCAGGCCGAATTCGTCCGGAAGCAGCTATTTCAGCTCACCGGAGTCGAAGCCGAAATTATCATCATCAGGACATCCGGCGACAAAATGCAGCAGGCTTCCTTGACGCAGATCGGCGGGAAGGGAATCTTCATCAAGGAACTGGAAGAAGCGCTGCTCGAGGAAAGCATCGATCTGGCGGTACACAGCGTGAAAGACATACCTACGGATACGCCCGGGAGGCTGCATTTTCCCGCGGTCTGCCGCCGCGATGATGTGCGCGATTGCCTCATTTCGAACACCGGAGCGCTGCTCGCGAATCTGAAGCAGGGCGGCCGGGTGGGCACCAGCAGCCTGCGCCGGCAAGCGCAACTCCGCCACTTTCGCCCCGACCTGGACCTGCGCGAACTGCGCGGCAACGTGGACACCCGTTTGCGCAAAGTGGAGAGCGGCGAGTACGACGCCATTGTGCTTTCGAAAGCGGGCCTGGACCGCCTGGGCTGGGGTCAGAAAATCACCGAGCCCCTTTCGACCGAAATCTCCCTGCCGGCCGTGGGCCAGGGCGCAATAGCGATTGAATCGCGCGTAAGCGATCGCGACGCCGACGAAGTTTTGTCGAAGCTCAACGATATGGAAACACGCACAGCGATTATTGCGGAGCGCGCGCTGCTCTCCGCCTTGCAGGGCGGATGCCAGGTGCCTATCGGCGCATGGGCGCGCATGGAGCGCGCCGAACTTGTGATGGAAGCCGTGGTTTGTTCCGTGGATGGCACGCAATATGTGCGGGAAAAAGCCTCGGCGCCCACGGATCAGGCCGCGCAACTTGGCGAACATCTGGCGCGCGTGCTTGCCGAGGGCGGCGCACGAAATATTTTGGAAGAGGTGCAGCGCGCCCGTGGGTGAAAAGTTTCACAAGCCGCTGGCAGGGAAGCGCATTGTGGTAACGCGCGCGCGGGAGCAGAGCAATTCGCTCGTCGATGCGCTGCGCGCTGCCGGCGCCGAACCGGTTTTGCTTCCGCTGGTGGCATTCGCACCTGCGGAGAATCCCGCGGAACTCGATGCCTGCCTGAAGAATTCCGCTCGATTCGATTGGGTGTTTTTTACCAGTCAAAATGCTTTACGTGCGGTGCGGCAGCGTTGCGAGGTTCTGAATATCCCGCTTGCTCAAGTTTTTGACGGGGTGAAAGTTGCCGCCGTCGGCCCGACAACAGCAGAAGCGGTCGCCGGCACAGGCCTCGCCGTTCATTTCATTTCCCGAATTCACACAGGCGTTGCCTTGGCTGAAGACCTTTCCGCTGAAACACAAATGAAGCGGGTTTTTCTGCCGCGCAGCGATCGGGCCAATCCGGACCTGATCGAAGCATTGAATCTTCACGGGTGGCAAGTCACGCCAGTGGTCGCGTACAAGACAGTCTCGCCAAATTCGGATTCGCCCGAGGCGCAGGATTCTGTTCTTCGCGCAAACGCGGACGCAATTCTGTTTTTCAGCCCTTCGGCGGTGCATCATCTGTGCGATCTGCTCGGCCCGTTACGATTCAGAGAACTCAGCCACCGGGCGATTTTCGTCGCGATCGGCCCTGTCAGCGAAAACGCGTTAAAGGCGGAGGGCGTGGAGCGGATCCTTCTAGCTGCGGATACCACAGTTGCCGCCGCCGTTTCCTCGCTGGCAGAACATTTCGCAAAGGCAGGCCAACAACAGCCTGCGGGAGCAAAACAAGGATGAGTTTCCCCATTCATCGCGCCCGCCGCATTCGTCGCACGGAAGCCCTGCGCGGACTGGTCCGCGAGACGCGCCTCACCACCGCCGGCTTCGTCTACCCGATGTTTGTTTGTCCCGGCACGAAAGTCCGCAAGGAAGTCAGCTCCATGCCTGGGGTCTACCAGCAGTCGGTGGATCAGATCGTCGAAGAATGCCGCGAAGTGGAATCGCTGGGCATCCCGGCGATCATTCTTTTTGGTCTGCCCGAAAGCAAGGATGCCCGGGGAACAAGCTCGACCGCGAAAACGGGCGTAGTGCAAAAAGCAATCGAGGCCATTAAGAGCGCGAAGTTGAATCTCCTGGTAATAACCGACGTCTGTTTGTGCGAGTACACTGACCACGGCCACTGCGGAGTTGTGGAGCACGGCGAAATCCTGAACGACCCGACGCTGGAAATCCTGGCGCAACAGGCGTTGTCGCACGCCCGTGCCGGCGCGGACGTCGTCGCTCCCTCCGACATGATGGACGGCCGCGTGGCCGCAATCCGCACCCTTCTCGACGGCCACAAGTTCGAAAACATTCCAATTCTTGCCTACGCCGCGAAATACTGCTCGGGTTTTTACGGCCCGTTCCGCGAGGCCGCCGATTCCGCGCCGAAATCCGGCGACCGGCGCAGCTACCAGATGGATCCGGCAAATGCGCGCGAAGCGTTGAAAGAAGTCGCGCTGGATCTTGAAGAAGGCGCCGACATCGTGATGGTAAAGCCCGCGCTGCCGTATCTCGACATCATTCGAGCGGTTCGCGAACGCTTCGACGTGCCCGTCGGCGCTTACAACGTCAGCGGTGAATACGCCATGGTGAAAGCCGCGGCGCAAAAGGGATGGATCGAGGAAAAGCGCGTGGTCCTTGAAATTTTGACTGGCATCCAGCGCGCCGGAGCCGACATTATCCTGACCTACCACGCCAAAGACGTTGCTCGCTGGCTGAAATCCTGAGTTCCGAAAAAAGGTGCCCCGATGAGTGCGACACAAGCCCAGGCAAAACCCGAACGCCGCCGTTCGCGTGAAATTTTTGAAAAGGCGGAAAAAGTTCTCGTCGGCGGCGTCAACAGTCCCGTTCGCGCGTTTCGTTCCGTTGGCGGCGAGCCGCTGATCATCGAAAAGGGAAGCGGCCAATATCTTTACGATGCCGACGGAAACCAACTCCTTGATTACGTCTGCTCGTGGGGCGCAATGCTTCTGGGCCATGCGCATCCCGCTGTCAGCGCGGCCATCGGGGAGCAAACGCGGCGCGGCACAAGTTTCGGCGTGACCACTGAACTGGAATTGCAACTCGCCACGCTGATCACCGAAGCCATCCCATTTATCGAAAAGGTGCGCTTCGTTTCGAGCGGTACGGAAGCCACCATGAGCGCCGTCCGGCTCGCGCGCGGCGTTACCAAACGGGATTTCATCATCAAGTTCGAAGGTTGCTATCACGGCCATGCCGACAGCTTTTTGTCACAAGCAGGCTCCGGGCTCGCCACGCTCGGCATCGCCGAATGTCCCGGGGTTCCCCAGGCGCTGGCCGCGCTTACGTTGAATGTTCCATACAACGACCTCGAAGGCGTCGAAAAGCTTTTCAACGAACACAAAGACAAAATTGCCGCCGTAATCGTCGAGCCGATAGCCGCGAACATGGGAGTCGTTCTGCCGAAAGAAGGCTTTCTGCAAGGCCTGCGCGACCTCACGCGCAAGCATGGCGCCCTGCTCATCATCGATGAGGTCATCACCGGCTTTCGCCTTCACAACGGCTCCGCGCAGACACTTCTCGGTGTTGAAGGCGACCTGACCACCATGGGAAAAATAATCGGCGGCGGCGTGCCGGTAGCCGCGTACGGTGGCCGCGCGGAATTAATGAACAATGTCGCTCCGCTGGGCCCCGTCTATCAGGCGGGCACGCTCGCCGGCAATCCCCTGGCGATGAGCGCCGGCATCGCCTCGCTCAACGAACTCGCCAAACCCGGCCTCTACGACGGGATCAACGCGCTTTCCAAGAAACTCGTGCATGGACTTCGCAACGCCCTGGCAGGCGCGGGAATCCCCGCCCAGGTCAACAGCATCGGCTCGCTCTCCACAATCTTTTTCGCTCCGGACCCGGTTACCAACTACGCCGGGGCAAAGCGGTCCGACACGAAACTCTACGCCCGCTATTTCCGTGAAATGCTCAACCGCGGCATCTTTCTCGCGCCTTCCCAGTTCGAAGCCGCGTTTGTTTCCGCCTCTCACACTTCCGCCGATATTGACCGCACAATTGCTTCCGCGCAGGAAGTGTTAAAATTCATTGCGGCTTAGCCGTCGGCGTAAATCCACCACTAAGAGGGAACCCCCGATGCACGAAGTGCTCGAAGAGCATGCTCACCATAATGAGGAAGAGCCATGGACGCTGCCCGTCGCCATCACGATCTCCATCCTCGCGGTCCTCGTCGCCATGTCCACGCTGATGGGCCACCGCTCCAGCATCGAGGCGGTGCTTCTCCAAACCCAGGCCACCGACCAGTGGGGATATTACCAGGCCAAGAATAACCGCCAACATCAGATGCAGATCGATGCGGATTTACTCGCAGTCCTGACGACCGCGGATAAAGAAAAAGCCGCGGCCTTCCGCGAGAAATACCTGAAGGAAATCGAGCGCTACGAGAGTGACAAGGAACAGATCCTGGAAAAAGCCAAGGAATTCGAAGGCGAGCGCGCGGTAGTCTCCCGGCGGGAAGACCGCTTCGACTCCGGCGAAGTAATCCTCGACATCGCCCTGATCATTTGCTCGCTAACATTGCTCACGAGAAGAAAAGGCTTCTGGTATTCCGGGATGGTGATCGGCGTGGTGGGATTCTTCGTCGGCATCAGCGGCTTTTTGGTCCACTGAACGTCTTCCACATCGCGACCCTTACGCAACCGAAGGCGGGCGATTGCTTCTCAGCAGCGCCAGCTCGTCCTTCAGCCGGTCGATGCGATCCAGCAACTCCTTGTGCCGCAGCACGTCCACGTCCGGCTTTTTGCCGATGAACGACAGCGTCCCGCCCGGTTCCAGAATGCATTGATCCACCTCGCTCAGCGAACCAAATCCCTGCTTCCGGGCAGCCGCTTCCAGTTGAGCCGTGGTAATCAGTTCTTTTTTCAAATGCTCCGGCCGAATCTTGCCGCCCTCCATCAGAATATCGGCTTTGCCTTCCACAATCTGGTCCAGTTTCTTGTGATTGTAAAGGAACCGCACGACCAGATAATTTATCGCCAGCAGGGAAGTGGCGCCCAACAGCCCGCCTGAAACGGAATTATCGTCCCCGATGATCGCGTTCTGCACCGTGTTCGATAGCGTCAGCAACACCACCAAGTCGAACGGATTCAATTGCACCAGCTCCCGCTTCCCGGAGAGCCGCAACATCACCACCAGGAAAATATAAACAATCACCGGCCGTAGGATTTTTTCCAGAATCGGCAGGGTGATCACAAACATGTCTTTCCAGATTCCGTGCATGGCGGCAGTCCTCCAGGAGCCGGCCTCCCGCGGCACAGCTCGCGCAGTTTCAGCAACTTATCGATACGCAGAGTAGCACGACCCGCGAGACGCGGCACCCGGGCGGTCAGGTCCACCTGTCCTTTCGTACAGTCATTGTTTCGTAACCGGTGCTTTGCAGGGGCTATACGAAAATCACTGTGTCGGTTACAGTAGCAAGAGACGATTCACCTTCAGCACGCGTTTTCTAGTTCTAGCTGGAACCTTGGAGGCTTCCGCAAGTCCCGCCAGTGGTTTTTTTGTGTCCGCGCTGGCCAATGAAGCGACAATTAAATGCCCCAGAGAATTGTCTCGGACCCCGGAATCGCGCTCGGGACCGCACAACTTGCGTCGATGTTGGACTCCACCCGGGAAATCATCGCCGTTCTCGGCGAAGATGGCGCCGTCCACTTCGCGAACTCCACTTTCCAATCTAATTTGGGCTACCGCCCGGACGAGTTGATGGGCCGCAGCCTTCATGCGCTGGTTCACACCGCCGACGAGGGAGCAGTTTGCACTCATCTGAAGCAGGTCGCCGCGCAGGATGGCGCTCCTCTGACCTGCCGCTGCCGTTTCCGCAGCCGGGACGGCTCGTGGCGCTGGTTTGAAATCACCTGCCGCAGCCGCCTTTCCGACCCCTCCTTCAACGGAATTCTTCTCTGTGGGTTGGACGTCACCGAGTTGCAGCGCATGGAGTCCGAACGCCAGGTGATCTCGGACGTGGTTCACGCGCTGAATCAGACCGCGAATCTCGATCAGCTTTTGAACCGCATTCATCTCGCTCTCAAGCGCATTCTGTCCGCGGAAAACTGCTTCGTTGCGCTGCACGATCCCCAGCGCGACGTGTTCGAATTTCCCTTTTTTGCAGACGAATTCGACTCCGCTCCTCCCCCTCAAAAAGTGGGCCGGAGCTGCACCGCCTATGTTTTTCGCACTGGGAAAGCAAAGCTCATCCCTCAATCCGATTTCGACGCGTTGGCGGCCCTTGGTGAAGTCGAGCTGGTCGGATCACCTGCGCCGGCCTGGCTTGGCGTTCCCCTGAAAACGCCCACGGCCACCATCGGAGTCCTGGTTGTGCAGAACTACCAGAATGAACACGCTTACGATCTTCGCGACCTGGAGTTTCTTGACTCCGTCGGTGGCCACATCGCCCTGGCCATCGAACGCCGGCGCGCCGAAGAGGAATTGCGCAAGAGCGAGTCCATGCTCAGCCTCTTGTTCGAGCGCAACCCGCTTCCCACGTGGCTCTACGACGTGGAGACATTGCGCTTCCTCCGCGTCAATCAGGCTGCGGTCGGCCAGTACGGATTCTCGCAGAGCGAATTCGAACGCATGAGCATCCTGGAAATTCGCCCCACCGCTGAACGCGAAAAGGTGGCCGCCCACTTGATTCAAATGAAAGCCGAAAGCGAAGAGCACGCTTTCTGGCTGCATCAGGGCAAAGACGGAAAAACTTTCGAAGTCGAAATCATTTCCCACGAACTCGTGTATGCCGGCAGGCGAGTGCGTCTGGTGGTCGCGCAGGATATCAGCGAACGCCGTCACCTGGAGCTGCAGTTGCGGCAGTCTCAGAAGATGGAAGCGGTCGGCCGCCTCGCGGGCGGGGTTGCTCACGACTTCAACAATCTGCTGATGGTCATCAAGGGCCACACGGAATTGTTGTTGGGCGCGTTGTCTCCCACCGATTCCATCGCGCGAAAAATCGAGCAGATCGATCGTTCCGCCGACCGCGCCACGACGCTCACCCGTCAATTGCTCGCCTTCAGCCGCTTGCAGGTCCTTCAGCCGCAGATCACCAATCTGAATTCTGTTGTCGAGGAGATGGGTAAACTCCTGCCTCGCCTGATTGGGGAAGACATTGAGCTGATCCTGCGTCCCGGCCAGCAACTCGGCGCAATCCGCGCCGATGCCAGCCAGATGGAACAGGTCATCATGAATCTGGCCGTCAATTCGCGCGACGCCATGCCGACCGGCGGCAAGCTTCTGATCGGCACTCGCAACTGCGAGCTGGATCACTCGTATACCGCCAGCCATCCGCTGATGAGACCTGGCTCGTACATCCTTCTCGACGTCACCGATACCGGCACCGGCATGGATGAGGAGACCCAAGCGCACATTTTCGAGCCGTTCTTCACCACCAAGGAAAAAGGAAAGGGCACCGGCCTCGGCTTGGCTACCGTATACGGCATCGTCAAACAAAGCGGTGGCTTCATCTGGGTCTACAGCGAACCCGGCAAAGGCACGTCTTTCAAGATTTATCTCCCGCGTGTCAACGAGACGGAAGTGCATGTCGGCGTCCCGAAGCCTTCGGTCGAAATCCCCGCCGGCACGGAAACAGTGTTGCTCACCGAGGATGAACAGGACGTCCGCGAAATTGCACGTGAGTTTTTGGAATCCGGCGGTTACAAGGTGATCGAAGCAAAAAACGGAAAGGAAGCCATCACCATCGCCGCTGAGCATCGCGGCAAGATTGATCTGCTGGTCACCGACATGGTCATGCCCGGGATGACCGGTCAGGAACTTGCCGTGAGGCTCCAGCAGGAACATTCCGGCCTCTCGGTTGTTTTTATGTCCGGCTACAGCGAGCACGCGGCCACCGAAATGGCCAACGCGGATCCCTCCGTGCGGCTCCTGACCAAGCCATTCAGTCGCGGCGCCATCCTGCGCACCGTTCGCGAAATCCTGCAAACCCGCAAGAAATCGTAACCACATTCCTGTAGCTCGCCCCTTCAGGGGTGAGGGTTTCCATTGCGCCGGCGAAGTTGTGCTGTGGTAAGGAAAATCCTCAGGCCTGAAGGCCTAAGCTACAGATTCCATTAATTTGCGGAAATCGGTTCAGTGTGATTTGGTTTAACTGACCTTGGGATGTTTCTTGTGCCAATTCGTCGTCTGCTGAAAAATTCTCCCGGCCAGCAGCACCGCCGCATCATCCCCCGCGCGCCCCACAAATTGCAATCCGATCGGCAAATTCTTGTCCGTGAACCCACAAGGCACGGAAATCGCAGGCAGTCCGCAAAGATTCCCAATCGCGCCCAGCGGATCGGCGAAGGAAAGGCCCGTAACAAGATTCAGGCTCAGCGGGGTCGCGGCCACGGGTTGCGTCGCTGTCGCCAACACGTCATACGAATCGAACAAATCCGCAATTTTTTTCTGCAGGATGTCTCGAATGCGCAGCGACGTCGTGTAATCCGCGCCCGAAACGCTTTGGCCCACATATCCAGCAACTCGTCCGACGGGGTCATTCAGTTCCTTCACTCGGCCGGAACGAATCAGTTGTGAAAATGCCGATCCCGCCTCTCCGGAGAGTATCAGCGTTGCGGCGTCCTCCCACGGTCCTTCCGGTAACGCCGCGTCTCTAACGGACGGGAACCGGTGCCTGAGGGCGGCTTTTGCCGTGTCCACTATTTTTCCAATTCCCGGATCGTACTGCTTCCACGCATTTGTCAGCCAACCGATCCGCAGGCTGCGCCCCTTCAAATCCGCGGCGGGCGAATACGTAAACGCGGCTTTGTCCACCGGCAGGGTGCTGCGATCGAGCGGATCGTGTCCCGCAATCGCCGCGAAAATGTTTGTGCAATCCTCCGCGGAGCGCGCGAGCGGCCCGATCTTATCCATCGAATACGACAATGCCATCGCGCCACGCCGGCTCACACGACCATACGTAGGCCGCAACCCGCTGATTCCGCAAAATGCCGATGGGCACACGATCGAACCCCACGTTTCTGTCCCGATCGCGAATCCCGCTAGCCCGGCCGCGACAATCGCGCCGGACCCTGAGGACGATCCGCACGTCCAGCACTTCGTGTCCCAGGGATTCTTCGTCTCGCCCTGCAGTGAAGCCGAGGCGTACGCATAACCCATGCCTCCGGCCAATTCGATCATCGCCGCTTTGCCCAGCAGGATTGCTCCAACATTGTGCAGATGCTCGATCACCGTCGCGTTGTAGTCAAACACCTGGTCGGCAAAGGGTTTTGCGCCCCAGGTCGTGGGAATTCCTTTCACCGCCAGCAGATCTTTCGCCGCGTACGGGATTCCGTGCAGCGGTCCGCGGTAATGCCCACGCTGAATGTCCTTCTCCGCCGCGTGCGCCTGCTCCAGCGCCAGATCCGGTGTCAGCCGCGCGTAGGCGTTCAATTTCGGCCCCAGCGCTTCGCTGCGCGCCAGGTAGCTTTCTGTTAGTTCTACGGGCGAAATCTGCTTCAATTGAATTTTCTTGGCCAGTTCGCCAACGGATAGGTAGAGCACTTGCTCGCTGAGCATTCGGCGTTCCCTCAGGATTTCCTTGCCGCTGCGGCTGCGGACGGCTGCACTGGTTTCTTTTCGCGTTCCACCAGGGGTTTCAGATAGAGCGCGGGCCCGTCGCCATTCTCCAGCGAAAACGCCCGCACCTTTTCAAGGCTCGCCTGCGTCACCAGATTCATTTCGCGCAAAGATGCCTTCTCT
>DATMMG010000193.1:0-7936 GCA_035569815.1 Candidatus Methylomirabilota bacterium
TATCTGCCCGACGATTATCCTTACTCGAAAATCAAAATCGTTCCGCTTGACGAAAAGCGCATGGTGGCGAAATTCGCGCCGGGCATCGAGATTCCGCTGCATCCTTTTTTCGGCAGCATGGGCGACGCGCCGCCGGAAAGCGCGGGCCGATTCAACAGCGCTCCGCCGTGGGTGATGGCGGGGAATCTGGATAACAAGGACCTCGTTGCCGGCACCACGCTCTACATTCCCGTGCATGCGCCCGGCGCGCTCTTTGAAGTGGGCGATGGCCACGCCGGGCAGGGCGACGGCGAAGTGGACATCACGGCGCTTGAAACTTCACTGATCGGCACGTTTCAATTCGTGGTGCGTAAGGACATGCACTTGAAGTGGCCGCGCGCCGAAACGCCTACGCACTACATCACCATGGGCCTGAACGACGACCTGAACGCCTGTGCGACACTAGCAGTGCGCGAGATGATCGATTTCCTGGTGACGGAAAAGCATCTTTCGCGCGACGACGCCTACATGCTCGCAAGCGTCGCCGCCGACTTGCACATCACCGAACTCGTCGACGGAAACAAGGGCGTGCACATGATGCTGCCCAAATCCATCTTCCTTCCGGGAGCACCTAAATGAACCAAGCACGATCGTCGCTCCGATCTGCTCTCTGTACTCTGATTTTCATCTGTTCTATCTCAGCTTCCTTGGCTGCGGCTCAAACGCAAACGGAAAAACCCGATTGGTGCAAGCCGCTTCCCCGGCCGGAATACAAATCGCTCCAGCGTGTTCTGCCCGACATTCCCTGGTTTGAAGTCTACAAAGTGGCACCCCGGACGTTTGCGATCTACGAGCCGCACCAGTCCGAGGAAGTCATCTCCTATCTGATTGTCGGCCAGAAGCAGGCGCTGCTGTTCGATACCGGCATGGGCATTGCCGATATCAAGAAAGTCGTCTCCCGGCTGACATCGCTGCCCGTCGTGGTGCTCAACTCCCACACGCACGACGACCACGTCGGCGGCAACTGGGAATTCAGCTATGTCTTCGGGATGGATACCGCGTTCACCCGCGAGAATGCCAAAGGCTCGACGGCCGACGCGCAGGCGGAAATCGCGCCGGGCGAAATCTGCGGCGACCTGCCAAAAGGCTTTGATCCTAAAACGTACCGAACGAAACCCTGGCACATTACTTTTTTCATCCACGACGGATTCAAGATCAAGCTCGGCGGCCGCATCGTGGAAGTAATTGCCACGCCGGGACACACGCCCGACGCCATCGCGCTGATCGATCGCGAGAATGGTCTGCTCTTCACGGGCGATACCTATTATCCCGCGCCGATCTGGATCTACCGCCCGGAGACGGACCTCGCGGCGTACGAAAAATCCATCGCGCGATTGGCCGCGCTGGCTCCGGAAGTGAAAACCGTTCTGGGCGCGCACAATATTCCGGTGGCCTCGCCCGAGGTTTTGTCTGCGCTGGTGCAGGCTTTTGCGGACGAGCAGGCAGGCAAGGCGACATGCAAGCCCGAAGGAGCGGGCAAGCAAATCTGCACCGTGGGCAAATTCAGTTTTCTTCTCCGCGCGGCCCCTTGAGGAGTAGACTGTTGGCATCCGAGGGTCTCCATGCTTTACTCGCCGCAACTCCGGCTGCTCGCCACCTGGGTCCTGACCCTTGCCGCCGCTTTTTCTCCTGACGCGGCGCAGCCCAATCGCGACAAAAATACGTGGTGCTATGACGGCGGCATTTTTCTGGACACCGAAGGAGAGATCCCTGGCGGAGCGTGCTTTCGCGTGAAGGGCCGCGTGACCGCGCCGGACTTTTTCGATAATTTAAAACGGGAAGACACTGTCTCTGGCATGCTCTTCCGCCGCGGCAACGACATCGTCACCGAATTTCCCAAGCGCCTGCACATGAGCATGTCCATCGCGGACATTCCCTGCGATCCGCACATGCAGCAAGCCAACTCGCGCGTATACCTGACGAATGAAATGGTCAGCAGCTTGCGGCTGCATTTTTTCTGGAA
This sequence comes from Candidatus Methylomirabilota bacterium, assembly GCA_035569815.1. Taxonomy (GTDB): domain Bacteria; phylum Acidobacteriota; class Terriglobia; order Acidiferrales; family UBA7541; genus Acidiferrum. Next base: position 2,003 of record DATMMG010000193.1, read on the forward strand.
GCGCCAGATGGAGCTGCGGCCGATCCACGGAATCGCGCGGATCGGCGGAGAGGTGCTACCGGTCCCCTGGTATTCGCACGGCCTGGAACAGGAGTTGCCGAAGCGCTTTGAATGGCTGGTGGAGTATGACGTGCCGAGCGAAGGCGTGCCACTAACGGACAACCTGGTGCTGATGATGTACACCCCGGATCATCGGCTGATAGCGCGCGGCGCAGCAAAAATGTAGCTCAGGCCTTCAGGCCTGAGGGTTTTCATTACCGGGGCACGATTGCGCCAACGCAGCGAAAAGCCTCACCCCTGAAGAGGTGAGCTACAGGGTGTCACGCCAATTTCATTCGAGGGATCGCGCTGCGGACGATCAACTTCGCTTCGGTGCGCGCCTGCACTTCTTCCGGCGTCCAGCCTGGCGCAATTTCGCGGAGGACTAGGCCTTCGGTTGTCACGTCGATCACAGCGAGGTCGGTGACGATGGTGTCCACGCACTCAAGGCCGGTCAGCGGGTAGTTGCAGGTCTTCACGATTTTGGGCGCGCCCTCTTTTGTATTGTGTTCCATGCAGACAATTAATTTTTTCGAGCCGGAGGCGATGTCCATCGCGCCCCCAATGCCTCCGCTGCCTTTCGAACCGGGAATCTTCCAGTTGGCGAGATCGCCTTTTTCGGAAACCTGAAAGCCGCCAAGCACGGCGATATCGAGATGCCCGCCGCGAGTCATCAAGTGCGCATCGGCCTGGTGAAAAATCGAAGCGCCGGGAATCAGCGTGACCGGAACTTTCATCGCGTCAACGAGATCGAAGTCTTCCTCGCCGGGCTTCGCGCGCCGGCCCATGCCCAGGATTCCGTTCTCGCTGTGAAAATAAACAGTAATTCCATTGGGCAGGTAATCGGCGATGAGGTTGGGAATGCCCCAGCCAAGATTCACATACGCGCCGTCGTGCAATTCCTGCGCGGCGCGCTCGGCAATCTGTTCGCGGGTAAGTCTGGGTTTTTCGCTCATTCAGTTCTCCACCTGATCTTGTAGGGGCGGCTTTAGGCCGCCTGCTTTTTTGGCATTCCACGAGGAGGCGGCGTAAAGCCGCCCCTACATGTCCCGTTGGCTCGTTCGCACAGCCAAGAGTGGCTGTGCCACATTTATCCGGCGAAGCGCATTCCTTTCGCCTGCACGATGCGGTGCACAAAAATCGCCGGCGTGATGACATCTTCCGGTGAGATGGCACCAAGGGGCACTATTTCTTCCACTTCCACAATTGTGAATTTCGCGGCCTTGGCCATGATGGGATTGAAATTGCGCGCGGCCAGGCGATAGGTGAGATTGCCGAGTTCGTCGGCCTTTTGCGCCTTGATCAGCGCGTAGTCGGCGCGAATCGGAAGCTCCAGGATGCAGCGCTTGCCGTCCAGAACGCGCTCTTCCTTGCCGATGGCGACTTCGGTTCCAACGCCAACCGCGGTGTAAAAACCGAGGAGTCCCGCGGCCGCGGCGCGCATGCGTTCGCACAAAATGCCTTGCGGCACCAGTTCGCAGGTGACTTCCCCTTTGGCAAAGCGCTCCTGAAAATAGTTGGCGTGCGGGCCGGGGAACGAGCAGATCACGTGCTTCACCTGGCCGTTCTTGAACATCACACCTAGTTCGCCGTCGCGCGTGCCGCAGTTGTTGCTGATGGCGGTGATATCTTTGACGCCCTTCTTCGACAACGCCTGAATCAAATTGTTGGGAAAGCCGGCGCCGCCAAACCCGCCGAACATAATCTGCGCGCCATCGGGAATATCCGCAACAGCGGCATCGAGAGAACTCACAATTTTGGGTTTCATTCTTTGCTCAGAATCGTTTGGATAAGCATTTCCTATTGATTGTTCCCGACCCGCGTCAATTCCGCAACCTCGGCCCGGTCAAGATCAGGAGACGAATGCATTCGCCTGCGGCGGACCCTGCAGCACAGGTCAGAGCCGCTGGTCTTATACGTAATGGGTCTGGCCAAAATTTCCCTCGTTATGTTTCTTTCCATTCACAATAAATTACTCGCCCTGTAACCCTCTTGCCAGCCTGAGAGGCTAGAACTAGCCTGCCAAATTCTGCCGTACATCCTTTCCGTGGAGGTAGAGATCATTCATGAATGCTCGTTCCAGTTCGAAAAATCGGAAGTTGCATCGTCTAGGTGCGTACGTGAGCGACACCGCGCGTCGCTGCACGTCACTGCTTATTTCGCTTGCGTTTCTCCTGGCCCCTGTCCTGCCCGCGGCGTTTCCCGCAGCCGCACAGGCCCATACCGCAGCTGCAAAGGAGCCTCCCGCACCCGCCAGCTCTGGTGCAGGCTGTCTGGTCAACTCCCCGAAGGGGAACATCCAGCATGTAGTCACCATCATCTTCGACAATACGCACTTCCAGCGGGACCCCGCACGCGATGGCTCGACGCTGGTGCCCTCCGATCTGGAACAGATGCCGCACCTGCTTAATTTCCTCACAAACAATGGCGTGCTGCTTTCCAATCATCACACGCAGCTGATCTCGCACACTTCGGATGACATCATCACCATCCTCACTGGCGTCTATCCCAGCCGCCACGGAGTAGCCACCGCCGCCAACAGCTATCTGGAATACAGGGCGGATGGCACAACCCTATCCCAGTCCGGCTTCACCTATTGGACCGACCTGAGTGGGGATAATACCTATAACCTGCTCAGCGGCGGGGTGGATGCTGGTCATCCGAGCGGCGTTAACGCCCCCGCGCCGTGGGTGCCCTTCACCCGCGCCGGCTGCGACGTAGCTGCCATCGGTGCCGCGGACCTGGAAATCGAGAATACCGGCGTCGACCTCAGCACGGTCTTCGGAGGTGGCTCGCCGCAGACGAAGGATCCCAACGCCTTCGCGAACTATGAGGGAGTGGCCATCCACTGCGCCAAGAACAGCACGCTTTGCTCGACCGCCAATGGCGGCTTCGCCGACAAGTTGCCGTGGGAGCCAAATGCCGATGGCTCACCCGCGACGACCGATGCGACCGGGACATCCACCGGCTACCAAGGGTACAACGGCCTGTTCGGCCACAAATATGTCACGCAAGCTTTCCGGACTCTCGGGCTGGGCAACCAGATCCTGGACGCCAATGGAAATCTGAAGGACATCAACGGCAACACCATCGTCGATGACTTCGCGGGCTCTCTGACGCCTGGCTTCCCGGGCTTCAGCCTGCCGCCTCAGTACTCGCTGGGCTATACCGCCGATATGCTGGAGGCTGGCATCCCGGTTGTCTACTCCTACATCATCACGCCGCACCGGCCGCTCCCGGTCAACCCGTACGGCTATGGCGTCGCGGGCGACACCAACGACTATGGACCTGGTGAAGCGCACTACGTTATACAGCTGCAGCAGTACGACGACGCATTCAATAAATTCTTCACCCGGCTTGCCAACGACGGGATCACCCCGGCGAACACGCTCTTCATCATCACAGCGGAAGAGGGCGATCACGTTGTCGCGGCGAACCCCCTCAATCCTGGCTGCGACGGCGTGACCACGCCGTGCGTCTACGGCAACACTCCCGGCAATGAGGTCGGCGAGCTGAACTTGAACTTCAGAGGTTTGCTGCAGGCCGAAACCGGCATCACCACTGTCGCTTCGGTGAACAGCGACGATGCGCCAGACATCTACCTGAAAGGCAACCCAGTCCCGACCGATCCCAGTTTGCGGGCCTTTGAGCGGGCGTCGGGCACTCTAACCGCCGTCAATCCCATATCCGGCGCTACGGATACGATCGCGCAGGACATGGCCAATCTTACCGAGTTCAATATCCTGCACATGCAGACATTCGATCCGCTCCGGACTCCAAGCTTCACTATCTTCGGCAACCCCGACTACTTTATAACCGGCTCCACTGCCTGCGGCGCCAGCGCTACTCCGGCTACCTCCTGCGTCACGCAGGCCCCCGGCTTTGCATGGAACCACGGCGACGAGCAGAAGCAGATCACTACCATCTGGCTGGGCATGGTCGGCCCCGGCGTTGTTCAGGATGGAGTGGACAGCGTGACCTGGTCTGACCACACCGACGATCGGCCGACGATGCTCGCACTTTTGGGCTTGAAGGACGACTACCAGCATGAAGGGCGCGCGCTCACCGAAAAATTCACCGGCTGGGCCCGGCCCGCAGCCGTGAAGAAGGGCGGCACCTACCTGGCTCTGGCGCAGATTCTCAAACAAATCGATGCGCCCCTGGGCCCGTTGGGAGTTGCCACCGTTCATGCCTCAACAGTCGCGATGGAGAGCGGCGACGTGAATAGCGACGCCACCTATACCAGCATCGAAGGCCAGTTGGCTGCCTTCGGCGCACAGCGCGATGCGCTGGTGGCACAGATACTTCCGCTGCTCGAAGCCGCGGAATTCGACGGCACACCCATTCCCGAGGCGACGGCGCAAAGCCTGATTCAACAGGCGCAAACGTTGCTGTCGAGCGTGGAAGCCTACGCCAGCGGCCTATAAACGGGGACCAGCGCTTCACTTTTAATCATGGGGGCGAATCGACATTCGCCCCCATTTTTGCGTGACTTGGATGGGCTACATCTAGCTCCATATTCGGATTAGGGCCAATTCGAAAGGCCTTGCGCTATATTTCGAGAATCGGCGCTGGGACCGATTTCCGCAGCCCCTTTTCTGCTATATTGAGTTACCCCGCGCGCAGGCCCAGGTTTTAGTTCTGTTAGTAGTCCCCGAGCATTCCTGCCCCGCCCCCCAAATTGCCGGAGGATTTGATGAAGCGTTTTCGTGTACCCGTAACGGCTGCCCTTGCGGCCTTCTTGCTGCTGATGAGCGGCTGCGCCAGCACGAGTTCCCATTCCGATCCTGGCGGATCGGCGCCGACCATCACCGTGCAACCTGTGAACGCGACCGTGACGGTAGGACAAATGGCGACTTTTTCAGTGACGGCGACGGGCGCTGCGCCGTTGCGCTATCAGTGGCAAAAAAACAGCGGCAACATCAGCGGGGCGACAGCGGGCACCTACACGACGCCGGCGACGACGAGCGGAGACAACGGCGCGAAGTTTGCTGTGGTGGTAAGCAACGCCAATGGCAGTATAGCCAGCGGCAGCGCGGTGCTCACCGTGACCGCGACCGGAATGACGCTCAAGACGATTGCAGTGACGCCGGCCTCTCCTTCGATCGTTGCCCCCAACACACAACAATTTACGGCTACGGGAACGTACAGCGACAACTCCACGAAAAACATCACCACCAGCGTGACCTGGAAATCGTCGAACACGGCAGCCGCCACGATTGGCGCGGCGACCGGGCTGGCCACTGGCGTGGCGGCGGGAACTACGCAGATCTCGGCCACGCAAGGCAGCGTCGTAAGTCCGAATGATCCGCTGACGGTCAGCGCCACGACGGCGACGCTCCAGTCCATCGCTGTGACGCCGGCGTCGCCCAGCGCCGGAATCGGGAACACGGTGCAGTTCACGGCCACGGGAAAGTACAGCGACAACTCCACGAAAAACATCACTACCAGCGTGACCTGGAATTCCTCAAATCCCCTCTTTGCGACGATCGGGACGGTAACCGGGCTTGCCACTGGCGTTGCCGTGGGCACCACGGAGATCACGGCCACGCTCGGGAGTGTTGTGAGTCCGAACGATCCGCTCACCGTGACCCTGACGTCGTCAAACGCGTCGGATGTGGTAACGCACCATTACGATGCCATGCGAAGCGGTACGAATACGCACGAGTTGACACTTGCGCCAACGAATGTGAACTCGACAACGTTTGGAAAGGTGGCGGAATTTACTGTCGACGGACAGATCGACGGGCAAATCCTTTTTCTCAACCAGGTGGCGATTCCCGGAGTGGGCAACAAAAACGTGCTCTACTTTGCCACGGAAAACGACAGCGTGTACGCGGTGGATGCGGACAGCATGAGCGGCACGGCGGCTACCGTGCTCTGGCGCACTACGGC
>DATMMG010000194.1:0-24059 GCA_035569815.1 Candidatus Methylomirabilota bacterium
CCCGTCGTATCCGTGCTGCAGTTTTCGCGGGAGCATGGTGGCGCTGAACGAAAAGACCGGAGCGATTCTGTGGAAGACGTTCGACATGCCAGACAATGGCGGGCAGGTTGGAGGATACAGCGGGGGAGCAATTTGGCAACCACCCGCGATTGATCCCAAGCGCGGCGTGCTCTTTATCGGTACGGGAAACAACTACACGGCGCCGGCAGATGTGGAAGCGTGCCAGAACGCAACCCCGCTGGCGAATTGCGTTGCGGCTGATGATTTCTTCGACACCGCGTTGGCGTTGGATTTGAAGACAGGAGCGATCAAGTGGTCGAGGATGCTCCAAAGCTTCGACACATGGACGGTGGCTTGCATTCTCCCCGGAGGAGCAACAAACCCGAATTGCCCGGTGCCGACCAGCCCTGATTTCGATCTGGGAGGGTCTGGTCCCAATTTGCTGGAAAATATTGTCGGATTCGGACAGAAAAGCGGTATCTATTGGGCGCTGAATCCCGATAACGGCAACATCGTTTGGAGTACACCGGTGGGGCCGGGCGCTTCGCTCGGAGGCATCGAGTGGGGAACGGCGACGGACACCAAGCGAATCTATGTTGCGATCTCGAACAGCGACCATCTGCCCTACACGCTGGTGCCATCAGGACAGCAGATCACCTGGGGCGCATGGAGCGCGCTGGATGTTGCCACGGGGAAAATCCTTTGGCAGACGGCAGACCCCACTACTGGCAGCATTGACAGGGGTTCGGTGAGCGTTGCGAACGGGGTCATGTATGCCGGTTCCAATTCAGGGCAAATGTATGCGCTGGATACGACGACCGGAAAGATCCTGTGGAACTTTGCGAGCGGAGGCTCGGTGATTGATGGGCCATCGATCGTGGACAGCACGCTCTACTGGGGATCCGGTTACCGGGAGATCTCTGGAACCGGAAATAACAAAGTCTTCGCGTTCAGCCTGGCCGGCGCGAAGGAGCATGGCGAGCAATCCGGCAATGACAATAACCAATCCGGCGACCACAACGGACAAAAGTGACGAAGCATGAATCGTCGCTTATATCAGCGATGGTTCAAGTAATTCTCGGTCCCGATAGGCGGACTGGTTGGCCCGAGGGGTCGTGTTGCGCTTGCGGCATCGAAGTTCGGCCGCAGCGCGACGCGACCGCCGGCATGACAGTTCGCCTTTAGAACACTTGCGAACGAAGACGAGTGAGAACGCGACAAGAGCCGCAGCTGCGGTTTTGGATGGAGTGTGTCATCCAGACCACCGCTGCGGCTCTTGCTTTGAAGTGATGTATACGACAAGTTTGAAAAACACATTCTGTAAATTCTTCCGTCTTACAGAGAGTGGGAGGATCTGAGCATATCGAGTGACCCCAGGCTTCCGGAGCTGACGTAATCAACAACAGATAAGTTTGCAGTCGCGACGCCGAATGCGGTGCTCTTTGTTTTCGGCGCTTTGCTCGATTTTTGTGTCGGACCTGAACTGGAACAAGTGAGACGTAACAGCCAAAGAAAAGTAGTCGACTCGTGGCCACGCGCACGGGACCGCAAAGCAATGCGCCCCTCGGTCAACTGAGTTGGACTTCCATAAGTTCCCAATCAAAGGCGTCGGAGGAGGAGAGATGTATCGATGGAGGAAAATCGTTCTGATTGCGGGGATCAGCCTGGCGGTGGCGGGCTGCCCGAAAGGGAGAACGAACTTCAACCAGGGGCGCAAAGCCCAAGAACTCCAAGATTACGATGCGGCATTTGAGTATTACCAGAAGGCGCTAAAGACGGAACCCGACAACGCCGAGTACAAGATAAAGTTCGACCAAGCACGCTTTGGCGCGGGCGAAGCGCACACAAAGAAAGGGCTGAAACTCCGCGAAAAGGGGGATCTGGAAGGCGCTGCCAGCGAGTTTCGGAAGGCGGCCGTCATGGACCCGTCGAGCGTCGCGGCCGAGCAGGAACTGCGAAAGACCATGGAGATGATCGACGACAGGGAGCGTGCCGCAAATGGGCCTTCCGAGGCTTCGCCGGTCGACGAAGAGACGGAACTCGCTTCAGCTCCTCCGCAACTGAAGCCACTCTCTCGAGCAGCCATCAATCTAAAAATGACCAATGACGCGAGAATCGTCTTCGACACGATCGGCAAGCTTGCCGGCCTGACGGTTATTTACGATCCCGATTTTCCGGCACGGCGAATATCGGCGGAACTGAACGACGTCACGCTGGAACAGGCTCTGGACATCGTGTGCATCGAGAGCAAGGCTTTTGCGATGCCCATATCGGAGAACATTCTCCTGGTGATTCCAGACCAGGCGCAAAAGCGCCGCGATTACGAAGAGCAGTTCATGCGCACGTTCTATCTCTCCAATACCGTGCAAGCGCAAGACCTGACTGAAATTGTGACCGGGCTGCGCCAACTGCTGGATTTGAAGCATATCCAGCAATTGAACGCGGAGAATGCCATCACGATCCGCGCGACGCCGGACCAATTGGCCCTCGCAGAAAAATTTCTGAAGGATGTCGACAAAGCCAAACCCGAAGTCATTATTCAAGTGGAAGTGTTGGAGGCCCGGACCGACCGCATGCGCGATCTCGGCATTTTGCCGGGACAATCAGCCAGCATTGCCATCAATCCCAATTCGACGACCAACAACAATAACATCGTATCCAACAATTCCAATAACACGGCTCCCGGCACGGTCACGCTGAACCAACTCACACACCTGAATCAGAATGATGTTGTGCTTGCCCTTCCCAGTGCCACGGCGAACTTTCTGCTGACTGATTCCACTACGCGGGTCATTCAAAACCCGGAAGTTCGTTCCCTGGAAGGGCAGCCGGCAAAATTGAATATTGGTGACCGCGTCCCCGTGGCAACCGGCAGTTTCCAGGCGGGAGTCGGAGTGGGTTCGACTTCCGGCGCGGGTTTCGTGAATCCTCTCGTCAATACGCAATTCCAGTACATCGACGTCGGTGTCAACGTGGAGGTTACTCCGCGTGTTCACCCAAACCGCGATGTGAGTTTGAAGCTGCAAGTGGAGGTATCTTCCGTCTCTAACAACGTCACAATCGGCGGCATCCAGCAGCCTGTCATCAGCCAGCGCAAAATTGCGCATGAAATTCGCCTGAAAGAAGGTGAATCCAGCATTCTAGCCGGCTTGATCACGAAGTCGGACATGAAGACGCTGAATGGCTGGCCGGGCCTGGCGCATGTTCCCATCCTTAAGCACCTGTTCTCTGACGACAATCGAAGCTCCGATGATGACGAGATCCTGATGATCTTGACGCCGCGCATTGTCCGTATGCCGGAATGGACGAAATCCAACTTAAAGGCGCTGTATGCCGGTTCCGAAACGAACGTTCAGACCAAACGCGCGAGCGAAATGCGTGCGCCCCAGCGGCAGCCACCGGCGGCATCACCGTCGACGAAGGTACAAGAACCCGCCGTCCCGGCCGATGCGCAAGCTCCATCGAATTCGGAACAATCCGGAAAACCCGCGGAGATTCGCTTTGAGCCCCGGAATCTGTCTTTGAAAGCGGGACAGACCATGACGGTCGGCGTAGTGGTGGATAATGTCAATGACCTATTCTCAATTCCATTTTTGCTTCAGTACAACCCGGCCCTGATCAGTGTGGAAGAAGTGCGGCATGGAGGGTTCCTCCAGGCTGGGGATCAAGAGATCGCTATTGTGCAGAAAGTGGATAATGAGCGCGGTCAGGCGATTATCTCGGCAACGCGTCAACCGAACACGGCAGGAGTGAGCGGCACGGGCACAATTCTGGGCATCGTGATCAAGGGGCTTGCGCCCGGCACGGGCACGTTGTCGATTGTGCAGGTAAGCGCGAAGGACTCGCAGCAGCGGCCGATTCAATTGGTGACCAACGAAGCGAGTGTGCAGGTGAAGCCCTAAACGTCGCGCCAGAATTGACGCGCCCCAGCTTAAAGAGGGAAAAGTCCTGTGACTCGCGAGCGAGATTGCAGAGTTGCCAAGTATCCGTGAGCTACAACCTTTGACACGCCAACGCGGATGGCCCGGGTGTACAATGCGCATACCCAAGCCCAAGGAGGTTACGGTGATGACCTTTCGGGGAATGGTGTGCGCGAGTGTAGGCGGAGTGGTGGTTTTGGGGTTGGCGCTGATGTTTGGTGGGGGCGCGTTTGGACAGACTAAGGAGGGGACGAACGCGAAGGCGGGGCCGGTGGATCCGGGGGTGCGGGGAGGGCCATCGGGAGGCGGGGGTCCGCTGAAGGGGCTGACGGCGGACGAGACGGCGTTTTTTTTGGATGGGCAGGCGCGGTTCAACGATGTTGAGGCGGTGACCGGGGGCGCGAACAATGGTCTAGGGCCGCGATTCAATTCGAACCAATGTTTTTCCTGCCACGCACAGCCGGATGAGGGCGGATCGAGCCCGGCGCAAAATCCGTTGATCGCGGTTGCTACTTTTAATGGAGCAAAAAACAAGGTGCCGTGGTTCATCACGGCGAAGGGACCGGTGCGCGAGGCGCGGTTTGTGCACAGTCCGGATGGGACGGGCGACGGCGAGGTGCATGACCTGTTTGTGATTAGCGGGCGAGCGGATGCGGTGGGTTGCAACATTGCGCAGCCGGACTTTTTGCCGGCGGGCAATCCGCTTACGGGCAAGGGCGGGAATCCCAACATTATTTTCCGGATACCGACGCCGGTGTTTGGGGCGGGGCTGATCGAGTCGATTCCGGACTCGGCGATTCTTGCGAACATGAAAGCGAACGCGACGGTGAAATCGGCGTTGGGAATTTACGGGCATGCGAACGCGTTCCTGAGCGGCAACGTAAACCGCAACGCGAACGACGGGACGATCTCGCGATTCGGGTGGAAGGCGCAGAACAAATCGCTGCTGCTGTTCGCGAGCGAAGCGTACAACGTGGAGATGGGCGTGACAAACCAGTTGTTCACGCAGGAGCGCGACGAGACGCCGGGGTGCGTGTTTAATGCGACGCCGGAGGACACACTGAATTTCACGCCGACTTCGCCGAGCGGCGGCAACCCGAACACGGCGGTGATTTCGGATATTGAGGCGTTTGCGAACTTTATGCGGATGCTGGCGCCGCCGGCTCCGGCGGCTGCGACGGCGACGACAGAAAAAGGGCGCGCTACGTTTGCGAAGGTCGGATGCGTGCATTGCCATACGCCGTCACTTACGACTGCGGCGAAGATTGCGAGCGGGTCTTCGACCGTGCCGAGCGTCGCGCTTTCAAATCAGACGGCGAATCTTTACTCAGACCTGATCGTGCACCACATGGGCAGCGGGTTGGCAGACGGGATCACGCAAGGAGGCGCGGGGCCGGATGAGTTTCGGACGGCGCCTTTGTGGGGCGTGGGGCAACGGGTGTTCTTCTTGCACGATGGGCGAACGAGCAATCTGGTGGAGGCGATTCTGGAGCATCGGGGCAAGGGCAGCGAGGCGAATCGCGTGATCGAGCAATTTGAGAGGTTGAGCGTGGAGGATCAGCAGGATGTGATTGATTTTTTGAGGACGTTATGAAGAGCGCGGGAGCGTGGAGGAGCCAGAGCGGGCCGGGCGAGCCCGGCCCCTACAGGTGCGGGGCGGGTTGCTTCGAATTTGAAATAGCGCGTTGGGATTGCGATGCAAAAGCGGAAGCTGCGCTTCCGCACTCAAACGGGGAACGCCATTCGGGAGAATGGTGTTCCCAGGTGGGGGTTATTTTGATTTATAGGTGAAGGAGAGTTTGGTTTCTTCGTTTAGGACCAGTGGACGAAGGAAACGGTAGGAAGCGCCTGCGCGGGGGATGTCGACGGCGACAGGGAGGACGCCTGCTACGCGCTGCTGGAGGTTGTAGACGTTGGGGGAAGGCGGCGGTGGCGGCGGAGGAGCGTTTTTGTTTTTCTTGCCGCCGTGGATTTGCGCGAGCTCTGTGTCGGCCATTGGGCCTTGCGTAGTCACCTCGACAGAATTGGTGACGACGCCCACGTTGAGGCAGATCTGATAGGCGTGGGGATTGGATGCGTCATAGGAAATTGTGGAACGCATGGTTTGGAAACCCTGGGCGTGGGCGGTGATTTGATAGGCGCCGGAGGGCAAGTTGGGAAGCAGCCAGCGGCCGTCGGAACTGGTGGAGGCGGTCCAGGTGGCGTTCGTCGCAAAGTTTTTCACTTCGACGATGGCGGAGGGGATGACGGCGCCGGTGGGATCGACGACTCCGCCGCCGAGTTGGTTGGGAGCGAGAATGATGCCGGGCGCGAGCGCCATTAAGCTGGCGAAATTGCGGCCGTTCTCGGGGAGACCTGCCACTCCAACGCCGGCTTGAAAGCTGCCGCCGCCCATTCCGCCGCCTTCACCTCTACCGTAGGTCTGAAGCCGATTGTAAGGCACCAGCGACGAAGGCCAGTAAGTGGCGGAGAGTGCGTCACCGCCGAAATCCTTCACCTTGTATAGTTCGGGCAGAAACAATTCCCACTCGAGGATGGTGATGGGGATATCCATCTTCGGAAGGGAAAGGCCGGCATCACCTTTTTTGCCGAAGGGCGAGCCGGCGTGGAGGAATACGAAGGATACGGTGTAGGCTCCGGCGGGACGGAAACCGGCGCGAAGAAGCGGGACTCGGCTGCCGTCGGCGGCCTGCACGGGTTTCACTTTTTCGCCGGCGACTTCGGCGGTAAGAATGTTCACGCCCGCGGGAAGCTCCACTTTCAGAAAAGGCTGAGCCTGATTTTTCACCGTGAGTTTGATTTCGGTGAGGGATTTGCCTTCGGAGGTGACGAGGGTGGTGACAACGGCGCGTTCGGCGACGGCGGCGAGAACGCTGGCGTCTGGGAAGCGTGTCCAATCGAGCGCGAGAGTGGGAGATTCGTCGGACTGGCGATGGTAGCGGAAGGCGGCTTCGAGCGAATAGCGGGAAAGCGCGCGGAGATAGGGATTAATTTCCTTGATGTCGAGGCGCTTGAGGCCGCCGGATTCGTGGGCGGCGAGTTCGAGCGTACCCTGGCCTTCGACGAGGACTTCGCCGGTTTCGCGCTGCGCGTCTTTGAAGCCCAGAATCGGCGCGGCGGCATTGGCTTCGGAGAGCGGGCGCTCCATGGCGATGAGGAATTCGTGGGTGGAGTGGCCGCGGCCGGCTACGTGAAGGAGTAACGCGCCGTTCTGGATTTCGCTGGATTCGAGCGAGGCGCCGTTGACGGAAGTGACTTCGAAACCGCTGGGGATGGCGACGGAGAATTGATCGGCGTCACCTTGAACGACGGTGAGATTTGCGAGGGCTGCGATCTGAAGATCGGACTCGCTGACGGAGACAAGAGTTTTTACGTCTGAGAGGAAGCGGACTTCACGCGGGATTGTGGGGGCGACTACTTCGCGGGTAGCCCACCAAATGTTCGCGACCTGGCCGGGAACGAGCGTGGCTTCGATTTCGGTGTTGCCGTTGACCGAGGCGCGGTGCGTGATGATGCCGTGGTTGAGCTGGACGTTGGCGCGATCGCCGGGAACGGTGAGCGAGAGGCGGACGCTGCCGGCGGAGGGGACGGGAAGAAGGAACGAGGCGCGGCCGGTTTCGATGGAGAGGGGAAGGCCGGCGTCGAGGTTGACGGAAAATTCGGATTCACCGGGAAGGACGGCGACGTGAGTGCCGTTGTCGAGAAGAAGCGGAAGCGGGCGTGAGCCCTGGCGCGCGTCGAGGACGGTCATGCCACTGGTGAGCGGAACTTTGGCGGCGGTGGCGCCGAGGGTTTCGCCTTCGAGCTGAACGGAGCCGAGGACGCCGTCGTTGGAGACGCGGAATTTCAGATCGGCGCGTTTGAGGATGTAGGGGAGCGGGGGAAGCTCGGATCGTTTCCCGGGGCGATTGGCCAGGGCGAGGAGACGATTGTATTCGTCGAGAGAAAGGGTGACGTTGCCGGTTGGTGGCAGCGGCGATTCGAGGCTTTTCTGGGCGAATGCGGGAACCGCGAAGGTGAAAGCAAGAGCGATAAAGAGTAGACGGAGGTTCACTTGCCACCTGCCTTTTTGTTCTGCTGATAGTTCAATTCAGCGGACGGAGATTGATTTTCGCTGGTGAGTTCGGAAACGAGAAAGACAGAGGGGCCGTATGCGGGGAAATCCACGTGGACAGGAAGGATGCCGGTGGCGCGGACGCCGCGTTCGGTGGAGTGGAATTTATCGACGAGGGACTGCGATTGGGTGGAGAGTTGTTTGTTGTCGTTTGAATTGTCAGATGGAGCGATGACGCTCATGTATTGGCGGCTCATCACTCCTCCCACGACGCCGGCGGAGCCGGCAGGCGGCGCGATCGGCGTGTCCACGGGCGGCTCAGCGACGGAGGCGGTGAGGACGGAGGAGATTGGATTCGCATAGGACTCGGCGTGAAACGAGCCGGGTTCCGATGAGAGGCGGAAGAGCGGCGGGAAGAAGACCTGGAGGCCCGTGCGCGAGACTGGCAGATCCAGCGCGGGGAGAGAAAGTTTCAGGCGGCCTTTGTCGGTCCAGGAAGCGCCGGGGCGGAGATAGACGATCTCGAGAGCGAACTCGGAAGCGTCTTCGCCGGCGCGCGATTTAGCGAGAGGGAGGAGCAGGCTGCCGTCGGGCGCGGAACCGGGGCGAACCGGCTTGCCGGAGAGGGAAGCGCTCCAGAGCGTGGCGCCGGGTGGAAGAGCGACCTTGACGAAATTGCGCTGGTTGTTGCGAACGGCGTAGCGCGATTCGACGAGGGACTTTCCATCGCGCGTGAGCAGGACGCGATAGCGGGCCTCTTCGATGTTGGCCATGAGAACGGCTTGCTGGGCGTAACGCGCGACGGCGATGTGGAGCGAGCGTTGGGATTTGGAGTCGCCTGGGCGCGTGCGAAAAGCGATCAGCGCGGGCGACTGGCGATTGGTGACGGATTCGCCGAGATCGCTGGCGTCGGCGCGCTCAAGGCCCTGCGTCTTCACGGAGTCTTCCTTGATTTCGCCGGCTCCAAGAACGTCGACGGCCACGCCGCCGGAGTCGCGTTCCGTGCCGGTGAGGCGGAGAAGGGGAATATCCATGTGGCCATCGCGCGGGAGAGATGCTTCGCCGGTAACGACGAAGCTGGCGGATTGCTCGACGGGTTCGAGGAAGGTGATGAGGAGTTCGCCGGGCTTCATTTCCCAATCGGCGACGAGGGCGCCTTGCACCTGGTTGATGGTGACTTTGTCGGGAAGCTGGATGCGGGCTTCTTTGGCGGCGCCCTGGGTGATTTCAAGATTCACGTTGGCGGTGAGGGAAGTGGAGTCTTCGCCGAGCCCAACGAACTGCGTGAGCGTGCCGCGCATGCGCAGGGGAAGCGTGGCGTGGTGGTCTTCGGTTTTGCGGCGCCAGGCGAACGTAATGGGCTCGGCGCCTTTGCCGTAGGCAGTCCATTTGTTGCCACCGCCAGGCAGGTCTGCCGTGGCGGAGAAGAGGCCGCCGTAGAGAGAGAGGTCCACACCTGCCCGGGGAATTTCGAGGACGACTTTGGTGACCCCGGAAAAGGTGGATGGAATGGAGAGGCGCTCTTCACCGGAGGAAGAAGAGATGGGCAGGGCGATTTCGAGAGTGATTACCGAACGGCCAGAATGAGAAAGAAGCGCGGAGAGCTGGGAAGTATCCTTAGCCCCGGACGGGCCGTCGGAGAGCGGCGCGAGTGAAAGTGATTTGCCGTCGAGCTTTGCTTCGCGGACGAAAAGACCGGCGGGAATGGGGACGCGGACCCAGCCGTTCTTGAGGACGTCGACGGTGAGCGTGGCGCGGCCGGAGGCGAGATCGGTGTCCGCGCGAAGCTCGTAGTCAACGCGGGTGAGTGTGGCGTCGACGGGCGGCGGCTCTGGTTCGCGCTCTGTGGGATAGGCTTTCACGCGGAGGGCGCGGTATTCGGGAACGGAGATGACCACCCAGCCGGGAGAATGGTTTGCCTCTTGCGCTTGCAGCGGCCCGGCGGGGCAAAGTGCGAATAGGCCGATGGTTGCGACGAACAGAATTGCGATGCGGGACGTGCGTAACGAAACGACGAGAAGGTGGTACGCGGGAGTTGGCATAGGATTTACCTCACTTAGAAGGAAGAACGTACTCACAGGGATTTCTTGCAGGGGAAAATGGTTGCTTGAAGGAATAATTATTGGGAAAGGAACGGAAGGAAAAACAGAAGAAAGGCAGTAAGAAGTGGTCAGTGAATAGCATTGGGAAAGAGAAGCGGAAAAGCGCCCGCCCCGCAAAACCATTCGAGGTGCAATATGCGCACCTCGGAAGGCGGCCGTTCCAACGGCAAGAGGGCAGGCATTCCTGACGCGGGTAAGACTAAACGGCGGGACTTGCGTGACGGCTTTCGATACTGAGAGTACCGAGACGGATGGACGGTGCGTGGACGCTACGATCCGGTTACAGCCTTATTTAGTTGATGGGCCATGGGGATTCCGCCAAGCCACTCGCGCAACGCGGCGACGCTGCGCAAGGTCTTGGAATCGGTCAGGCCCCGAACATTGGTCCAGTAAACGGTTGCACTTCTTGTCATGCTGTCCAGGCACAGGCGCTGATGCGTGCCCGTGGACGGATCCGGAACCGTTTTTCTGAACCACAGAGCCGTGCAGTCTTTGGATTCCTCAGCAACAACGAACCCGCATTCGCGAGCAGCCGCTTGAAATAATTGAAGCTCTTCCATAAAGTTTCCAATCCATGCTTGTTACCGCGTGGAGGCGGACCGCCAAGCATACTTACAAATAAAAAAGCCTGATTGCTGACCACGATCCGGCAACGAATTCGTTGTTCATGTGCCGGCTCATTCTGGATTGCGGATTCCAGAGTCAGGATCGACCGGGCAGCCTGAAATTGCGGCGGATGGTCAAAAGGCTGCGCAGCACGGCTGCTTTCAAGTGGCGCTCCTGGCACTGTGAGAGGCGGTTGACGGGGACCGAGAGAGGGGAGGTGTACTTACACTGGACCTACGCCGAGTACGTGGCAAGCCCATTAAGTTGGTCCAGGAGGGAAAGAGTTATCTATTAG
Organism: Candidatus Methylomirabilota bacterium; assembly: GCA_035569815.1. Lineage (GTDB taxonomy): Bacteria > Acidobacteriota > Terriglobia > Acidiferrales > UBA7541 > Acidiferrum. The sequence continues at coordinate 10,978 of DATMMG010000194.1, forward strand.
GGGAAATTAATCTGCGAGGCGTTCCAATCGATCTCTCGGCTGGGCTGCTAGACATCAGAATCTCCAAGAACTGAGCGTTTCCGGCCGTGGAAGCTGGTGCTATGATGGCCGCCACAGCGAGCGGAGAGTTATTTGAATGCCCGACAAATTCGATACGCCCAGCGCGCAATTTCTGGAACGGAAACTGTCGACGATACTTTCGGCGGATGTGGCGGAGTTCAGCCGGCTGATGGGAGAAGACGAGGAACAGACGCTGCGGGTGTTTCGCGGGCACAAGAAAGTGTTTGAGTCGGTGGTGGCGATGCACAATGGCCGGATTTTTAATACCGCGGGAGATGCGATCCTTGCGGAGTTTCCGAGCGCGGTGGAGGCGGTTAGGTGCGCGACGGATATTCAGGCAGCGCTGAGGACACGCAACGATCAATTGGCGCCCAACCGGCAGGTGAGGTTTCGGATTGGAATTAATCTGGGCGACATTCTGATTCAGGGGCAGGACTTGATGGGCGACGGGGTGAATGTCGCAGCACGGCTGCAGACGGCGGCGGAACCGGGCGGCGTGTGCATTTCGGGGACGGTGCACGATCAGATCCGGAACAAACTTTCGATGTCGTTTCATTCGATGGGGGAGATGAATTTCAAGAACATCGCGCAGCCGGTGAGGACGTTTTCTATCACAGAGGCGGAGGGAAGCGGACCGCTGCCTTCGCGGCAACCGGGAGTGGTGGTGGCGGGCGGGAAGGCGAGATGGATCGCGGCGGGAGCGGCTCTGGCGGTGGTGCTGGCTGGCGGGGGAATTTGGGCGTATAGGGCGCAACAGGGGAGTAGCTGGAGTGGGGGAAGTGAGAATGCCAGCGTTGCAGTTCCCGCGCCGCAGCCGCAAACGGCTGCGCCCGTTGCGGCAATTCCAAGCCCAGCGAATACGGACGTGAAACGGCCAACGGACGCAAAACCTGCCGAAGTCACCAAGCCCATGGTTGCAAAAAAACCAAAACCATCGGATGAGCCGATTCGCACTGCCTCTGCGACGCCTCAGAAATCGATGGCGATGGCTGCACCGATCCCATCCGCCGTTAACAAGGGTTCGCTGGATGGCATTTACTCGGGACAGATTTGTTTTGCGGAAACAAAGAAGGACCCGGCGCGGTGTTTCCATGGCGAAGGCACCGCGGCGGGAAGCAAACTGAGCGGCAGGTGGCCGATGGGCAAGGACACCGGCGTGTTCATGAATCTGACCGGACATATCGGGCCGGCGGGTGCGGTGGAAATCGAGATGCACAGCAAGGCGGCGGATGGCACAGTGCTGAATAATATTTTTCTTACGGGAACGTTGCAGGATGGATTGATGACGGCGAAGGGCGCTTTTCAGATGGGGCGGAAGGTTACGCTAGACTGGCATAGGAATTAGTCCGCGAAAAGTTTTCAAATATATAATTCAATTTTTCCCACGCAGTTCGGAAATGATTGCAACCTTCGCAATCGTTATGAGCCCTGTTGTCAATTGAGTGTGAACGCCCAGGTTGAGGTCCTTCGCCCATCCTTTTCGGATGGGCAAAGGATGAGAGGTCTGCGCGGCGGGTGGGGCGAGAGTCGGGATCTGTCGCACCTCCGGCGCTGGTTGGGGCAGCGTATTCCACTGGTGGAGGACTAGAGATTTCAGTATTTGGTAAAAGGAAGCGTATCAGGAACCGCGAGCCGATCTGAAGATCGGCCATTACTGAGTGACGCCGTCTGTGATTTGCGCGCAGTCCATCTTGAGCGTGCCGTTGCTGTTGAATACCAGACCATAGAAACGCAGTGTGTTGCCAACAGCGAGCGGCGTTGAATTCTGCATCTGGACGCCGCTGTCTACATAGACGACCACGGTGTTCGGGTTTTGGAGGAGAGAGGTTTGCCCAGCTTGCACGGCGAGATCCGCGAAAAGATCGTAGGAAGCCAGCGAAATTGTGTAGGTGGCAAAGCCGCCATCGTTGGAGACAGCGGTCACCGTGCCGTCAAGCGTTTGGGGAAGCAAGGTCACGGTTGCAACTGGAGGATAACCGGGTGCATTCGGGAAACCGGGGGCGTGGGAGGTCAGGAGAATTCTCTGGCCTGGAACCATATTCACGCGGGTGAACGACGCGGGAAAAGGAAGGCTTTGCAGGTTGGACAGTTGTCCGGAGATGGCAAACGCCGCACTGCCGAAATCATAGTAGACGGGGCCTCCAACCAACAGAGGGCCTTGCAGCAGGGTTCCAAATGCCATGAGTGAAGGCTGGCTGGAGGCCACCAGCAGTAGTGGACCGCTCGAGGTGGTAAGGCTCACCGTATTGGTGTCTTGCACGGCGACGCGGGTGGCCAGGAGCGAACCGTCGGGTTGGATGACCGCATCGACACTCACGGGCATGCCGGAGATCAGAGCGGAAAAATCGGACACGCCCTGAAACCGGGTAGCGCCGGTGGTACTCAGCAACCATTTGAGTCCATCGGGAGCTGTCAATTGAAAAGTGCCCGCCGCCGAATTCACCGAACTCAGGATGCCCTCGAGATCGTTTGCCAGGCCGTTTCCACTGTTGGTGGGTTGCGCCGCGAAGGTCAGGGGCGTCAGGGTGAATGTGGGGGTAACTGTAGTGGGCCCCTGAACGAGCGTGTCGCAACTCGGATAGGAGATCGATGGGGCAACCTGCAGATTCAACAACAGACCCATGTGCGGGCCGGAGAGGGTGATAGGCGAGGGCAAGTTGATGGTCACACTGTTAGCCGAGACTGGCGAAGAGATAGCGCTGTTGGTTTGAAGGCCGCCGGTCGAATTCAGATCAATGCAAACGAAAGTGGAATTTGGGATGACTGCAGAAGCAGAAACGTAGTCGTCCTCTGGAACGTTTACCGTCAAGAGCGGCTCTGTGTTGCCGTTCAGATGTACGAACTCGGGATTTTGCGGCGCCGCCAGCAGAGTGAACGTTTTGCCGGATTTGCTGGTCAGGCTGATGCTGGAGAAATTGAGATTGAACTGAGACAGGTGATTGTTCGATGCACTGGAAAGCAGAAAGCTCACCACGGTGCTCCCGGTTGGCTGAGAGTTGCCGCTCGTGCTGCTGGAGCCACAACCGGAGACGGCGGCAGCGAGCATGACGGAAGTAGCAATTGAGAGAAAACACGGGAATGAGGGCATCTGTTTCTCCGAGTTCGGGCGAGGTCCGTAAGAGTACGCGACGTACACCTTGCCGAAATTGAGTTGTAGCAATGGCTATTTTGGTAGACGCATTTTAAGGTATCGCCGGGTACAGATACCCAAAATGTTAACGTCAGAAACTTTTATGAAAACGCGGAGTCGCTGGGCAAGAGCGAGAACGCGTAAGAGGAAGTGCACCCTTCAGCTACGTTCAGGGAAGGTAGAGGGCAGGGAGGAAGAGCGGCCCGCCTCGGAAGGCGGGCCCTACAAATTGCGAAGACAATGGAATATGACGTAAAAGCGGGCCGGGCGAGCCCGGCCCCTACAATGGCGAAGATAATCGAAGCGAACAAAATTCGAGGCGCAGAAAAGCGAAGAGCACAGGCTGATGCCTGTGCTACCGGCGGTGTTAGGAGGTGCGGGAGAGGAGTGAGGCGACTTCGATGATGGGGTTGGGGAGCTGGCGCATGGCGCGGACGAATGCTGCGACCAGTTGGGGGTCGAATTGGGTGCCGGCGCAGCGCTCGAGTTCGTTAAGGGCTTGCTCGGCGGTGCGGCCTTTTTTGTAGCTGCGATCGCTGGTGATGGTGTCGTAGGAATCGGCGATGGTGATGATGCGGGCGCCGAGGGGAATGCGTTCAGCGGCGAGCGCTTCGGGATAGCCGGAGCCATCGAAAAATTCGTGATGGTGCAGAACCATTTCGCGGATGCGACCGAGAGGAACGAGCGGCTCGAGAAGTTTTCCGCCGAAGGTGACGTGGGTTTTCATGGTGTCCCACTCTTCGAGGTTGAGCGGGCCGCTTTTGTTGAGGATGGTTTCGGGGATGCCGACTTTGCCAACGTCATGGAGGACGGCGCCGAGGCGGATTTCCTCGACTTCGAGCTCGGTCATGCCGAGGGCTTCGGCGAGAAGCGCGGCGTAGGCGGAAACCTTTTGCGAGTGGCCCTGGGTGTATTGGTCCTTGGCGTCGATGGCGTAGGCGAGGGAAGTGACGGTGTCGAGAATGGATTGCGGAAGAGCGCGCGGACCATCGGGTGGCGGCTCTTGTGCGATTTCGGTGCAGGGAAGGGAATCTGTGAACTGGCGTAGGCGGAGATAGATTTCCTCGAACGCTTCGGGGCCGGTGGTGAAGAGGCGCTTGAGAGTGACGCCGAGATAGGCTTCGAGGACATCGCGCTTCCAGCGGCGAGCTTCGTTGGGATCGACGTGATCGGCGGTGGAAACGGTATTGCCGCCCTGGTGCTTCGAGAGATACATGGAAGCGTCGGCGACCTGGATGAGTTCCTGCGGTGAAGCCCCGTGGAGCGGATAGCAGGCGATGCCGAAGCTGGCGCTGATATTTTTTTCGCGCAGGAGCGGATCGGCGGCGATCCAGCCGCGGAGTTTGGAGGAGAGCTGGCGGGCCTGCTCCATGGAGGTTTCGGGCATGAGCATGACAAATTCATCGCCGCCGTAGCGGGCGACGACATCGGATCGGCGGCAATTGGTTTCGAGAATCTGGCCGACGCGCTGGAGAACGAGGTCGCCTTCCAAGTGGCCGTAGAAATCGTTGACGAACTTGAAGCGGTCGAGGTCCATAAGGACGAGCGCGAAAGAACGGCTGGCGCGGGAAGAGCGCTTCCATTCAGAGGAAAGCGCCTCCATGAAAAAGCGGTGAGTCTTGACGCCGGTGAGGCCGTCGGTGATGGCCTGCTCCTGGGCTTTCTGGAAAGTCAATGCGTTGTGGAGAGCGCCTGAGACGAGGTCGGCGAGGGTGCGCAGGAGGAGCGCTTCTTCCTCGGAGAATTCCATGGGCTGGAGAGCTTCGACGTAGAGAACGCCGTGAAGATGATCGGCGTAGAAAATGGGAAGGCCCATGGCGGCGGCGGATTCCGGGAGCACGGGCTTTGCACCGCTCTGATTATTGGGGAAGGAACGATAAGTTGCGGACTTGCCAGTGCGCGCCACCTGGCCAATCAGGCCGGTGTCGAGAGGCAGGCGGCGGGCGAGCGCGCCGCGGCGTGCGCCGCTTTCGGCCTGGATGACGAGTTCACGGGTGGTGTAATCGAGCAGGGCGATGCCAATGTGGTCGTAGTTCAGGCCATTTTCGAGCTGCTCGGTGATTTTGGTGAGGACCTCGTCGGGATTCAGCGTGGCGATGGCGTCGCGGGAGATCAGGTTGAGCAGGCTGAGATGGCGGGCCTTGGTGCGCTCGTTCTGAAAGAGGCGCGCGTTTTCGATGGCGATGCTGGCCTCGCTGGCGAGGACGCGGAGAAGTTCGAGATGCCCTTCATCGTAGGCGCGCTCGTGATCGGAGTAAATGCAGAGGGCGCCGATGGCCTGGTCGTAAGCGACGAGCGGCACGCCGCAGAAGGAGCCGGAAATGCGGATGGGGTCGATGCCCAGCTTGTGAGTTTCGGTGACAAAGTTTTCGCGGATAAGAACTGGTTGACGGGTGCGGATGATGAATTCGGTGAGGTGATTCCCGGCGGGACGCGAGCGCATAGGCATGCGGACGCCGCCGATCATTTCGAGATCGAAATTGATGGCGTCGCGGACAGGGTCGGGGGAAGCAATATAGAGATTCTCGACGTCGAAGAGGCGGCGAAGCTCTTCCCAGATTTTGCTGAGGAGATCTTCCTTGTTGAGTGTGGAGCTGAGGGCGCGGCCGATCTCGTTGAGGACGTGGAGTTCCTCGGAGCGGCGCGAGGTTTGTTGAACGAGATAACTGTTTTCGACAGCCATGCCGATCTGGTGGCCGAGAGCGAGAAGGAGGCGGAGTTCCGCGGAGGTGAAGCGGCGATTGTCGGGAGTGCCGAGGAGGAGGAGACCGAAGGCCTGCTCCTTGGCCTGGAGGCTAATGACGACGACGCTGCGGAGGCCGTGCTTTAGGGCGAGTTCGCGGAAGCGGCGAAGCGGCTCGTCGTTTTCGAGAGAAGTGAGATTGTCGTCGCGCAAATCGCGGAAGCCGAGGAGGCCGCCGAGGCGGGAGACGAGGCCGACGAGATAGTCGTCGAGGCCTTCTTCCTGCGCGGAGTTGCAGAAGGCGTCGGGAATGCCGGCGGAGACCACGGAAGTGGGGCCGGAGGTGTCGCCGTGATGCAGAAAGAGCGCACCGGAAGGAAGGCGGACGACGCCGAGGACGCGGTCGAGGGCTTGGGCGAGCATGCGCTGAATTTCGCCGCCGACAAAACTGGAAGTGGCCAGGTTGAGATTGGAGAGCGCGAGCATGTTGCGCTCGACGCGGCGCTTTTCTTCCTCGTAGACGGCCATGACGAGAAGCATGCAGACGAAAGCGACGGGAATGGCGGAGACGGCGAGGATGGAATCGCCGATAAATTTTTGCGCGGAGTGGAGGAGGAAGAAACCAAGGAAAACGATGCCCCAGAAAGAAAAAGCCACGCCAAGGAGGCGGTCGGCGAGGGTTTCATGGTGGCGGCTTTCATTCCAGAAAATGTAACCGACGACGACGTAGATAAACGCGGCAGGAATGAACGAGGAGACCGGAAAGATCTGGAACGCGTTGGCCATGGACCAGAGAGCGAGCAAGATGGCGGAGCCGAGGGCGGGCTTGAGCCAGAGGCTGTGCTGCGTGTAAAGTTGCGCGCCAAGGAAGAAACAGATGGCGGCGAAACCGAAGAGCGCGTGGTTCAGGGAACTCAGGAAGATGTTGGAGCCGATCCAGGGAGAGAGAGCGGGGCAAAGGTAGTGGAGGGCGTAGAGGGCCCAGCCCACGGTCCAATAAAGAAGATAGTTCTGGCGCTTGAGAGAATAAATGTAGGCGAAGAACACCCCGACGAGGAGAGTTCCGAGAAGCAATCCGAGTGCGATCACACTTTGCGACATTAGGGCGTAGTCAGGTCGTTCCGCAGAGCGCAGAAATTCCGAAGGCGGCCGTAAGAAGGAGTGGGTGGGTCACTCGCGAAGTTTTAAAGATGTCCCTGAAACGGAGTGATACACACCCGGCAAATTCTTCTTGTGGCCCCCAGACCCGGCGAAAATCGAACCATTAAGGATTATGAGGCAGGGGAAAATGAGGGGGCAAGGCTACCGAAGTACTGGTAGCGAAAGAGGTAGTAGGGGTAGGGGCACGGGGGAGGCGGGCCGATGGGGAGGCTTGCAAATCGGCCCGGCCTCAACGCTGCTGGAATGGAGCTACCTCCCGATTCTGGCGTTTGGCAACTTGTGGGAATTCCTACGGTTCGCCAGGCAGGGGGCCGAATTCGGGCGGAGGGACGCGGCGCCTGGAAGCTGCTTCGTAGGCCGAGGCGATTTTCAAGATGACGTCCTCTTTTCCCGGCTCCGCTCGAAAAACGAGGGAGAAGGGCAGACCGGGCGGTGGCAGAGTTGTGGGCGTGTTGTTGTTGGTGGGGACGTATCGCTTTTTATCGGGGCTCAAGACAAAGGTGGGATCGTAGACCGTGCGCACATAGCCGGCGGGAATGAGGACTTCCGTGAGGCCGGCGAAGGGCCCCATGCGAAGTTCACCGCGGGTGTCGTCGGGCGGCTCGGGTTGAGGCGCCAGGCCGATCTTGCCGGGAGGCAGGGAATAGTGGAGACGCACGACGGCGTCGAGATGGTTCTCTGAAATCACTTTCATTTCCACGCGGCGAAGCAGCTCGCGCATCATGATGTGCTCGTCGATGCCCTGGCGATCGCCGAGGGCATTGCGCATGTCGTCCATCTCTTCCCAATTCTTGAATGCGGCGCGCTGATCGTCGCCCCAGAATTTCGACCGCGCATTGAGCGCTGGGAAATCGGTGAGGGTTTCGGTGAAGCCGCGTTCTTTCCAATCGGCGGCGCGGCGCATGGCGTATTGATTGAATTCGAGGGTGAAGGCGTTGGATTCCACCACTTCCTCGATCGCGCGAATGTTCAAGTTTTTGGGGACGGGAACGCGTCCTTCGGCAAGATTGAGGAAATAATCGATGGGTTTCATCGTGCCGGAGCCGAATGTCTTGCCCGGCGCGAATTCCGTGGGCTTAATTTTCGCGGCAAATTCGGGGAATTGCGGCTGGCCGTCGCGCTTGAGGCGATAAAGAATGTCGGGGAAAAGAACGGGGAGAAGTTGCGCCAGGGCCTGAGTGTAGGTGGGCGACATGTTCTCGATGGCGGGATCATCCGGCCAGAGAGGGTCGACCGATTCGACGAGGGTAGCTCCCAGATAGTCGCCCAGAATGGATTTGATTTCCTTGCTGGCCGCCTGGGAAATCGGTTCGTCGGCCTTTACGCCGGGGAAAGTGAGCATGGATTCGCGGACGATCCCGATGCGCATTCCGCGCAGGGAGCCGCGCGCGCCCGAGGAGGCCACGCTGGCGGAGTAGGGCTTGTCCAAGAGGCTCGTTCGGGGGACCGTGGTGAAGATGTCGCGCGGATCGTAGTATCCGTTCTCCGGATCCTTGAGGGCGTCGAGCACTGCGGCGGCGTCTTTCACCGTGCGGCACACGATGCCGGAGCGATCGAGGTAGATGTCCGCGCCGATGGCGCCGCCGAGAAAGGAAATGAGCGATTTGTGAGGCAGGATCAGCGCCACCGCGTTGTGATTGGACGGGCCGCGGCAGGACCAGCTGGTTTCTTCGCAGATGCTGCAGGCGGCAAGGTTTGCGCTGACGGAGACGCCCGAGCCGGAGCTTGAACCGAGCGAGGCAGCGCGCGTGGTGTCGTACGCATTGCTGGGATTTCCGGACCAGGTGCTGCGCTGATAGCCCTGGATGGAGACAAATATTTTTGTGGGCTTGTTTGTGCCTCGCTCCGGGCCGGCGCCGCCGCGAGTGGAGGGGACGGGGCGTCCGTTGTATTCGGTGTTGGCGGTTTTGGCGTAGATGATGGCGCCCTTTTTACGAAGTTGTGCCACGAGGGTCTGGTCGCGGGCGGGGAAGTCGATGTCGTAGTTCGCGTCGCCGGCGCCAGTGCTGCGCATGTCTTTGGTGTCGAACGCGTCTTTGAAGGAGAACGCGACACAGTACAGGGGCATTTTTTCGAGGTCGGGATTCCGTCCGAATTGGGCGTCGAGTTCGGCGGCGCGCTCGAGAGCATCCGGCTGCTTGCGGAATTCCTCGCAGACCGCTGGGGAGCCGGGCGGCAGCGGGCCGTCGGAGGGGCGCCGGTCGCGGTCGCCCTTGCAGGTGACGGAGCGCTCGCCGCGGATATTGATGGTGCCAAGCGCGTTGAGCTGGCCGGCGTTGGGAATACCAATGGTCATGCCGAACTGCTGCTGCACGGTGGGATCGGAGGCGGTGGATTCCATCCGGCCGAGTTCGATCGGCGGTCCCGCGTACTTATCGAAATTGGGCAGCAGGCTGGAGATAGGAATTGTCTGGGTGGGAAATTTCAGAGGCGAGCCGGCGCGAACCACGCCGGGGGCGGTTGGAATCGGCGCACCGTCATTTGTTACCAACTCGTTGCTGACGCCGTTGTAGGCTTTGGCGCGACTGATGTAAAGCTGGATTAAACCTTTACAGGTGATCCGGCCGTCGCGGATGGCGTGATGCACATCGTCGATGGTCGCTTCCTGCAGGTGAAAGTCGGCCTGCTGTGAATGCGCTGCGTTAGCCGCTGCGAGCGTTAGAGCAAGCAGGGAAAATGCTCTTTTCAAGATGAGCTTTGAACTGAAGATCGAACTTAACATCGACCTGAACATGGGGGCCCCGGTGTTTTCGTAGGATTTAATTTCCCAATGAGGATGGAATGCAACTCTTCCCATGCGATCCAGCGGCCCGCCAGCCCTGGCCAGTCGAATTCGATCTCATGTAGAACAGCCGCATTGTCCCCATTCGTGTGTCACGTTCGTCCCGGCGGGAGCCGTGAACATATCACAAGTGCGGATAATTTGTTTACCGGGATTCCTGGTCAGCGGTCCGCAGTCAAGACAAACTACGCAGGCGCCTCATCAATGCCGCCAAATTCGGGCGGTCCCTTTCACTCACCGCTTCGAACTTCAATCCCAATCCTCCGGCGGGCTTCACATGCCGCACCACGCCATCGGCTCGAATTTGCCCCTCTGGGACAAGAAAATGAAGCTTGGTGGTTGCGCCTACGCGCTCCATCTTTGGGGTCTCAATGAACAACCCTCCGACGCTCAGATTCACTACACGGGATACATCGCGATCTCGATCACATTCCCAGTAGACCCACACACTCTTCCCCGACTCGACCCGTGAATTGAGCCTTCTGCTGCCGGGAGGTAATTGCTGGACCATCCCTTCACTCACATTTATTTGCACGAACGATTCGGGTGGGCCTGGAGCGTGTGCCGAAGGGCTGAGGCCGCGAATATATTGAACTGGGAGGGTGGAGACAAGTCGAATCCATGTGGCCCTCAAAACCTCGCGGGAAATGAATCATCAGGAAATAGGAGCCGGAAAAAAGTGCGAGGCAAGACTACGGGGTATTGGCAGCCGACGTCTTAATCCGTGCGTGGAGCTGCGCTGGCGAGCGCGAGAATCGCTCCTGCAAACAGCAGCGTGTCCGCAAAGTAGTTGAGTCCCTCCACCTTGACCTCAGTGCTCGGGTCGGACATTTGCACGATCAGGATCGGCCCATAAATGAACAAGACAAGCAGGAAAATCCAGGTACCGAGATAAGTCGCGGCCATCCGCGTCTTCCTGGCCAGCAGAATGCTTGCCCCGGCAACCAGAAGAATCGCGCCGGTTAGATAGCCCAGGAGCAAGCGCCCAGGGATCCACGCAGGCGTCAGTTTCTCGAGCGGGACTCCTGGGCATCCCATTGGGTGCAGAAAATGTTCAACGCCAAAAAATATGGCGGCGATCGCGATCAAAACGCGGCCCACTGTGATGAGCTTGCTTTTGCCTTGGCCGGGCATCGCGTTTCCGGCAAGAATCCAGGCGCCGCCAGCGAATGACATTTCGCGGATGACAATCGTCCACGGAATCCTGTCCGTGGGGCTGGAGAGAGCTCGCGGGATATGGATCATCGCCACAAAAAGAAACATCATGATCCCGAAGAGCAGGCCGGACCAGCGCACCTGAATTTTTGTGGCAATGCTCAGGGACGCGGAGAGCAATGCAAAGCCCACGAAGGATGCCCAAAACAAGCGCCATGGCATGTACGAAGGCACGCCGAGCATGATGAATCTCGCGCCCGAGATATGCTCCGCGCCGAAAGCCGCCAATGGAATTGCGAAACACAGATTGCTCAAGACTACGATCTTCTCGAGGCCACCGGCCCGCGCGATATCGGACTTCGCAGCCCACAGTGCAATAAGGAAGAGCAGGATGCCGGCGCTGCACATCGAAACCGCCGTGCGAGAGATCTCAAAGAATGCGGCAAGAAGGGTATGGTACATGTGGATTCCAAGCATAGGTCCGTGTGCGTTAGTCGACCACGTGGTGTGCGGCGCGAACATCGAGAACTACATTCCCTCTCTGCCTTAAGCTAACGCGTAGAGATACTCGACGAAGGAGCGCACAGCTCCATCAATTCCCGCAACCTTTGTGTTGGTCGAATCAATCAGATAGTACTCATTCGGAGCATGCGCGCCGGTCCCGTGTCCCATTCCAAAATGTCCAGCGGGAAGATTGAGAGGCTCGGAAGTGAAGATGTATCCCGGCCAGGAACCAGCAGAGCGAGGCCACAGGACGGGATCGAGACCCAGCTTGCGGTAAGTGGTAATCTGCGCCTGGATGAGCTTCGAATCCGGGGAGGTCTGCGTTGGATCGTAGCCACCGGTCATATTGACTTCAATGTCGCCAAAGCCATGTTTCGCAAGATGATCCTTCAGAAGCGCAAGCGTGCCGGCGGCCGTCATGTCCGGAACAAGCCGCATGTCAATCTTCGCGACGGCGCGATGCGGCAGGACCGTCTTGCCACCGGGGCCCGTGTATCCAGCGACCAAGCCCTCGATGTTGATTGTGGGCTTGGATTCGAGGAGCACGAGCGAGTCAAGCCAGTTTGTGTCGTGCACCCAATGCTCAACGCCCAGCTGTTTTTTGGCGATCGCTTCACTGCGATGAGCGGCGGCTTCCTGAATCATCTTTAACTGTGCGGGAGTAAGCGGTTTGGCCCTGTCAAAGAAGCCCGCGACGGCAGGCGTGTGTCCATCGGACTCGACCAGCGTGTTGAGAGCCTGCACGAGGTGCCAAGTGGGGCTGTCCACCTGCGCCTCAAGGCTGGAGTGAACATCATGCTTGGGACCTCGACCCCATCGCTCTCCGCTGGAAACCAGTTCGAGCTCAACTACGCCCTTGGCCCCGAGCGATATCTGAATTCCTCCATCCGCGTCCTGGCCCGCTTCAGGAATGAACACTCCCATGCATTTCTTCAACGCGGCGGTGACCTTGGGTTGGTGGACAACTTCCGGAAAGTGGGTCGAACCGATCTCTTCTTCACCTTCGCAGACGAGCACGAGATTTACGGGCAACTTTTTCCCCGCTGCCTTGAAGGCATGGAGGGCGCTCAGAAAAGCGGTTTCAGGACCCTTCTGGTTTACAGCGCCGCGACCAACGCAAGTCCTGCCTAAGCCTTCTTTTTCGACGATCCGCCCTTCGAGCGGCGGCGAAGACCACTCCGAAGGGTCAAACTGTTTTACGTCGTACATAAAATAGATGCCTACTGTGGTTGCCGCGCCGGCATCCAGAGTGCCGAAGACTCCGGGCTTGCCCGACGTCGGCACAATTTCGACATTCGCGAATCCCGCGTCGCGAGCGAGTTGCGCCATATACTCAGGGCCCTGCGGATAGTTGCGGTTCTCGGCCGCGATCGACGGCAAAGCAATCCAGTCCTGCAGGCGCTTCACGTTCTCGTCATGCATCTTCGGGATTTGGCTCAGCACCGACTGAAGGTCGGGATTGTCCGCAGGGAGAGCCGCAGCCGGCAACGCGGCGAAGGCGGCGCCGGCGAGCGCGCCGTGGATGAACTCTCGACGATTGAAGGCGTTATTGTTCGATTCAGACAATGCATCCCCCTTTGCGAAAACCAAGATGAGTGAGCGCGCTT
>DATMMG010000195.1:0-18787 GCA_035569815.1 Candidatus Methylomirabilota bacterium
TGGCCGCTTGGACTCTTCCGGGAAGCCGCGCGAGCTGCACGTTCAGAAAGCGCTGGAGGTAACGAATTTCAACCGGGGAAGCGGCGGCAAAATCGAGCCGCTCGCTTTGCATTCGCCCGACGCGAAGAAATGTCTTTTGTCCGCTTGCGAGTTCTTTGCCACGGAGCGCTGGGATTGCAACCGGACCACGCCGATCGAAAGCGATCCCGAGGAATTTCAATTGTTCGTGATTCTCGAAGGCACCGGCACGTTTCATGACACGGAGTGGGCCTTCCAATTCCGCCCTGGCGAAGCGTGGTTTCTGCCGGCGAACCTGCCAACAACCTTGCTGCAGCCGGATGGGGTAAGCTCCGTTCTGCGCGTAACCGTTCCGGACACCCGCGTGCTTCGGCAGCAATTGCGCAACCAGGGATTTGAAGACCGAGCGATTTCGCGCGTACTGATAGGTGCCGAGTGAAAGAAGAAAAACCACTGGCAATCCACGCAGTTATTCTTGCTGGAGGGCGCGGCACGCGCTTCTGGCCGCGCAGCCGTTCGCGCACGCCAAAGCAATTGCTGAACATTGTCGGCGAAGGCTCGATGCTGCAACAGACCGTGGCCCGGCTCGCGCCGCTCGTTCCGGCTCAGCGCATCTGGACGGTTACGAACGCGGAGCAATCCACAGCTCTGGCAAAACAGTTGCCCGCGGCCGCGCGAAAGCATGCCCTTGCTGAACCCGTTGGGAGAAACACGGCCGCCGCGATCGCGCTGGCCGCCATTCATGTGCGCCACGCGGAGGGCGGCGACGCACTACTCGCCGTGCTGCCCGCGGATCACTACATCGCCCAGCCGGAGCGCTATCGCGAAATCGTGCGCGCCGCTCTGGACGTGGCGCGCGAACCTGGACGCATGGTGGTTCTGGGCATCCCGCCGACGCGGCCGGAAACGGGTTTTGGATATATCGAGCGCCAGGGAGATTCCATCACCTCGACCGGAGCGCCGATTTTTGCCGTGCGGTGTTTCAAGGAAAAACCGGAGCTCGCCGTCGCAAGGGAATATGTTGCCTCCGGAAATTTTCACTGGAACGCGGGAATGTTTTTCTGGCGCGTATCCACGTTTCTGGACGCGCTCAAGGAATTCCTGCCGAAAACGCATTCGCAGATTGAGGAGCTCGCCCGCCACATCGGAAAGCGGAGCTACACCGCCAAATTGAAGCGCATCTATCCGCGTCTCGAAAATATCTCCGTGGACTACGCCATCCTCGAACGGGCAACCCAGCATCCCGGGCCGCCGCGCGTCTTCGTGATTCCCGCGGAAATGGGCTGGAGCGATATCGGCTCCTGGGCCGCGGTTCACGAACTGCTCGCCAAGCATCCAGCGGAAAATATTTTTGCGGGGCCCGGCCACACCCTCGATGCCGAAGGCAACTTCCTTTGGAGCCCCGGCAAATACATTGCCGCAATCGGCGTCAGCGGACTGGTCGTCGTGGAAACGCCCGACGCCCTGCTGATCTGCCCTCGCGACCGCGCCCAGGACGTCGGCAAAATCGTGAAAGCCCTCGAAGACCGCAAGCACAAGAAACTCTTGTAATCACCCCGGCCGGGTCCTTTCCAGGACCCGGCCTTCATCGTCGAAACCTACCGCATTCTCATCAAGTCTGGCTTGACTTTGCTCGCTTCCGGAGTATTGTAAGGGCGTTCGGCCGAGCCTACTCTTTACCCGGCCGGACGAAGTTTGCCCGAACCGGCGGCGGTTCCATCTCCGAAGAGCGGATCCCATGATTCTCCAAGTCCAGCTCAGCCTTAAGGAGGCCCCGTCATGGCTGCAACCCCCAGTCCAATCTCCGAATTAAATCTGGAAACGACAAAAAACCCCGAGGAAACGATGGTTCGCTGCACCGGTAAGATCACCTCGGGCACCTCTGGACTGCTGCAAACAACAGTCCGCAGCCTCTTCCCGGAGACGAAATGCGTCGTGCTTGATCTCACCCACGTGAGCTATATGGACAGCTCTGGCCTTGGTGCGATCGCCGGATTGTTCTTCTCTGCCAAGCGGCAGAACAGCCAGCTGAAACTGATCAATCTGAACCAGCGCTTGCAGGAGTTGTTCCGGTTAACAAAAATGGCTTCGGTGTTCGAAGGCCACGAAGACTTCCTGGGATATACCCCGGACTAACCCCGCGGGTTGAGGGGAGACTCCATTGGCGCTCGCTTTTCAATTGCGCCACGCAATCAAGTACTTCAAGTACCCGGGGTGGTGTCCTCACGCGACTCCCGGGTATTGCGCAAAGTGCCCCACCCACTATGAAAATTTTTCCAGGTTGGGGAGATTCCAGATTGGCTCACACCAGCCCCAATTCTGCGTCAGAAACCTTTGTATCAGCTCGCCAGGTCATTGCATCTAAGTTTGGAGAATTGTCCGGGAAGATTCGGGATGATCGTCGAACTTTTGCAAAAACGTTCCTCCCTTGGTTTGGGGAAATTCCTTTGGCTGGGTCTTTGCCTGCTGCTTTGCAGCTTTGCCGCTTCCGCCCAGACTACGCAGTCGTCTGGCCTTCCGAATGAGAAGAGCGGCGCGCCCCCATCATCGGGAATCGTGGCCCCCACCCAAGCGCCCCAGTCCGACCGGCAACCGGCAGGAAGCATCAGTGGAAAAATCATCGATCAATCCGGCGCCAGCATCGGTGGAGCAAACATAAAGCTGACGCGCGAAGATCAATCCCCCCCGCAAGAAACGCTGACGGACAAAGACGGGCAGTTCGTTTTTTCCAATGTCGCTCCCGGGCCCTTCCGCCTCACGCTTTCGTCCGAAGGACTTGCGACGCAGGAAATCACTGGAACCGTGCAGACTGGCGAGCCCTACGTCATCCCGCTGGCGATGCTGGTGGTCGCGACCCAGGTGACCGAGGTGCGTGTGAGGCTTACGCGAGAAGAACTCGCCGAGGTGCAGATCCGGGAAGAAGAAAAACAGCGCGTATTCGGCATCATTCCGAATTTCTACGTCACGTACGATCGCAACGCCGTTCCCCTCACAGCCAAACAAAAATTCGGACTTGCCTGGAAATCCTCCACGGATCCAATCACGTTTCTGGGCGTTGGCGCAATAGCTGGAATCAATCAAGCGGCCAATAGCTGGAGCGGGTATGGCCAGGGCATGCAGGGCTATGCGAAGCGTTACGGCGCGACCTACGGCGACGTTTTTTCCGGCACTTATATTGGAGGCGCCATATTGCCGTCGCTGCTAAAGCAGGATCCGCGTTATTTCTACAAAGGCACCGGCAGCAAGCGCTCCAGGCTTTTCTATGCGATCGCCAGTTCGTTCATCTGCAAGGGTGACAACGGGCGCTGGCAGCCGAATTACTCAAACGTCGGCGGAAATCTTGCGGCTGGGGGAATCGCCAATCTTTATTACCCGGCGAGCAATCGACATGGTGCGAGCCTCGTCTTCAGCACCGCCGCGATCCGGCTAACCGAAACCACGGTGGCCAATATCTTTCAGGAGTTCATCGTCCCCAGGTGGACACCGAGCCATTCCTCGCGCTCAACGTCCGAACCCTAAACTAGCGGCCGCCGAAGCGTCCGTTCGCCAGGTGCGGAATCGAACCGAACCTCCCTGCATTCGAAAATTGCTGCCTTTATCACTTTTCTCTACCCGTGCCTAACCCCGCAATCTTTGGCGTCTTGCCTTCCTCGCGTATACTCACTAGCAATGAGTTCGATTCAATTCGGAACCGACGGATGGCGCGGGATCATTGCTGAAGATTTCACTTTTGCGAACGCCCGCACCGTCGCCACCGCGATTGCACGCTACGTGGTCCGGGGCGAAGACGCGCGCAAAGGCGTGCTGGTTGGCTACGACCACCGCTATGCCGCCGACCGCGTCGCCGCGACGGTAGCCGAGGTGATCAGCTCGACCGGAACTCTCGTCTGGCTAGCCGATAAGCCCTGCCCCACGCCCGCGATTTCGCTGCTCGTCCGCCAGCGCCAAGCCGCCGGGGGTCTCGTCATCACCGCGAGCCACAATCCATATTCGTGGAACGGCATTAAGTACAAGGCCAGCTATGGCAGCAGCGCGCTGCCCTCCATCGTCGCGCAGATTGAAGAGGAACTGGCTACCGTGGAAACGTCGGGCGTGCCGCCGTTGCCGCCGCGAAAGGAATTGATCCACTGGCTGGAGCCGCGGGCGCCCTATCTCGACACGATCGAAAAATTAATCGACTGGCAACGCCTGCGTGACGCCAAATTCCGCTTCGTCGTCGATCCCATGCACGGTTCTGCCGCGGGTCTGCTGCGCGAACTTTTCCGGCGCAATGGCGTCGTTTGCGACGAAATCCGCGGCACGCGCGATCCACGTTTCGGCGGCGTGCATCCAGAGCCCATCGAGCCACACATCGAAGCGCTGCGGAAGGCGGTGCGCGCCGGTAAATACGACGCGGGCTTTGCCGCCGACGGCGACGGCGACCGCATCGGCGCCATTGACCGCAACGGCTCTTTCATCAATCCTCACGAGATTTTCGCGCTGATGGTCTGGCACCTGGCCGGCACCCGCAAACTCCCCGGCGACATCGCCAAAACTTTTTCCGTCACCAAACTCATCGACAAGCTGGCCGCCAAATTCTCGCGCAAGCTTTATGAAGTGCCCATCGGCTTCAAGTTCATCTGCGAATTGATGCTGGAGCAGAACATCCTGATCGGAGGCGAAGAAAGCGGCGGCATCGGCACCAGCCTCTATCTGCCGGAGCGCGACGCCTCGGTTTCGGCGCTTTTCCTGGCGGAGCTGATGGCGTGGCACGGCAAATCGCTCGGCGAACTGCTGGCCGCGCTGCACGCGGAGTTTGGCGAATTCCATTATGGCCGCATCGATCTGGACGTGAAGCGCGGACAAAAGGAAAAAGCCATCGCATATTTCACCAGCGAAAAAACAAAGCGCGTCGAAAACTGGGGCGTCACGCGCCGCGAAAACATGGACGGCATCAAGCTGTATCTCGGCGACATTGGCTGGGTGCTGGTGCGTCCATCGGGCACCGAAAATCTTTTGCGCATCTATTCGGAGACTTCGCGGCCGGAAACCACGAAACGCGTTCTGCAGGCAACAGTGGCTGCGGTAAACGCCCTTTAGGGAGCTCGCCATGGAAACAATAAATCTGAAAGAAAAATTCAGCAGATTCCAGGATTACTGGAATCCGCGCGTGCTCGGCGACGTGAACGACTGCCAGGTAAAGGCCGTCAAGCTCAAAGGCGAATTTGTCTGGCACCACCACGACAATGAGGACGAGCTTTTTCTGGTGGTCCAGGGCACCCTGCGCATGAAATTCCGCGATCGCGAAACGCTTGTGCGCGAAGGCGAATTTGTGATCGTGCCGCGCGGCGTCGAACATCTTCCCGTAGCCGATCAAGAAGTTCACATTGTTTTGATCGAACCGCGCACCACACTGAACACGGGAAATATCCGGAACGATAGGACAGTCAGCCAGCTCGAGCGGATTTGAGCTTGACCGCCCGGCGGCCTGAAAGACAGGACCCAGACATGCAACATCGCTTCTACACGCTCGATGTCTTCACCACCACGCGATTTCAGGGCAATCCGCTCGCCGTGATAACCGACGGCGACGGCCTGTCTGACGACCAGATGCTGGCTATCGCCCGCGAAATGAATCTTTCCGAGACGGTCTTCGTGCAAAAGCCGACCGACGACAGAGCCTTGGCCCGCTTGCGCATTTTCACCACCAAGGAAGAGCTGAAGCTCGCGGGGCATCCGGTAATTGGCACGTGGTTCCTGCTTGCCGAGCTCGGCGTGGTCCCTGCGCAAGAAGGCGGCGTACACGTGCTGCAACAGACCGGTGCGGGAATTTTGCCGGTGGAGATCCGCTTCAAGGACGGCCGCCCGCAGCGCGTCACCATGACGCAAAAGGAAGCGACGTTCAAGCCTTCCAAGATCAACAAAAAAAAGCTGGCGGAATCGCTGGGTCTTTCCCCGAAAGATCTCGATCCCAAGCTGGAACCCGAATTCGTCTCCACCGGCATTTTCAACTTGATGGTGCCGCTGCGGAATCGCCAGGCGCTCGGAAAAATTCAGTTGAACATGGTGGAGCTTGCCCGGCTCTTCGGCAAACAGGGCGCGCTGGCCTATTGCTTTGCGCTCGGCGGCAACTCCTCGGCCTACGCCCGCGGCATGATGCCCTGGGAAATGTATGAGGACGCGGCCACAGGCTCGGCCGCCGGATCGCTCGGCGCCTATCTCGTGAAGCATGGAAAATTCGGCGCCGGCCACACGCTGCACATCGCGCAAGGCGTCGAGATGGGCCGCCCCAGCGAAATCGAAGTGGAAGTTTCACAAAACGGCAAAAAGCTGACCCCGCGCGTAAGCGGCGCCGCGGTAAAAGTCTTCGAAGGCACCATCCGCACCTAGCGGTGCGAGACGCGTGGCGCTCCGTTCACTTGGTCTTGAGGGTTTTCTGGTAGGCGTCGAGGATGCCGTTGACGAAACCCCCGGCATCGTCGGAGGAATATTTCTTGGCCAGGTCCACTGCTTCGTTGATCACGACTTTCGCCGGCGTATCCGTGGCGCGCATTTCGTGCATCGCCAGACGTAGAATCGCGCGGTCGATGGCGGCAAGGCGGTCCAGGCGCCAGTTGACGGCGTGCTTGCTGATCAGTTCGTCGAGCGCGGTGGCATCATGGGCCGCCCCTTCAAATAGCTGGTTCGCAAACGTGCGGGTCTGCGCAGCAGCTTTGGCGTTTTTCCAAAAAGTTGTCTCAAGTTTTTCGGGGAACTGCTGGCTCATATCCCACTGAAACAGCATCTGCATCGCGAATTCGCGCGATTTGGTCCGCAGGCTCACGTTATTTGCGCCGCCCTTTGCCTGACGTGGCAGAAGAGGACTTCGACGAAGCACGCAGTTTGCGCGACAACTGCGCCATCTCGATCGCGCCGAGCCCAGCCTCAAATCCCTTGTTGCCGCCCTTCAATCCCGCGCGATCAATGGCCTGCTCCAGCGTGTCACAGGTGAGCACGCAGAACATCACCGGCACGCCCGTATCCATCTGCGCAAGCTGCAACCCGCGCGAAGTTTCCGAGCACACGTAATCGTAATGCGCGGTTTCGCCGCGCAGCACGCAACCGATCGCGATCAGCGCGTCGTAGCGCCCCGTCTGCGCCAGTTTCTTCGCCGTCAGCGGCAGTTCAAACGCGCCCGGCACGTGGACCACATCCACGTCTTTGCTGGCCGCGCCGCCGCGCTCCAGCGCATCCACGGCGCCCTGCAACAGCCGCTCCGTAATAAAACTGTTGAAGCGGCTCACAACCACGCCAAAACGAAATCCTGCGCCGCTCAACCCTCCATCAATTTTCCCCGGCTGAATCATCACCCTCGTTTCCCCGCTCGCGACGGCTTCCGCAATTCCGTTCGTCTACTTCATTTACTTCCTTTACTTCCCTTTAAATACTGCCGGCCGCTTTTCCAGAAACGCCTTCGTGCCCTCGCGCATATCTTCCGTCGCGCAGCACAAGCCGAAGAGCGTCGCCTCCAGGAACAGTCCCTCTTCCTGCGGCATTTCTATCCCGCGCTCGATTGCTTCCTTGCAGTATTTCACGGCCAGCGGTGCTTTCTCGATAATCTTTTTCGCCAGGGCTTCCGCGGCGGGCACCAACTCCGCCGGCTCGTAGATGTGATTGACCAACCCGATGCGCTGCGCCTCTTCCGCGCTGATCATCTCGCCGGTCAGGCAAAGTTCATGCGCCACGCCTTTGCCGCACAGCCGCGCCATGCGCTGCGAGCCGCCGTAGCCCGGGATAATGCCTAGCTTCACCTCGGGTTGGCCCAACTTCGCGGTCTTGCTCGCAATGCGAATTGTGCAAGATAGAGCCAGCTCGCAACCTCCGCCAAGCGCAAATCCGTTGATCGCGCAGATGGACGGCTTCCCCAGCGTTTCGAGCAAATGAAACACGCCCTGCCCAAAAATCGAAAACTCTTTTCCATTCACGGGAGTCTGCTGCGCCAGTTCGTTGATGTCCGCGCCGGCCACAAACGCCTTTTCGCCCGAACCGGTCAAAATCAGCACCCTCACCGAGGCATCATCGCGCGCCTCCAGCAAGATCTGCCGGAACTCCTCCACCGTCCTGCGGTTCAGCGCGTTCAACACCTTCGGCCGGTTAAACGTGATGAACGCAATGCCGTCCTTCTTCTCATACAGCAGATTTTCATAGGCCATGATTTCCCTCAAAATTGGATCGGCTTCGGATTTGCGGGGTCCGAATAGTCGTAAAACCCGCGGCCGGATTTCTTTCCGTTCCAGCCGGCCAGCACCATGCGCTTCAGAAGCGGCGGCGCGGCAAAGCGCTTCTCTTTGAACTCATCGAACATGATCTGCGAAATGAAATACGTGGTGTCCAGCCCCACGAAATCCAGCAGCGTGAACGGCCCCATCGGATAGCCGCAGCCCAGCTTCATCGAATTATCAATGTCCACCACGGAGCCGACGCCTTCTTCGAGCGCGCGTATCGCGTCCAGCAGATACGGCACCAACAGCCGGTTGACGATAAATCCACCGCTGTCGCTGGCGCGCACCGGCGTCTTGCCGAGCTTCGCTCCAAACGCAACCATCTCGTCGTATACGGCGGGATCGGTGGAAATGGTTTTCACCACTTCCACGAGTTTCATTACCGGTACGGGATTGAAAAAATGCAAGCCAACAAATCGCTGCGGGCGCTTGGTAGCTGCGGCGATTTCCGTGATGGTCAATGAAGAGGTGTTGCTGGCAAAAATGGTATGCGGCGGGCAGAGCTTGTCCAGCGCGCCGAAAAGTTCGCGTTTCACGGGCAGTTGCTCGATGATCGCTTCCACGATCAGGTCGCAATCTTTCAGCTCTTCCAGAGAAGTCGTGCCCTTCAGCCGTCCGCGCGCTTCCCCTTTCGCCGCTTCCGTCAACGTGCCTTTTTCCACGAGCCGCGCCAGGTTCTTCTCGATGCTCTTCAATCCCTTTTCCACTAGCTCGGCGCTGACCTCGCGAATCACGGTCGCGAATCCCGACTGCGCGCAAACCTGCGCGATGCCCGAGCCCATCAGGCCACACCCCACTACGCCGACTTTTTGAATTGCCATGGATTCCTCACGTCTGCAAATACACACAAAAACGGCGGGAAATTGCCACCCGTCAAAGTGTACCAAAGCTGCTCCCGGAACTCACTTTGTGCGGCCTACCACTATAAAACTGCCCGTGCCATCGGCTGGCGTCTTATCCAAATGGTTAGGCAGACTATCCGAATGGCGAGGCCTGGCCAGTCAACCACCTCTCAAAAAATGGATCCGGAAATGCCTCCCGCATCTCCCGTCACCTCAACAATTTTCCCCGAACCAGAACGGTTCGATGGCCTCGTTCCCCCCTGCGCCAAGCTCCGAAGTGCAAAAGCGACACATACGCCGCGTGCGAATCGGATAGGAATATTTCCCAGAACAATTTGGCCAACTGCCGCCATACCCAGGCACCCGGAAGGAAAATGTCCGCTATCGCATTGGGTCTAAAGCGAATCGGAAGAGTGTTCCATGGGCACAACATTTTTCGCCAAGGTGGCATGCGCCATGCTTCCCACAAAGACGTGAGCAGGAAGAGAACACAGGAGCTAGCACCTCAAAACAATGTTTTCATCCTCTCGCCGATTTTGTCTGAATAGGAGGTCTTATGAAAAACCTACGCTCAGTTCTTTTCGTTCTGGCCGCCATCCTGCTGGTGCCGGCAGCTCGGGCCCAGCAGACAGGTATCAAGGCCGACGTACCCTTTGACTTTGTAGCCGGCGACCGCGCCTATCCGGCCGGTGAATACATCCTCAGTGAAGCTCTCAGCAACAGCGGGGTCATCCGCATCGAAAACGTTCAAGAAGTCTCAGGCGCTTTTGCTCCCACAAACCCGTGCTCAAAGGCCATGCCCTCAAAGGACACCAAGCTTGTGTTCCATCGCATGGGCGGTCGCTACTTCCTCTACCAGGCATGGACTGCGGGCAATCTGACGGGACGCGAATTCCCGAAGAGCCGGATCGAGGTCGAGCTTGCACAGAACCACGAAACTCCGGAAGTCGTAATCGTAG
Source organism: Candidatus Methylomirabilota bacterium (assembly GCA_035569815.1). Lineage (GTDB taxonomy): Bacteria > Acidobacteriota > Terriglobia > Acidiferrales > UBA7541 > Acidiferrum. The sequence continues at coordinate 10,060 of DATMMG010000195.1, forward strand.
CAGCCGTTCTGACCCGTTAGCGCGGCGCTGATCCCCTAACTTTCCGCTTCAAAGAGGGAACGTCTCCACGTTCCCTCTTTTTTCTCCGCAGCTTAAATCGATACAATCGGTTTCATCAGTTTAATGGCTCGGTTCAAGCGCTTCGCCGAGAGAACTATTTCCGAAAGTCTAACCGGTGATAAACTTTCCACGAAATGCTCCCGCTGACGTTACGCGCATGTTTTCTTCGGGCTCTGATTGCAATACTGATCGTCGCGCCCGCCGCCTCCAGCGGACTCACCTGCGCGCAACAGCCAGCATCCAAACCCTTCGCTGTTCATCCAACTACGCGGGACAAAAACGACATGTGGTGGAAACATGCTGTCATTTACGAAATCTATCCCCGCAGTTTTCAGGATTCGAACGGCGACGGCGTCGGCGATCTTAACGGCATCACCTCGCGTCTCGATTACCTGAAAGATCTCGGCGTGGACGCCATCTGGATCACCCCGATGTATCCCTCGCCGCAAGTGGACTTCGGCTACGACATCGCCGATTACACCGCCATCGATCCGCAATACGGCACGATGGCGGACTTCGATCGACTGGTGAAGGAAGCCAAGTCGCGCGAAATTCGCGTGATCATGGATTTCGTTCCAAACCATACCTCCGACCAGCATCCATGGTTCGTGGAGTCAAGCTCGTCTCGCACCAATCCCAAGCGCGACTGGTACGTCTGGCGCGACGGCAAAGCCCCCGGGCAGCCCCCCAATAACTGGCTCTCCTGGTTCGGCCACTCCGCCTGGAAATTCGACGCCAGGACCGGCCAATTCTATTACCACCATTTTTATCCTGAGCAGCCGGACCTGAACTGGCGCAATCCCGAAGTCCGCAAGGCAATGTACAACGTGCTGCGCTTTTGGCTGGATCGCGGCGTTTCCGGATTCCGCCTCGACGCGGTTTCGCGACTCTTCGAAGATTCGGATCTTCAGGACGACCCTTTTCTGCCGGGAAGGAATGCCTACGGCGATCCAAACATCCAGCACTTGCATACCGACAATCTGCCGGAAGTACACGACGTGTTGAAGGAGATGCGGCAGGTGGTGGACGAGTATCCGGGGAATCCCGTGCTCATCAGCGAGGCCGATGAGCCCAACATCTCCGAACTCACAAAGCTCTATGGCAGCAAGCTCGATGAAATCCAGCTTCCGATGGATTTCCAGGTTGCCGACGTCAACCAGCTTTCCGCCGCGCGCTTCCGCGAATTGATCGACCAGATCGAAGACAACCCGGCCGGCGGCCAACCATACTTTTTCTTTAATAATCACGACCAGGACCGCACGTGGGATCGCTACGGCGACGGCGTCCACAACGACGCGATCGCAAGGCTCCTGGCGGCGCTGCTTCTGACCGCGCGCGCCACGCCGCAACTGTACTACGGTGAAGAAATCGGAATGCTCACCACGCCTCCGGCACGCAAGGAAGACGTGCGCGACCCTATCGGCAAGCTCGGCTGGCCCAAGGAAAAGGGCCGCGACGGCGAACGCACTCCAATGCAATGGGACACGTCAAACAATGCGGGATTCACCACTTCGCCGAGGCCCTGGCTGCCCGTTCCCCCAAGCTACAAGCAGCGCAACGTGGCAGTGGAAGAAAATGACCCGGACTCGCTGCTCAACTTCTATAAGCGTCTGATCCAGTTGCGCCGCAACCGGCCTGCGTTACGCGATGGCACGCAAATCGCGGTGGACTGCCACGACGCTGACGTGCTCTCCTACCTGCGAAAAAATCCCGGGGACGGCGAGTCCATGCTGGTCTTGTTGAATATGAGCTACAAATCAAAGAAAGTCGCCGTCAATCTGAAAGCCCAAGGCATCCGCGGCAACTCCGCAAAGCTGTTGCTCTCCTATCCAAGCATCAGCGCAACAGAAGTTCCGATGGACGCGATCTCGCTACCGCCTTTCGGCACCTTTGTCGCCGAAATGGAGTGAATGGTTAACGCAAACGATTCCTGCGCACTCCTGGTTCTTGCGGGCAGCGCTATCGACCAACAGGCAGCGCCACGGGTTGCTCCAGCCGGAACTCGAGCAACGATTCGCTGGGGATCTGTAACTGCTCCCCCTTCTTGGAAGCGGCAACCGCTGTTCCCGCTCCCGCGCCGGCCAGCGCGCCAATGCCCGCTCCCTTCCCGCCGCCTGCCAGTCCCCCGATCAGTGCGCCTAACCCCGCACCGCCAACCACTTTCTTCGCGGTATTCCCGCCTTCACCCTTGCCCTTGACTTCATAAGTGCTGGTGAGCAGCGGATAAGCGGTGCCGTTGATGACAATGTCCGTCAACTCGAGAGTCAAATCCGAACTTCCTTTCATTCTTCCTGCGGAAGAGGCATTTGCCAGGCGGCCATAAATCGTCGTGCCGCGGGGCGCAATCACAGTGTCTTCCGCTTGCAGGTTGGTTTCCAGGGTCGCCGAAAAACGGTAACCCGTTTTCTGTTTGGTCGAGTCGATGGAATCGATCGTTCGAATCAGGATTCGCGTCCCCGCAGGAACGGTGATTCTCTGCTTATCTTGCACCGCCGCGCCGGCGCTGGAATTCGCTCCAGAGTTCAGAGTAACTATCGCCATCCCTGCCAGCAGCATTGCCGCCAAAACGAATCTCGTTTGCATTTGCATTTTCTCCTTCTCCCGGAATTTACATGCCCTGCCCGGCGATGGGCAGTGAATCAGCGATCTGCAGGTCGATAATGGTCAGGATCTGGTGTTCCACCATCGCGAAGCGCGCCGCAGTGACGCCACCCAGCGCCTGCTTGACCTTTTCATAGGTCTGCACAAGCAGCTCTGCGCGCTGTTTCTGATAAGCAACAAATTTCTGAATCAGTTTGTCCGCCTCTTCGTCTGACAACTGCGCGTAGTTTTGCGCGTATTCCTTGATATTCGCGATTCTCTGATCGTTCAGCTTCGCGAGCGCCCGATCGTATTCGCTGTAGATGGGCCAGAATTTTGCCGCATCCTGGGCGTTCAATGCCATCGTGGCGCCCATAATCTCCGCTTTTTCCTGCTGGACTTCTCTGCGCATCAGCGCCAGATAAGCATCCATATTTTTCTTCTGCGTACCAGCGTCGGATGTTGCCGCGGATTTGCCCGCGGGCTGTTGCGTGTCAGTTTGCGCTCGGCCTTGAGGCGCCAGGAACACCGCCAGAACGAACAGCATCGCCAGCAAAACGCGATTCTGGAACTTCATATTGTTTTGCCCCTTTTTATGGAATTCACGGTCATGGTTTTTTCAGACAATTCTTGTGGGCGGGTAATTCGTACGGGGGGAACCATATCACAAATCACGACGAATGAAGAGATCCAAGGAGATTCCGGCGCGCCCAGTCCCAAACGGGCACGACGTGAATCCCCTGGACTTCCAAACATCAGAAGGCTGCAAGGGGTTGTACGATCCGGAAATTAATGCGCGAGAGCTTCGACGATGATTGCGATGCCTTGGCCGCCGCCGATGCAGGCTGTCGCCAGACCGTAGCGCAGCCCTTTGCGGCGCAGTTCATTCAGCACGGTGATGACCAGGCGCGTGCCGGAAGCGCCGAGCGGGTGGCCGAGCGCGATCGCGCCGCCATTCACATTGGTTTTGTCGCGGTCGAGGCCGAGTTCTTTTTCGACAGCGAGGTATTGCGCGGCGAAGGCTTCATTCACTTCCACGCGATCGATCTGTTCGAGCTTCATCCCTGCAAGCTGCAGCGCCTTGCGCGTCGAAGGCACGGGCCCGATCCCCATGATGCTGGGATCCACACCCGCGACGGCCCACGAAATGATGCGGCCGAGCGGCTTCAAGCCTCGCTCTTTCGCAGTTTGCTCTCGCGTCAGCACCACCGCCGCCGCGCCATCCACGATCCCGCTGGCGTTCCCCGCGGTCACCATGCCGTCTTTCTTAAACGACGGCGGCAGCTTCTCCAAAATTTCCATCGTGGTTTCCGGGCGCCGGTGATCGTCTTCCTTCACCAGAATCGTCTTTTTGCCCTGCTTCACTTCCACCGGCACGATCTCTTCCGTCAGGTAGCACGCTTTGAACGCCGCCTCCGCCGCCTGCTGGCTGCGCAGCGCATACGCGTCCGCATCCTTGCGGCTAATTCCCTTCTGCTCCGCCAGTTTTTCCGCGGTCAGCGCCATCGGCAATCCGCAATACGTATCCGTCAGCCCGACAAACAGAAAATCCTCCAGCGCGCCGCCGCCAAGCTTCAGCCCGGTGCGAGCTCCACGAATTACGAATGGCGCCTGGGTCATGTTCTCCATGCCGCCCGCCAACACCATGTTCGCTTCGCCCAGCAGCAATCGCTGCGCGCCCTGCACGATCGCCTCAATGCCGGAGCCGCACAGGCGATTCACGGTCACCGCCGGCGTCTCAACCTTCAGCCCCGCCTTCAACCCCACGTGCCGTGCGCCGTAAATCGCGTCGGCGCTCGTCTGCATCACGTTGCCAAAAATTGCGTGATCGAATTCCGCCGGGTCCACGCCTGATTTCTGAATCGCGGCCTTGCTCGCGTGCGCGCCCAAGTCAATCGCCGAAACCTCCGAAAACGCACCTGTATAGCGCGCCATAGGCGTGCGCGCACCTGCAACAATAACTACATCCGATGGAAACATGTTTTTCCTTTCCTCTTAAGAAAACTGTCATCCTGAGGCTATCCGACGAGGTCCGCAATTTGGACTCCGGTGGTTTTACCGGAGATAGCCGAAGGATCTCAACGTTAAAATTGTGCACCACGTATCAGCTGAGATCCTTCGCTCCGCAAACGACGCTCCGCTCAGGATGACAATCTCCGGAGACGCGGCGAATCGCAAAAGAATCACCCGCGATCAAAAAATGCTGCTAAAGCTTGGGAATCTCGGAGAGCACGATGACGTCCCCGCCGCGCTTGCGGGCTTCCTCCACGCTGAACTCCGCGCGATTGATCAGGTCGGTCACAATATCCTCGCTGTCGAACTCCTGCCGCGCCGCCGCTTCCACAACCCCGGCGCTCAACGTAATTTGCGTCGAATCCCACGGAGGCCGCACGCCCGCCGCCGCCCGCTTCAGTTTATCCACCAGATTCTGCGCCCCGGATAGATTCGTGTCCGGCAAGATGAACGCCAGCGCCCACGACGTATATTTTACCGCCATATCGTTCTGACGCACGATCGGCTGCAAGGAGCGCGAAAGCTGCTCCAGGAATTTTTCCAGCGGCACTTCTCCTTGCGCCCGCAGCATGTCCGCGCCGCGGTCAATCTGCAGCACGGCCAGCGAAAGCGGCGTGCCCTGGGTGCGCGCGCGGTCGGCTTCGTTCAGCAGGCAGCCGACATAGGAACTCCGGCTCAACAGGCCCGTTTTCTCGTCGGAAACGCCCATGCGGCGCACCAGGCTGCGCAGCCGAGTGTGGCTGACGCTCATCATCATCTGGTCGCCGATAGCTTGCAGAAAATAGGTTTCGTTCGGCTTCCAGTGGTGAGCCTTGTCGTGAGCGACAATCAACATTCCCGCCGGCGCCTGCGTTTCCTTGTCGGTGATGGTCACGCCAAGCGCGGTCGCCAATCCCAAATCCTTCAAAATGGATTCGTCCGAACCGTCCACGATCAGCCCGCCCAGTTCGTCGGGAACCGCCTTTTCAAGTTGCGCCAGCAAAAACACCATTTGCGCCGCGGGCGCCGGCCGCAATCCTGAAGTGCAATGCTCCGCCGCCATCTCCGGCGGACGCCCCGGCGCTCCAATCACCGAGAACGTGCGCGCGGCTTTCATGTACGCGCCGACTTCGTTCACCGTGGTATTCAGCATGGCGCGCGGCGTCTGCTGCCGGAAAATTTTCTGATTGATCTCTGAAATTTTCGTCAGGTCGCGTAGCGTCTCCACCGTGTAGCTGCCGGTCCGCCCGGTCGGCGGCGTGGGCTTTTCTTCGATCACTGGCCCGGCGCCCGCAGGCTTTGGAGATGGCTGCGGCTTCACCGCCGTTTTCGGCCACCAGTTCGCAACCTGATACAGATTCTGCAGCCGGGGATTGCGCGCTTCCTCGCCGGGAAACATCGAGGCAATCTTCTGCAACCGCTCAATTGCTTTCGCCTGCAGGGAGTACTGCAGAAAAATTTCCGTCTGCACGATCAGGTCGTCCAGCGCCTGCATCTTGCGCCCTTCATCGGTGGCCGGAGGAGGCCCCTCAAGTTCCTGGCTCGCCTGAGCCTTGGGCGGCGCCGTGTTTCTGGACTGGGCGTTCGCCGAGCGCGCCATGCGTCCCGCGACCCGCCGCAGGAATGCCTCGTCCGCGTGGCCGCGCAGCCGCTCGAGGCGTTCCTGGCAGCGATAATCATAAGAGTCGATGTCCACCAGGCGGTCCAGGGCTTCGCAGGCTTTCGGAAAGAATCCGGAATTAAAATTCGCGTCGAACAAGCGGATCAGGACCTCAAAGTATTGCGATTCGCGATTCAGCTCGCTGTAAAGCGCGGCCCAGAATTCCAGAATGGGGATGGATTCCGGATGCTTCGCGCCGAGCGCTTCGAGTTGCGTGGTGAACTCCGTCAATTTCTTGTCGGCGCTCAGCCGGCGCTTCAGAATCTGCAGTATCTCCACCGACTTGGAGTCCTGATCGTTGTTGGCGTAGGCATCCGCAAGATCGAACAGGCGCGTGACCCCTTCGTTCTTTTCGCGAAGCAGTTTTTCCAGAATCGCCCGGGAACGATCGAGTTGTCCGGATTGCAACAAGGCATCGGCGAAGGCGTCCAGAAACGCCACATCGCTCTCCGTCGGCGCGAACGGCTCCAGCAATCCCGCGGCTTCAGCGAAATCTCCATTCCGCAGCTTGGCTTCGGCGTAGAGCAACGCCACGCTGCGTTCCTTCGGCGCCAGCGCGTAGGCGCGCGCCAGCAGCTTAAGGGCTTCCGCGGGAGCGCCCGAGGCGCTGGAGAGTTGCGCGGAACGCAGAAACGCCCGGGCGGCCAGCGCGTTTTTTCCCAGTTGCGCGGCGATCTCCGCCACTTTCATCTGCCGCGAAAGTTTCTCCGGGTCCAGTTGCGCGGTGCGCTCCCAGCAGAACAGCGCATCCTCTCCGCGCCCGGCTTCGGAGAACATCTCCGCGGCCTTGGTGTACTGCTCAATGGCTTCTTCGCCGCGATTCTGCTTTTGCAGCAGGAAAGCGTAGCGCGTAATGCGTTCGGGGGATTGAATCGCCAGGGTATTCCGCAGGAAGCGGTTGTAAATCGCCAGCGCCTTGGTTTCTTCCTTGGGATCGATCAGCAGGTCGAACAGGTGGCCGTAGTAGACGGCAGCGCGGTCGGGTTGTTCCAGGCGCGTGTAGAGATCTCCGAGAGCTTGCGAGGCCTCCAGATGCTGCGGGGCGCCGTCCAGCACGGCGAGATACGCCTCAATCGCGTCCTCAACGCGGTTTTTCTCGAGAAATTTCTTCGCCCGCTCCAGCTGTTTGCTGACGTCTGCTGCCATCAGGGATTTGCCTTTGATTTCGTGCCTTGGGTTTCTTGCAAGGTAGCGTTCGCCGCCACAAGGGGCGCTCTGAACGCCATTTCCACTATATACCCCTGATGAGATGCCGCCAAAAGCAGACTGGCTACGCGTTGGGCAATCCGGCAAGAGGCCGCGCTGCCGGCGTGTGCTGAATGCGGCCAGCTGCCACTTTCCGATCGACGAGAAATGCTCACAGTCCATCAATTCGGCACGAGCCGCCGGCCAGAGTGGAGGTTGCCCATGCAAACAGCATCAGCAAACGCAACCAGACGGCAACCGCAGCAAAGAAAAACGCACCCCACATTTAAACCGGCGTTTTAAACGCTCGGCAAGTGGGGTGCGGTTGGTTTTAAGCCCTCTGCCGGCTGCACTCGGCAGAATCGTTGGTAATTCAGTCCGTCCGCTTTAGTAGATTAGTTCCCGGTCCGTAATCGTCCTGTACGGAAGTGATTGTGACATGTAATTGGCCCAGCAGCTGTCGTATTGAACGGTTGCATTGCCACCACCGTTCCAGGCAATTGTCGGTGTGCCCGGAGGATTGCTTAAACCCAAGGGAATGGGGTGCGTCCAGGTACCCGGGTCGCTAAACATGTTGGCCACGAGCAAGGAGCCGTCCAGCGTGCCATTTCCTCCGCCATTCTTAACGACGTTCCCTTTCCCGACTACCAAAATGAGCCCGTTCCAACTGGGATTCCCGCTCATGGTCAGAGTACCCGTAACCAGTAGAATTCCCGAACCGGAGCCCGGCAACGTATAGTCTCCGTTTACGACGTTGATTACTGGGTTGACTGGGCTAGTTGTGCCCGGATTCAGAGTGGATGGATTTGGTAACGGACTGGGTCCGTAAACGTTGGTACCCGCCATACTGGTGACCGAGCTGACAAGAGCGTTCAATCCGTCTACCGTGGCCAACGGCCCCAATTGGGAGCTTACGTCCGCGATACCGGTAGGGCTCCCCGCGAAACTGCCAGGCCGGTTGGTTTGGGTCGTCAAGTTGGCTGCAGCTGCAGCGTTATAGCCTCCGAGCCCGGGCTCGCTCGAGGCCGAGGGACATCCAGCTCCACCGTTCGGACCAGTGTGTGTGTCTACGCCCGTCACACTGAACGCGGCCGAGTGGGGATTGGTATTAAAGTCCGGGGTGGGGCCGTCAAAAACTATCGCTCCGGGTATCGGGGGAAGAGTATTCTGGCTGATTTCATATTGAACCATGCGGCGTGAACCGGAAGGCGTCATTGCCAACGCCGTCAACTCGTACACCGGCTTGTCCGG
>DATMMG010000196.1:0-11147 GCA_035569815.1 Candidatus Methylomirabilota bacterium
AACCGGCTCCCGCTGATCCGTGTGTTGGTTTCCCCCGCCTGAATGCGTATCGCCACCAGAAACGTATCGCCCGGTTGCGCATTCTCCGTCAGCACAATCGGCTGCAGCGTATCCGCATCCGTGCGCGACACCATCGCGCCATTGGAAAACACCGTCACCATCACAAAGTCGTTGCTGTCCACGCTGAGGTCCAGCCGGACTCGCGCTCCCCGCAAGCTGTACCCGTTCAACGTCGCGGGCAGCTCGATTCGCCGCCTCATCACTCGCGGACCCGTCTTCCACGCCTCCCGGATTTTGACGACGGGCCACTCTTTGTCGTCTAATGAGGAATCTTCAGGGTGCGCGATGTCCGAATGGTAGCGCCAATCATCCAATGGCCAGCTAACTATGGATTCCAGTCGGTCAATCAGCGGCTTAATCGAGGTGTCGGCGCCCGGCTCCTGTGCCGCCCGGATACCATTCGCTATGAACAGCGCAATCACAATCGTTACGAATAATCGTGCGATTCTTTCACCAGTCGCTGCCTGCATGGACGTTTTCCCCATTTCAAAAGCTCAGATTGCTACGCTCTTGCGTGTTCCTCCGGCCGCTTCGGGCCGCCAGCGATTTTACACGCTGCCGCTGATTTCCGCGTCGCGGCCACGCAAAATTTTTCGGTTGTCAGGTGACGTGGAACGTGGCATTGTCTCCCCGCCGGGCAACCGGGACACAACGGAGTTCCAAAAAACTTCATTTCCGGGATGGGTGTACCAGTGCGCGGCGTACGGGTGACCAAAAACAGATCCAAGGGTCGCGGAAAGGCCCAGCCAAAGTCCGAAATGCTTGTGAAACTGGAGTTGCAGAGCAATCCGGAAGCGTTGTGCCTGGTTCGCGCCACCATTGAGCGTGCCGCCGAAGTCCTGCACTTTCGGGACACCGAAGCGCGTGCCATCGTCCGCTCGGTGGATGAGGCCCTCGCCAACGTCATCCGTCACGCGTACGGCGGGCGCGCGGGTCATCCTATCGAGATGAGTTGCCGCAAGCTGCAACCCGGCCCGCAGAATTCCGCCCAGGATGGAATTGAAATTCTTCTGAAGGATAGCGGCGTGCCCGTCAAACCATCAACGTTGAAGGGCCGGCCGCTCGGTGAGGTGCGTCCCGGCGGCCTCGGGCTTCATTTCATCCGTCAGAGCATGGACGAAGTTGAATTTAGCCGCAAGAAGGGCAAAAATCTTTTGCGCATGGTTAAATACTTAAGTCCAACTCCCCTGGCTGCGGCATCGGAAGGAGAATAGAAAGTGCAGATAGTGGTCCGACTGGCAATTGGCGGCACCATCCTCGATATCGCCGGGGACATTGATCTGGCGCATTCGCCGGCCATGCGCAAGGCGTTGCTACTGGAAATCAAGGAGAAAAAGACTCCCAAGGTGTTCCTCAATCTCGAAAAAGTTCGCTACATCGACAGTTCCGGTATCGCCTCCCTCGTCGAAGGTCTCAAAGCTTCGCGCGACCAGGGCTCCCGCCTGATTCTCTATGGCCTCAGCAAGACCGTCCGCGAAGTCATGGAGCTTTCCCGCTTGCAGAAGATTTTCGAGATTCACGATAGTGAAGCTCAGGCGCTTGATTCCTAACGCCCGGGCCAGGTTTTTTCCCCGCAAAGGTAGCCGGAACAAGTGGAATTCTTTGGAAAAATAGGCAGCTCCGTCGAAGGCAGCCTCGCCTACGTTGGCGCGCTCACGTCTCTCGCGGGACGCGCCGCTTATTTCACGTTCATCGGCCCGTTCCAGGGGAAGCCGCTCCGTTTTCAGCGCGCCGTCTCCCAGGCCATGGAAGCCGGAGTCCGCGCTCTCCCCATCCTCTCCTTGATCACATTTTTCATCGGCTTGATCCTCGCGCTCCAGGCCGCCTACGAATTGCGCCGCTTTGGCGCCATCAGCTTTGTCGCCAGCGCCGTGGCTCTATCCATGACGCGCGAGCTGGGGCCATTGATCACCGCCGTAATCGTGATCGGCCGCTCCGGCTCGGCGTTCGCCGCGGAACTCGGCACCATGAAAGTCTCCGAGGAAATTGACGCCCTCGAAACCATGGCCATCAATCCCGTCAGCTTCCTGGTCGCTCCCAAATTTGTCGCCATGATTCTGATGCTTCCATGCCTTACGATCTGGGCCAACTTCATGGGCATCCTCGGCGGCTCTCTGTTTGGCGTCGCGCAGGCGGATTTCACTTTTCCCCGCTACATCGTCGCTTCCCTCGACTCCCTTTTCATGCGCGATGTCGTCACCGGCCTCATCAAGAGTTTCATGTTCGGCGTCACCATTACCGCCGTCGGCTGCCTGGAGGGTTTGAACACCACCGGCGGCGCTGAGCAGGTCGGCCGCTCCACCACTCGCGCCGTGGTCATGTCCATTTTTCTTGTGATTCTGGTCGACCTTGTCTTTACAATGCTTTTCTACTTCCTGGGAGAACACTAAGGGATTATGGCCGCTTCGGCGCAAAATCTGGGCGTGGATGACTCGTTCGACGGTCCGATGATCTCTCTTCGCGACCTCCGCGTCAGCTATTCCGGCAGGGAAATTCTCCACGGCATCAATTTCGATGTCCAGCGCGGCGAAACCCTCGTCATTCTCGGAGGTTCCGGCTCCGGCAAAAGCACCCTCCTCCGCACACTTGTCGGCCTCGAAAAACCTACCTCGGGGCAAGTTTGGATTCGCGGCAAGAATTTCTCCGCCATCTCCGAAGCCGATCGCGACGAGATCCGCAAACGCCTCGGCATGTCCTTTCAGGGCGGCGCGCTCTTCGGCTCCATGACCGTCGGCGAAAATGTCGCTTTGCCGCTTGAGGAACACACCAAGCTCGAGCCATCCACCGTCGAGATCATGGTCCGCTTGAAGCTCGACCAGGTGGGCCTCTCCGGTTTTGAAGATTTTCTGCCCTCGCAACTCAGTGGCGGCATGAAAAAACGCGCCGCCGTTGCCCGAGCCCTGGCCATGGACCCGGAAATCCTGTTTTTCGACGAGCCTTCCGCTGGCCTCGATCCGATTATCGCCGCCGGCATCGATCAGCTCATCCTGGAACTCAAAAAAGCCTTCCATATGACCATCATTGTCGTCACCCATGAATTGGCCAGCGCTTTTCTCATCGCCGACCGCATGGTACTCATCAACAAGGGCGACGTCGTTGCCCACGGCACCACCGAAGAGATGAAAAACAGCAAGCATCCCAAGGTTCGGCAATTTCTCGACCGTATCCCCGAACCCGCGGTTGCCCAGGAATTGGATTATCTGCAGATGCTGACGGAGCCCTCCTCGAAATCCGGCGAAGGTCGTCAGGGGAAGAGCAGGTAGAGATGGAAGCAAAACGCGAACAGGTCTTTGTCGGACTCTTCGTCGTCATCGCCGTGGCCTTGTTGATTGCCACGGTCTTTTCGCTCTCTGGTGCTTTCGCGGGTACCGCCCGCCACTATCATGCCAAATTTCATAACGCCGCGGGACTCGATCGCGGCACTACCGTCCGCTATGAGGGCGGCCCCAAAATCGGCCGGGTCGAAAAAGTAGTAATCGACCCCAAAGATCCCGCCGTTATGGACATGGAGTTCAGCGTGAAGGAGGACCTGCCGATCAAGACGGACAGCCGCGTTGCCATCCTCAGCTTCAGTCCGCTCGGCGACAACCACCTCGAGGTCCGGGCCGGTTCTCCCGCCGCCCCGCGCGCCGCCGATGGCGCCATACTTCCTTCGGATCCGTACGTCGGTTTCAACGAGCTAACCGAGGAAATCAACAAGGTCATGCCGCAGGCTCAGGAGTTGATGGCCAATCTCAATGTGCGCGTGAACGAGTTGAGCGTAACCCTCAAGCGCGTCAACGATCTCCTCAACGATCAAAATCGCGCCAACATTTCCGCCAGCATCTCCGATCTACAGGGAATGCTCCGCGAAGACCGCCCGGTCATCAAATCCACCCTCAACAACGTGAACGGCGCCAGCGCCAAACTCACCCCCATGCTCGACGACCTGAGAAAGACCTCCGACCAGGCCAACGAAACCTTGAAAAAAATCGATGCCGTCATTGGGGAAAACCGCGAAGACCTGCGCGCCTCCATTAAGAAATTGCGCGAATCCCTCAACAACGTTTCAGACCTTACGCACCGCCTCGACCAGACCATCGACATCAACACCGAAACGCTCGACGAACTCCTCATGAATCTTCGCGATGTTTCCGAAAACCTGCGCGAATTCACCGACATCATCAAAACCCGGCCGTCCGAATTGATTCGCTCCACCACCCCCCGCGAACATAAACCCGGAGAGCACCCATGAGACTCAACCATTGCACCACGATGCGGAATCTTACCGCCCCGGTTTCGGGCCTGCGTTTTGCGAATGCCGGCGCGGCGCTCGCTCTGGCCGCTCTCCTGGCACTCGCTCTTTCCGGTTGCGGCAGCATGAAGCCCGTAAAGTATTATCAACTGACGCATCCACCCACAACGCCCCTCGCTCCTTCGCAGACTCCGGTTGACGTCTCGCTTCTCGTCCGCCCGTTCCAGACCGCCCATCTCTACCGGGAAGATCGCATTGTCTACGGCGGAGAGGGCGAGCAACTCGGCCTCTACGAAACTCATCGCTGGATCGAGCCGCCCGTGGAGCTTTTGCAGGACGCCCTGGCTCGCGCACTTCGTACCTCCGGCCAATTCAGGGCGGTTACGACGCTTCGCAGCGACGCCAGCGCCGATATTGTTCTTACCGGCCATCTCTATGCCTTCCGCGAAATCAGTGCTGGTAGCGTTGTCGCACGGCTGAATTTCGACGTGGAGCTCAGGGACCAGAAGGCCGGCAAAGTTCTCTGGCGTCATACCTACAATCACGACGAGCCCTCAAGCGGCAAAACGGTCGCCGACGTCGCCGCCGCCATGGACAAGAATGTCCAGATCAGCGTTCAACAAATTCAGGACGGCATCCTCCAGGCCCTCGCAAACTATTCGCGCAAGTAAGGAATCCGCGTCTCTCCGAAGCTTTTGTAGGGACCGCCTTCTGAGGCGGTCCGCTCTTCGCAAGCATTTGTAGCGGCCGCCTTCCGAGGCGGGCGACTTTCGCTTCATTCCTGAATGTAGCGCTGGCTTTTATGACAGCGCGCTCGGCTGCACCCCGAATCCCGTCGGCAACCACCAGCTTGCCGTACAATATTTACAGGAGCCAACGAAATGTCTTCCCCCGCAAAACCCGCCGAAAACTCTGCCTCCAGCCCAAATCCGCCATTCGATTTCCTCGATCTCCGCGCGCAATTCGCCGCCATCCGCGAAGAAGTCATGCAAGCCGTCACCCAGGTTTTTGAGACTCAATACTTCATCCTCGGTCCCGAAGTAAAACTCCTCGAAGACGAGGTCGCCGCCAAGCTCGGCTCAAAATTCGCCGTTGGATGCGCCTCCGGCACCGACGCCCTGATCCTCTCCCTCCTCTGCGCAGGTATCGGCGAGGGCGACGAAGTCATCACCACGCCCTTCAGTTTTATCGCCACGGGAGGCTCGATCGCGTACGTCGGCGCCAAGCCCGTTTTTGTGGACATCGACCCAGTCACCTACAACATCAATCCCGCGTTGCTCGAAGCCGCTATCACGCCCAGGACGCGCGCCATCATGCCCGTCCACCTCTTCGGCCTGCCCGCCGACATGGATCCCATCCTAGCCATCGCCCGCGCGCACAATCTCGTCGTCATCGAGGACGCCGCGCAAGCCATCGGCTCGCGGTACGCCGGCCGGTTCACGGGCACTTTTGGCCAATACGGCTGTTTCAGTTTTTTCCCTTCGAAAAACCTCGGAGGCGCCGGCGACGGCGGCATGATCACCACCAACGATGCCGCGATTGCCGAACGCCTCCAGATGCTACGCGTCCACGGCAGCAAGAAAAGATATTTCCACCAGATAATCGGCACCAACAGCCGCCTGCACGCGCTGCAAGCCGCCGTCTTGCGCGTAAAGCTGCGGCATCTCGACGCCTGGCAGCAGGGAAGGCAAAACCGCGCCGAGCGCTATCGCCGCCTCTTCGAATCCGCCGGGCTCTCTTCGTTCATCGCCGCCCCGCCGCGCCCGCCCGCAAAATTCGAACACGTCTACAATCAATTCACCATCCGCTCCGCTCGGCGCGATGAACTCAAAGCCTTTCTCCAAGCCGCCGGCGTTCCTTCGGAAATTTACTATCCTCTCTGCATCCACTTGCAGGAAGCCTTCGCCTATCTCGGCCACGCCCCCGGCGATTTTCCCGAATCCGAAAAAGCCAGCAGGGAAGTCCTCTCCCTCCCTGTCTACCCGGAACTCCCCGACTCCCATCAAGGCCGCGTAGTCCAATCCATAGCCGATTTTCGCTCCGCGTAGCGTCCACCTTCAGGTGGACGCGTTCACCATCCCACGCCCTACCGTGCTGGAATCTGCTTTTTCTTCAATTTCCGCGAAAGGAAACTCTTCGCGTTACTCCGTGAGTCACCCAATCAGAATCTACGCCGCCACTTCATCCCGCGATTTCTTCCGCGGCACAATGCTCCTCACCACCACATACAGCATCGGAATAAACAAGAGATTCAGCGTCGTCGCCGCAATCATCCCGCCGAACACCGTCGTCCCCACGGACACGCGCCCCGCCGCCCCGGCGCCCGTCGCCACCATCAGCGGCACCACTCCCAAAATAAACGCCAGCGAAGTCATCAGAATCGGCCGCAACCGGATTCGCGCCGCTTCCACCGCCGCGTCAATCGTGCTCAGCCCCTCGTCCTGCAACTGCTCCGCAAACTCCACGATCAGAATCGCATTTTTGCTCGACAGCCCGATCAGCATCACCAGCCCGATCTGCGCGTATACATCGTTGCTCAATCCGCGCAGCGCAATCGCCCCCAGCGCCCCCAGCAACGCCACTGGCACGCCCAGCAAAATAATGAACGGCAGCACGTAGCTCTCATACTGCGCCGCCAGCGTCAGGTACACGAAAACAATCCCCAGTCCAAACAGAATCATCGCTTTTCCGCCGGACTCAATCTCTTCCAGCGAAAGCCCGCTCCATTCGTAACTCATCCCTCGGGGCAACTTCTTCTTTGCCAGCGCTTCCATCTCCGCCAGGGCTCCCCCGGAGCTGAGCCCAGGTGCTGCCGAGCCGTCAATTTCCGCCGCCCGGAACAAATTGTAGTGGCTGATCACCTGCGGGTTTTGTGTCTGCTCGATCTGCACCACGTTGTCCAGCGGCACCATCTTCCCGGCATCCGAGCGCAGGTAATAGCCGCGCATATCCTTCGATTCCGAGCGGAATTTCTGGTCCGCCTGCACGTAGACGCGATAGGAGCGATTATTGAAATCAAAGTCATTCACGTACACCGAGCCCATGAACACTTCCAGCGCGTCGGTTATCTGGCTGAACGGAATCTGCAGGCTCTTGGCTTTTTCGCGATCGATCTTCACCAGCACCTGCGGGTCATTCGCCGTGAAACTTGTGAACAGCCCGGTAAGTTTCCCGGTCTGATTTCCCGCCGCGGACAACTGATTCGCGGTGTCGGCCAGGGTTTGCAGCGTGTTTCTTCCCAGGTCCTCCAGCTCAAACGTAAATCCGCCGAACTGCCCCAAACCTTGCACCGAGGGTGGGTTGAAAGGAATCACCAAGCCGCCGGGAATCGCCGACAACTGAGCGCGCATCTTTTCCACGACCGCCGGCCCGCTGTGCTCGCCGCCTTTGCGGTCCTTGAAGTCCGCCAGATTCAGGAAAACCATCGCGCGGTTCGAAGCGTTTCCCGTGAAACTGAAACCCACAATGGTAAACGCGCCCGTGACCTCCGGAATGTGCGAGACGCTCTCCTCCACCTTGGCGCAAATTTCCTGCGTGTAGGCGAGCGATGCGCCCTGCGGCGCTTGCACGATCACCATCAGGTAGCCCTGATCGTCCTCGGGAATGAAGCCCTGCGGGATGCGCAGGTACAAGAAAATGGCTCCGGCCAGAACCACCGCGAAAACCAGCAACGCGGGGACTCGGTTCTCCGCCACACGCTTCACGGCCCCCTGATAAATTGCCGCGCCGGCGTCAAACGTTTTATTGAACCAGCGGAAGACCGTCCATTGCGCCCGCTCCCGGTGATGCCCCAGGAAAATGGCCGAAAGCGCCGGGGTCAACGTCAGCGCATTGAACGCCGAAATCGAAACCGAAAACGCGATCGTCAGCGCAAACTGCCGGAAGAGGATCCCCGTGGTCCCCGGAAAGAGCGCCACCGGCACGAACACCGCAACCAGCACCAGCGAAGTCGCCACCACCGCGCCTGCCACCTCTTTCATGGCCACGCTCGCCGCGTTATGCGGCTCGGAGATCCCCTCCATGATGTGCCGCTCCACGTTTTCGATCACCACAATCGCGTCATCCACCACCAGCCCCGTTGCCAACGTGATTCCGAAGAGCGTGAGGGTGTTGATGGAAAAACCCAAGATCTTGACGAAGATGAACGTTCCAATCAGCGAAACGGGAATGGTGATGGCCGGGATAAACGTGCTCCGCCAATCCTGCAGGAATATGTAAATCACCAGCACCACCAGAAAGATCGCCTGCAGCAACGTGATCAGCACGTCCCGGATCGACTCTGCGATCACCTCCGTGGTATCAAACGCCACCGCGAATTTCAGCCCCGGCGGAAAATTCTTCGAAAGGCGCTGCAGCTCCTCCTTGGCCAGGCGATCCACATCCAACGCGTTGGCGCCAGGAAGCTGTGTCACCGCCACGCCCACCGCGTCGTGCCCGTTGAACCGCAGCACCGAGCCGTAATCTTCCGCGCCAAGTTCCGCCCGCCCCACATCCTTCACGCGCACCAGCGTGCCATCCGTGCCCGTTTTCAGGACGATGTTTTCAAATTCCTTGGCATCGGAAAGCCGCCCAATCGCCCGCACGCTGATCTGATAGCTTTGGCCCTGATTGGCAGGCGGCTGACCGAGTTGCCCCGCGGCCACCTGGACATTTTGCTCGTTCAGCGCGTTCAACACGGACGTGGCGGTCAATCCACGCTGCGCAAGCCGGGTCGGATCGAGCCACAGGCGCATCGCGTACTTGCGTTCACCAAAGATATCCACTTCGCCGACGCCCTTCACGCGTTTCAGCGAGTCCCGCACATACACGTCCAGGTAATTGCTCAGAAACAGGCTGTCGTACTGCCCGTTCTCCGAGTAGACGCCGGCGCCGAAGACGAATCCGGAAGTTTGCTTGGTGATGATGATGCCGGTATTCTTCACCGCGTTGGGGAGGCGGCCCAGCGCCTGGTTCACGCGGTTTTGCACGTCCACCGAGGCCAGGTCCACATCGCGGGAGACGTCGAATACCACCGTAATGCTGCTCGATCCATCGTTGCCGCTCGACGATGTGATATACTTCATCCCCGGCACGCCGTTGATGGCCTGCTCCAGCGGAATCGTTACCGCCGACTCCACCGTTTGCGCGTTCGCGCCGATGTAGGAACTGGAAACGACCACTTGCGGCGGGGCCAGGTCAGGGAACTGCGCGATCGGCAGCGTGGGAATGGCAATCGCGCCGCCGAGCACGATCAGGACGGCGCAAACCGTCGCAAACACCGGCCGCCGGATAAAGAAATCGACAAACAAGCGCGTTCCTCGCCTTTCCCTCGTTGAGGGTGAGTGTCTATTCCAAACTTAATTGACGTACGGGTGTTACTTTCCGGTCTTGGGCGTGTTCTCCGGCTTTGCCCCAGGCGATTGCATCTGTTCGCTCACCGGCGCTCCATCCTGCAGGAATTGCGTTCCGGAAACGATCAGGTGCTCCCCGGGTTTCAAGCCGTCCAGCACCGCGTAATCGTTTCCTATAATGTCGCCCACCTTTACCCCGCGTTGCCGCGCGACCGTCCCTTTCGCTTCCTTCTCCGCCACGAACACAAAAAACTGCCCGTTGATTCGCGTCACTGCAAGCACCGGCACCACTGGCCCTGCGGCGCTCCCCCACACCACCTGCGCGCGCACCTGTTGCGCAATCCTCAGGTTCGAGTTCGGCACCGCGGCCTTCGCCAGCACCGTCTGCGTTTCCGGGTCCACCTGCGGCGAAATAAATGTGATCTGCGACGCGGTGCGCACATTTCCCGCTTCATCCAGCAGTTTCACCGGCAAGCCCAGCCGCAAATCCTTGCCCCGCGCCGCCGGGATGTAGACGTACGCCTCCAGCGCCCCCGGCTCGTCCACTGTCGTCAGCAACGTCGAGACAATCACGCGGTCCCCCACGCGCACCGGAATGTCCCCAATCACGCCATTCATCGGCGCGCTCACTTTGTAATAACGCAATTCGACCCGCTGTGTCTCCACCTGGTGCTCCAGCGATTTCAGTTGCGCCACCGCCGTGTCGTAATTCGTCTGCGCATTGTCCAGGTCCGATTTCGCGATCACTCCCGCTTCCGCCAATTTCTTTGCGCGCTCCAGGTTCACCCGTGCAAGGTTTACGTTGGACTCCTGCGCCAGCCGCGTCGCCTCCTGGCTGTTCACCGTCGCTTCCTGCTTCAGCGGGTCAATCTGCAGCAGCGCCTCGCCGGCCGCCACGTGGTCGCCGGACTTCACAAAAATCTTCGTGATGTACCCCTCCACCTGCGGGTTGATCGTCGCCGAATGCCGCGATTTCAGCAGCGCCAGGTATTCCGTCGTCTCCACAATCGGCTTCGACTCCACCACCTGCACCTGGACGGGCATTGCCGCCTCGGCCCCTCCTTCGCCGCTCGCGTTCACCGACGCCGATTTCGCTCCGCACCCCGCCAAACCCATCGCGGCGGCAAGGCACACCAACTCCAGACAGTCCAAAGACATTCGTATCCGGTATCTCGATTGTTTTCCTAGAACGAGGGTCATCTGCTCACGCGGGCGCAAGTTGCGCAGCTATTCATCTTACGTCAACGAAGCCCGAATCGAAACGCCATTCCATTCCACCATTGGACGCACCAAACTCACATCCGTTATGTCGCACTTTTGGAGGGAATTACAGTGCTTGTAGGGTCCGCCTTCTGAGGCGGGCCGCTGTCAACTCCGCAGAACGCCCTAATACATATCCGTCGGATCGATCTTCTTCCCGGACAGCCCCAACTGCAGCACCTCAATATCCTGCGGCCGGTCGAACACCTTCCCCGGGAACATCCGCTTCACAATCAGGCGAAATCCGCCAAACGCAATCCCCA
>DATMMG010000197.1:0-13441 GCA_035569815.1 Candidatus Methylomirabilota bacterium
TCCGGCGGCATCGAAGCCGCGGTGCTGAATTCGCTGGAGCCCGGTGACGAAGCGATTTGCTGCGTCAATGGCGCGTTTTCCGAGCGCATGTACGTAATCGCGCAGCACACGCCCGCCACCGTGCATATCGTGCAGGCACCCTACGGAAAGCCCGTGGACCCCGAAGATGTGCGCAAAGTAGCGAAGGGCCGCAAAATTAAAATGATCGGCCTCGCCCAGGGAGAGACTTCCTCCGGCGTCGTCACCGACCTCGATCCCTTCCGCAAAGTGGCGGATGAGTTTGGCTCTCTGCTTGTTGTGGACACGGTCGCTTCGCTCGCAGCCGTGCCACTCCACGTGGACAAGCAACGAATCGATATTTGTTTCAGCGGTTCGCAAAAGGCCATCAGCGCGCCTCCGGGAATGTCGCCCATCACGGTCAGCCCGCGCGCCGAGGAAGCCTTCCGCAATCGCAAATCAAAAGTGCAGAGCTGGTACTTCGATCTCTCCACCGCGATGAATTATTGGGGCAAGGACCGCCTCTACCACCACACTCCGCCGATTTCCCTGATTTATGCGCTGCGCGAAGCGATGCGCATCGTGCTTGAGGAAGGCCTCGAAGCTCGCTGGGCCAAGCACAAGCTCAACCAGCAGGCCCTTGTAGCGGGTGTCGAAGCGCTGGGATTGAAGTTGCTGGTCGAAAACCCGAAGGACCGCCTGGTCACCGTCACCGCCGTAATGATTCCCGCGGGCCTCAGCGACGCAAAATTCCGCAACCAGCTTCTCGACGAATTCAACATCGAAATCGCCGGCGGCCTCGGTCCACTCAAGGACAAAATCTGGCGACTCGGCCTGATGGGCTACTGCAGCCAGAAGCCCTTCGTGCTGCAACTCCTCGCCGCCATGGAAAAGTCACTCCACGATCAGGGCCACCGCGTCTCCCCTGGAGCCGGAGTAGGCGCCGCCCTCGGCGTCTACATCGCGGCCGAAACCCCGGCCCTCGCCGCCCGCTAGGGCTGCAGTTCGCCTTCCCAACGCGCGATTACCGCGCTGGCCAGGCAATTGCCGATGACGTTCACCGATGTGCGTCCCATGTCGATCAGAGCGTCCACGCCGAGGATGATAAAAATCGGCTCGGTGGGAAGATGAAACGTTGACGCCGTGGCCAGCAAAACCACGGGAACCGCGCGAGGCACTCCCGCGATGCCCTTGCTCGTAAGCATCAGCGTGAACACCATCAGAAGCTGCTCCGGCCACGACATGTGCATCCCCGCTGTCTGCGCCACGAAGATCGAGGCCAGCGCAAGGTACAGCGTCGAACCATCCAGGTTAAAGCTGTAGCCCGCGGGAATCACGAAAGACACGATTTGCCGCGGCACGCCAAACTCTTCCATCGATTCCATCGCGCGCGGCAGCGCCGCCTCCGAGGTGCTCGTTGCGAAAGCAATCGTCGCCGGCTCCGCTACATACTTCAGGAAGCGACGCAGTGGAATGCGCGCCAGCAGAGCCACCGGCACTAACACCAGAAGCAAAAGCGCCAGCAGGGCTCCATACGCCGTCAGCACCAGCTTCCCCAGCGGGAGCAGCACGCTGATCCCCATGTGCCCCACGGTGTAGGCCATCGCCGCGCCAACGCCCACCGGCGCGTAGTACATCACGATGTTCGTGAACTTGAACATCGTCTGCGCCAGCGATTCGGCAAGTCCGAGCATCGGTTGCCGCGTTTTCTCCGGCACCAGTGTCAGAGCAATTCCGAAAAGCACCGCAAACACGGCGACCTGCAGCATCTGATTTTCGGCGACGGATTTGGCGAGGTTCTCCGGGAAAACATGCAGCAGAAAGTCGTCCCACTTCAGCGCCGCCGCCGGGGCAGCCGCCTGGTCCGCCGCTGGCGCGGGCAAATGGACTCCTTCGCCTGCTCGCGTCAGGTTGATCGCGCCAATCCCCAGGAACAGCGCGATCGTGGTAATCACCTCGAAATAGATCAGGCTCTTCAGCCCGATTCTTCCCACTTTTTTCAGGTTGCCGTGCGCCGCGATTCCCGTCACCAGCGTTCCCAATATCAACGGCGCCACGATCACCTTGATCAGCCGCAGAAAAATGTCGCCCAGCACGCGGAGGCGCACCGCAAACTCCGGCCTGTCGATTCCCAGCTCGAACCCCATCAGCATCGCAACGAAAATCCAGTAGGTCAGCGAACGCCCTCGAACACCGGCAAACCCGAGCAGTAGCAGGCCGCTCCAGCGCAGGATGGGAAATATTTCGTTCGGGGGAAGCGCCAACGTCAGCAGCGCTCCGGCCGCGAAGAGCAGAATGCCCGCCACCAGCAAAACTAAACCTGGATTCGTCGAATTCTTCGGCAAAGTCCCATCCTGCGAACCGTGGATTTGATCGAGAGAGCGGCGACATCATAACGTGCTGCCATTGCGCGAGAGAAGTTCTTTCGGAAGTTCTATCTTTCGGAATTCTGGCTGGAATTCCTTGGGAAAACTTGCTGCTCGATTTTTCGGCTGCTATCGTTTTAGCATGCCAAAAATCAGTCACCTGGAGTGCTCGCGCTGCCATGCGCATCTTTCAGCAGAGAAACCTCAGACCCTTTGCTCCCAGTGTGCGGGGGCGCTCTACGTGCGCTACGATCTCGCTCCCTTGCGCGGGGTTGCGGCGCGTCAGGAAATTGCCCGTACGGGCGAGAGCACGCCGTGGAGCGGCCTCTGGCGCTATCGCAGCGTTTTGCCCGATGTCGCACCCATCACACTCGGTGAAGGCTGGACACCCATGCTGCACAGCCGGCGTTATCCCGGAGTGTACGTAAAAGAAGAAGGGGCCAATCCCACGGGAAGCTTCAAGGCGCGGGGTCTTGCGCTCGCGGTGACAATGGCCCGCCACTATGGCCTGAAAAAATTGGCCGTTCCCTCCGCGGGCAACGCCGCCGGGGCGCTGGCCGCTTATGCTGCAGCGGCGGGAATCGAGGCAAACATTTTCATGCCGAAGGACGTGCCCTTCGCGAATTACGTGGAAGCAACGATGTACGGCGCAAGAGTTACCCTGGTGGACGGCCTGATTTCCGATTGCGGCCGCCTGGTGGCCGAACGCAAGGAGAAAGAAGGCTGGTTCGATATTTCCACGCTGAAAGAACCGTTTCGCATCGAAGGCAAGAAAACCATGGGATACGAACTTGTCGAGCAGCTCGGTTGGGAATATCCCGCCGCGGTCTTCTATCCGACGGGCGGCGGTGTTGGCCTGATCGGCATGTGGAAAGCCTTCGGAGAGCTCGAAGAACTCGGCTGGGTGAAACCTGGAAAGCGCCCGAAAATGATCGCCGTGCAATCCGCGGGATGTGCGCCAGTCACCAGGGCATTCGAACAAGGTGAGAAGGCCAGCCAGATGTGGAACAACGCGACCACCTTCGCTTCCGGATTGCGCGTGCCGAAGCCCTATGGCGATTACATCATGCTGGAGATTCTTCGCGAATCGGGCGGCGTTGCGCTCTCGTTTTCCGACGAACAGATTCTCGCCTCGCTTAAAGACTGGGCGAAAAACGAAGGGATCTTCCTCTCGCCCGAAGGCGCTACGGCCACGGTCGCTTACGATCACCTTCTGCGCACCGGTTTTTTGAAACCGGAAGACCGCGTCGTGCTCTTCAACACCGGCGCGGGCTTGAAGTACACGGACGTCACCGCCGAGGCCGTTGGGCTGCACCGGCTATCCTGAATGCCACAAGCGCGACCGTGGGATTGACACGCCGCCGCAGGAATCGGACACTAAAAGCCGGCGTTTTCGCGGCATCGCATCAAAATTGCCGCAATGTTTCAGGAAAAAGAGGATTCAGTGCCATCTTACCCCGTACTTGCAAATACCGGAGCCATGAACCAATTCATCGGCGCTTTCGAAGTGACTTCGAAGCTGAGCGGCCACGTTTACGACTGCCGCTTCTCGCACATCTGGAACGCCATTGCCACGCGGCACAGCGACACCATCGACGCAAAGTTCGATGTGGATGAGATCGGACGCATCGTCGGCCTGGCGCATCCCGCCTTTGTTGAGTTTCGCGAAAAGAGCGGCCGCGACCTGACGGACCGAGAGGGGAGTTTTATCGCCGCGGAATTTCTCCGGGAAAGACTCGAAGAGGAAGACGAGCGCCCGCTCTACGACGTGCCGCACGAGGAAGTCAATCGACTCATCAAAATGATCGGAATCAAGTAATCGCCGATTTAGACCGGGGTTGCTCGTCTGTGCGAACTCTGCCCGCCCTGAGCGAAGCCGATGGATGTGCTTCCTCTGCGCACCGTGTGTTGAACTCTTGTCGTTCCTTCTGAAGTTCTAATCGCCCTTCACCGGATGCGCCGCCGAGTAAGCGTCGTCTTCCGCGCGGAAAGCCGCCAGCCGCGGATGATGCATTCCGTCGCGACGCACAAAATAGATCGCCACCAGCATCAAAAGTGCGCCGAACACCATCACGCCGGTCGCCGCCTGCAAGGCAACCAGCAGATCCGAAGAATCTGAAATCCGGCCAATCAGCAATGGCCCCAGCGCTCCCACAATCTGCGTTACGAACATGTACACGCCAATAGCCGTGGCGTGCGCCCGCTGCGGCGTCAGGTCATGCAGCACCGCCGTCGTCGGCCCGTGATACCATGACATAAAAAAACTGGCCACAAAAAATCCCGCCAGCACCATCCACTTTTCGTCCGATTGAATCGCCAGAAGCAGAAAGGGAGCCGCCACCAGGAAGGCCGCGGCGATCACCAGAATACGCCCGTAAGCAAAGCGCTTCTGCAACAGGTCCGCGAAATACCCGCCCGCCAGCGCTCCCAGCACCAGCGACAGCAGGGCGATCACTGCAAGCGAAAGCGCAGCCTCCTTCAGGCTGAAATCCTTGTAACTGGTGGCGTAGTCCACTCCCCAGGTCACAAAGGATACCGTCGAAAACGTGATACACGTGCCGGCTATCATCATCGCAACGTAAGCCGGAACGCTCAACAGGCACGATATGGAAACCACTTCGGAGCGCGGCCGCTTCGGCGGCTCTTTCAGCTTGAATGCGGAAAGGCCGGGAATAATCCCGATCGCGCCAACGATCAGGAAAGCATACTGCCAGCCATGGCGCTCTCCCATGATCCCGCCCAACGCCAGTCCGCCCGCACCGCCCAGGAGCATCCCAGAGGCAAAAATTGACTGGGTGAGGGCTCGATGTTCGACGGGAAACGAATCGGAAATCATCGCCTGGGCCGCGGGGGCGTAAGCCGCTTCGCCAATCCCCACCAGCCCGCGGCATACAAATAGCGCGGCAAAAGTGGGCGCCAGGCCGCTGCACATGGAGGCGACGCTCCAGAAAAGCACTCCCGCCGCAATGATGGTGTGCTGGCTGAAGCGATCCGCAAGATACCCGGAAGGAATGCTTGCCAGTGCCAGAACGATCAGCAGCACGGTTTGCAGCGACCCCAGTTGCGAGTCCGTCACATTGAAATGTTGCCGCAGCAGAGGCAGGAGCGGGTTCAGCACCTGGCGGTCCGCAAAGTTGACAAAATTGATTAATGCCAGTACAGCAAGGAGACGCACTTGCGCTGCGTTAAACGGCATTAAGCGTGCCATCATGGATAAAATCAGTTCCCCTGGCGCAAGCGACCTGACGACCGGCGGTTTTTTGCACTTTCCCAAGACTCCCGGGACTGAGAAGGATTATATACCGCAGATGAGCGAAGCCAATCGGAACGCCACCACCAGTGACCGTTTGACCACTGTTCTCTCTTACGGAGCGCTGCTCTTGCTCGGATACCTGGTTTTTCGGGTGACCGAGCCTTTCCTAATCCCCCTTGCCTGGTCCGCGGTGCTGGCGATCTTCTTCTTCCCGGTATTTCTTCAACTCAGCAAGCGCATCTCGGTCACAAAGGCCGCCCTCTTGTCCACCGTAGGCGTCACCTTGGTATTGATTGTGCCGGTCTTGATGGTGCTGCTCTTCGCGGGACGTGAAGGGGTTGAGATTACCGTGCGCGTCCGCGACCTGATCGGCAGTGGAAACGCCTTGCTGCCGGCGAGCATGGCCGACACTATCCGCCATCACTTGCCGGCAACCATGCAAGGCCTCGATTTCATGGGACCGCTTCAGCAAGGGATGGAAAAGGTCGCATCGTATCTCGCAGGCAGCCTCGGGTGGATGCTCAGAAACCTTTTCTCTTTTTTTGTGGAACTCTTCATTCTCCTCTTCGCGCTGTTTTTCATGTTCCGCGATGGCGAATCGATTCTACGGAGCCTCCGCCACCTGATTCCATTCGAAAAGAATATTCAGGACGAAATGCTGGCCGAATCGCGGGATCTGATCTTTGCCAGTGTTGCCGTCGCACTGCTCATTGCGGCTATACAGGGAGTTCTCGGCGGCACGGCTTTTGCCCTAACGCGGCTGCCAGCCCCGGTCTTTATGGGTGTCCTGATCGCATTTTTTTCCATTGTCCCGGTGGTCGGCTCGGCGCTCATTTGGGCTCCGGCCGCGCTTTGGCTGGGCCTCAACGGGAGTTGGGGGAAAGCCGTCCTAGTGGTGATCATTTGCGGCGGGGTTGCGGGGCTAGCGGATAATCTGGTGCGCCCGCTTTTGCTTCGCAACCGCACACGTCTGAATGATTTGTTGTTGTTCATCAGTATTCTTGGCGGGCTACAGGTGTTCGGGCTGCTGGGGTTGGTTGCCGGCCCGACTATCATCGCGGCCGCGCTGGGGGTGTTTCGAGTTTATATGGAACATCGAGATGAACTTGATGGGGCAAAAGCGTAACTTCCTGCCATCCCCCGGGCCTAAATTGAGGGAATCCGGCTTGGCGGTATGCTAGAGTACGCGCACGAATGGCGAAAACGAACGAAATAACCATGAACAAGCCGAAAGAACTTGGGCTGGAGAAACTGCGTTGGCGGTGCGAGCTGTCTCGCATTCCATTCGAAACCACCGCGCAGGCGCAGAAACGCGAAGGTTTTATCGGCCAGGAACGCGCGCTGCGCGCTCTGAAAATGGGAGTGGAACTCTCCGCGCCGGGCTACAACGTCTTCGTGTGCGGCCTCGCCGGCACCAGCCGAGGCGGCACCATCGCGCAGATGATCGAAGAGCTTCATCCGGCTACCAAGCCCTCGATGGACCGGTGCTACGTCAATAATTTCAAGATTCCCGATCGCCCGCGCCTGCTCGTCCTGCCGCGTGGCTCGGCGAATATGTTCAAGAAGGACGTTCAGGCCGGAATCGATTTCCTGCGCCGCCGCATTCCGCAAGTCTTCGAAGGCGAACCATTCCAGCGCCAGAAGGGGCGGATCGTCGAGCGCTTTTCCGTACGCGAAAAAGAGTTGATGGACGACTTCACCCGCCGCATCGCCCGCGACCAGTTTGCTCTTGGCCACATGCAGGTTGGCGCCGTCGCCCTGCCGGAAATCTTTCCGGTCCTCGAAGGCCAGATGGTGCCCATCGAGGATATTTCCAAGATGGTGCACGAGGGTAAATTGGAAACCGTTGTTGCCGAGGAGATCGAGCGCAAATACGAACAATTCCGCCAGGAGTTTACGGTCGTATACCGCAAGACGCTGACACTTTCGCGCGAACTGGCGAGCGAGCTGAGCTACCTGGAGCAGGAAGCGGCTTCCGTGCTCGTCGACGGCGTCATCGAAGAATTAAAGGAAAAATATCCCGGAACCGGCGTAACTGAATACCTTGAAGAGGTCCGCCATCACATACTGGATAATCTTGGCCCCTTCAAAGAACGCGAGGGGGAAGAAGAGCAAACGCCGGAAACGCCGGAAATCCAGCAGCAGAAAGCGCCGGGGCCCGAACGCGATCCCTTTCGCGTGTACGGCGTGAACGTTATCCTTGCCCACAATTCAGAAGACAACTCGCCGGTCATCTTTGAAACAACGCCGAGCTTCGCAAATCTTTTTGGCACCATTCAGCGCGCCTACGACGCGCGCGGCGGCTGGTCCAGCGATTTCATGGATCTTCGCGGCGGCTCGTTGCTCCGCGCCGACGGCGGCTTCCTGATCATGTACGCGATAGAGGCGCTATCCGAGCAAGGCGTCTGGCGCGCGCTGAAACGCACCCTCAATCACAATCGCCTGGAAATTCAACCGCTGGAAGTGTTCTATCCCTTCACAGCCACGGCGCTCAAGCCTGAGCCGGTGGATATCAACGTGAAGGTGATCCTGATCGGCGATCGCGACCTGTATGAAGTTTTGTACGAGTATGAAGAGGATTTTCAGAAAATCTTCAAGGTCCGCGTGGAATTCGACGAAGAGATGCCGATGACCGACGGTGTGATCGAGGAGTACGCCGGCCGTCTTCGGGCACTCAGCGAAAAGGAAAATCTTTTTCCGTTCGATCGCGGAGCCTTTGCCGCGATTCTCGAGTACGGTGTTCGCAGGGCCGGCCGCCGTAACAAAGTCACCGCGCGTTTCGTGGATATCGCCGACCTGGCTCGCGAAGCCCACTACGCATCGGCGGCCGCGGGTGAAAATGTGGTTCGCGCGGCCCACGTGCGTTCCGCCATCGCTTCGAAGATCGAACGCCACAACCTGGTGGAAACCCGCATCCGCGAAATGATTGAGGAAAAAACGCTGCTCGTGGATGTCTCGGGCGACTGCGTTGGCCAGGTGAACGGCCTGAGCGTGCTCGAAATCGGCGGATATTCCTTCGGCAAGCCCGTGCGCATCACGGCCAGCGCCGCCCTTGGCAAGGCCGGCCTCATCAATATCGAGCGGGAATCGAATCTGAGCGGCAGGTTTCACGACAAGGGCGTGCACATCATCGCCGGTTATTTGCGCAGCTGCTTCGCAAAAGACAAGCCGCTTTCCCTTGCGGCCAGCATCTGTTTCGAACAGTCCTATTCTGGCGTCGACGGCGACAGCGCAAGTTCCACCGAGGTGTACGCGCTGCTCTCCGCGCTCTCCGAGTTGCCGCTTCGCCAGGACATCGCAGTCACTGGATCGCTCAATCAAAAAGGTGACATCCAGGCGATCGGCGGCGTAAACGAAAAAATCGAAGGCTTCTTCGATGTCTGCCGCATCCTCGGCCTGACGGGTTCGCAGGGTGTCCTCATCCCCGCGTCCAATGTGGACGACCTGATGCTTCGCGAGGACGTGCTCGACGCGGTCAGCAGCGGAAAGTTTCACATCTGGCCGGTGGCCCGCATTGAGCAGGGAATCGAACTTCTCACCGGCCAAGCCGCGGGGCACCGCAACGGCGACGGCTCGTTCGAAGACAACACGGTGTTCGGCAAAGTCGACCGGCGCCTGATCGAGATGGCGCGCATGATGAAGGAGTTCGACTAGCGGCACTTTTCCGGCTTATTCCTTCGGAGCCTGATACCCCTTGCGGTGATCCACACGGTACGGCGCGGGCGCGGATTTTCCCGCTGCGCCGAATCTCTCCACCTTCACGTCAATTGAATGCACCGCTCCGTCCGCCGCGGGCAGCGCAAACGCCAGGCTGTATTCGTGGCGCACAATTTCGGCCACCTCTTTGTAAGTTTCCTGAAAGGCTTTGCCGTTCAACGGAAAATACGCGCGGCCGCCGGTGAGTTCCGCGATGGCCTGCAGCCTGCGGTCAGCGGCTGCAAACTCGTCCTGCGTCTGCTGGATCTTTGCTTTACCGCCCTGCTTGCCGTTGCGCAGCGGCCCGCTTGTGGAGACGCACAGGATGCGCACGTCGCCCACCCGCAGCCGCGCCTGCAGCGTCGCCGCTGCGGATGGGGGAGAGGTGTCCACGCCGGTCGAAATCAGGACAATCGTCTTTTTGCCGGGCATTCGGTCCAGCCAGTCCAACACAGTGCTCAGGCTGCTCGAAAGATTCAGGTCGGCGAATCCCAGGTTGAATCGAATGCTGGCAAGCGCCGCCTGCGCCGATTCTTTGTCCGTGGTGAAATCGAGCAGCGCGAGCGGGGCGTCGGTGTATCGCGCGACGGCCACGCGGTCTCCCGCGGAGAGCCCCTTCAGCATGGCGTCGGCCGCAAACAAGTTGGCGTCCTGCAGAAAATAGGCGGCCGGGCCGGCCTCCACAAGCAGGAGCACCTGCCCGGGTTCTTCGATCGGGGCAAATTCGGTTATGGGTTGCTCGCCCCCGTTATCGAACACGTGGAAAGCGTCACGCCGCAAGCCTTCGACGAATTTCCCCTTGTCATCGGTCACCACCACCCCGACGTTCACTCTTGCCACGTTGACACGGATCGTCTGGCCTGCGGAAACTGGCGCTTGCTGGGCATTCGCAGCCGCGCCAATCAGCATCCAGAGAATCGCGGAAAACAGCGGGGCGGAAACTCTGGGCGCGCTCGCCATCAGAATTTCAATCCAGCCACTCGTCGAAGTGCACACCGCCGGCATCCTTCCACGAACCCCCCGTCATGGAATGCAGATGCCGTGGAAAAACCGCGGGATTCAAATTGTTCATCCAGTCGTCCAATGCCTTCGTTTTCTGCATTGCGCCGGGGTTCTTGGAATCCGCGGCCAGCTTGGCCCGTTGCGTTTTCCAATTCTGCTGCAACGCCGGCCAATCCACTTTTTGCAGGTCGTAGTAGGAAAAACCGATCAGTTTTTCAGGGAATTGCGCGCGCGCCGCCCGCAGATTCACAGGAAGGGAATCTGCACCTGCGGGCCGCCCCTGGGAGAGCGCGCCGCGAAGCGTCTCGCTCTTGCTGGCACCCAGCAGAAGATCTGGCGTCACGGCCAGGTGATAAAAATTCCATTGTGCCACGCCGGTGGTTCCCTGATTTCCCTTGAGCGAGATCTTCAGGTAGGTCACGTTTCCATCGTTGCGTTCCGAGGTCAGGCGGTCGCTCAGGATTGTACGGATCAATTTCAAGGTCTCGGGCTTATTGCGGATGCCGGCGTAGAAAATTCTTTTGTCCGGGTCCAGCGCCGGGCTGGTTTGCATTGTGCCGAACTCGCCGGTCGTCAACGCCAAGGCGTCCGGCAACGGCATGCCAATCCTGGTTTGCGCGGCGTTTTCCATGGTTTTCGCCATAAGGGCCGTATTCGATCCCGGCTGAGCCAAGACGCGTTTCAACATGCTGTAGATCCCAAGCAGATTGATTTGAGATTCGTTGTAGTAAACGGTTTCCGGGGTTACATAAGCCAGCGAACCGGGTTGGCTTTGGCCTGCCGCCCAGATATCGAAGAGCGAACCCTCCGCGGTATCGCCCAGAATGCCGCCCTGCAGCCTGGTACGCGCGCCCTCCAAAGAAATATGCCCGGCGAAAACGTGAAGCGAATCCAGTTTTAAGTTGCTCCACATCGCTTTCAATTCCGGCGGGGAATCGCTGGAATCTCCGGCCATGTCTTTGATCTGCGGCACGCGCAAAAAGAACTCCAGCATTCCGCCGGAGAGCAGTGGCTGGGCCTCGCGGTATGCCTCCGAATCAGCCAGCGAAGCGCCCGCGCCCTTTCCCGTCAGCCGGTTCAAGACTTCTTCGAAGATGCTTTCCTCGCCGGCGGTCACCATATACTTTCCGGTTTCCGCCCAATACGTCGTGCCGGATTTCTTCTCAATCTTCAGCGCCTTCACCCCGGCAACCGTCACTTCGGAGAGCTTGGGAATCTCTTTTTCCCCGGACCTCATTTGTAAAATAGTCTTCGAGAGCAACTCTTCCTTGCCCGTCCGGTCGTACACAAAAAACATTCCGTGCCACGCCGGCGCCGCTGCTTTTGCCGTAACGGATTTGGAAGCCGGCTCGCGGCGGGGCAAATAGCCGATGGTGAACGGATTGTCGAGAAGCGTCGCGATTTGCGCCAGTTCGTCGCGCGTCACTCCGGGTTTGTCCTTTTGCTTGTTGGCGTCGCTCACGATCGCGTCGACCATGGCCGCTCGGGCCGGCGCCAGGTCGGGGTCGTCCCACAGGCTCATCAGCGCGTTGTTCTTGCGCGCGTCGCCCACAGGAGAGCCGTGCCAGACCACGTAGAAACTGGTGCGCGCCGGAAGTTGTGCCGCCTCAAGGGGAGACTGTGCCGCCGCGCCTTTGGGCATGATGAAAACGAGTACCGCAAACAGGTGAATCATCAGAGGCAAGCGGCGCAAGCACATGGGGAGGGACTCCTCAGGCGACAGGATTGAGAGCTATTCGGAATCGTAGCTCCGCGCCCAGAAACACCAAAGCCCTGTCCCAGCCTGAGTTTCCAGAAATGAGGTCTCAGTGCACGGAACAGGGCTCGGAGATCGAACTACGCCCCCAACTCAGCCGGGAAGCAACCAGCCCGGCCGGAAAAACTTTGTCAGGGTTTGGCAGGCGCAGCCGCGGGAGCGGAAGCAGGGGCGCTGCTGGCATCCTTTGGCGTCGAAAGGTACCCGGTTAGCTGATTCTTGCCGACGTCAAACACCACGATTTCATAAGGCGTCGTACGCGCGCTCCCTTTGACATAGAACTGGACGGGTTCGCCCGCGGTTTTGTCCTTCTTTTCGATTGCTTTGTCGTCAACCAGCACGGTCACGGTGTACTTGGATTTCTTCGGGTCGGTCTTGTTCAGTGACATCTGAACGGGCCCAACCCGCTGCGGCGTCTTGGCTTTAGTCACCGTAAATTCGTAGTAGTTCCGGTCGCCCCGGCGCTTCAATTCCTCCAGGTCGTCATGATTGTGGGCAATCAATCCGCTCATCACGCCCATGTCGCCGTTGGCACGATCCAGCCTGGACTTGGTGGCTTCCAGGTCTGTACGTGTGGATTCAATGTCTTTCTTTGCGCCACTGACGTCCGTGGCCACCGCCCCGATTTGTGCCGCGCTTTCCTTCTGCGCTTGCGCGAGCTCCGCGGTCAGCTTGGCATCGGAAGCGGTCTGTTGCTTGCGAATCGCCTCCGCCCGGCTGCGGGCGTCAGCGAGTTCCGCCTGGGTCATCCCAATTTTTTGCGACGTAACGTCCATCCGCCCTTTCAACTCCGCCAGGCGCGAATTGGCTGCGTCGAGTTGCGCGGTCAGGATTTTATTCTGATCCTGGGCCTTGGTGACCTCCTGCTGCAGGTGCGATTGGGCGGAATAACCCGCATAGGCCATCGCCCCTACTCCGGCAATCACCACGGCGAACAGGATGGTGATCCACCTTGGTGTTCCCCCCCCGCCCTCGTAGTTGTAAGACTCCTGCGGGCTCGGAACATTTGGAGAAATACTCATTCTTCCTCCTCAAATATTTTCAATTGGCGCGAAACTCGCTCCAAGGGATTATCCAACGAGAATCCCCGTAAGTCTAATGTCCTTCATCTAGATTTGGACTTGCCTACTCTCTTACTTCTTGTGGCGTCCCGGTGCTCCGGCCAACGCGCGAATATGGACGTGTTCAGTCCGCCGCGCGGCGTGAATTCGCCCTTCACCAAGCACCATTCCGGTTTCGTTGCTTCCACGATGTCGTGCAGCATCTTGTTTACCGCGTTTTCGTAGAATATGCCCAGGTTGCGATAGGCCAAGAGGTACATTTTCAGAGATTTCAACTCAATGCAAGCCTTCCGTGGCTTGTACTGGATGG
>DATMMG010000198.1:0-14368 GCA_035569815.1 Candidatus Methylomirabilota bacterium
CCTTCCAACTGCCCGAGCGGCGCGGCTTGCCCGGCATCATACACCTGCACCAGCACGGCGGCGCTTTCGTCGCTGCGTTTTCCTTCCATCCATTGCGCCACGCCTTCCTGAATCCACGTCGGCGCTCGCCCGTGCGTTTTCTGCTGGATAAAACTGTGCGTCAGTTCGTGCCGCAAAACCCGCGATAGCTCCGAATCCACGCCAGTCAACCCCTGCACCGGCACGCGGATTCTTCCATCATTTAGCGCGCCCACCCAGCCCGGCGCCCGCGTGATATCCGCGAATCCTTCCGACGTGTACAAAACAACGCCAATCGGATCCGGCGGCGAAAAATTCAATTCCGATTCGATCTGCTGGTAATGCCCTTCCAGCGTGTGGAGCACTTCGCGCGCCAGCGCCGGCTCCGCCGCGCCGTTGTACTTCAACTGGAAATGCGCGCTTTCGTTCTCCCGGTAATTTTCTTCCTCGGTTTTGTCGCGAAGCGCCTTGTCCAGCGCCGCCTGCACATCCGAGTCCGGCCGCAAGGCGAGCGATTTCCTCCACTCCGTTACGGCCTGGTCCGGGCGGTTCAGTCCGTAATACGTCCACCCTTCCAGTTTGTAAACGTCCGCGTTCTTCGGCGCATAGCGCTTCGCCCGCTCCAGGTATTCGAGCGACTGCTTGAACTCGCTGCGGCGCAAATATACATATGCCAGATCCAGCAGCATGGCCGGGTCTTCCGGTTCGTAGAACACCGCGGCGCGCGCGTCCGCCAGCGCGTGCTCCAGGTCGCCCTTGGCCATTTCAAATTCCGCGGCCGCATGATGCGCGCGCGCCGCCTGATTCGCCTGCTCGGTGCCTGCAGTGGCGCCGCTCTCGACACGATTGATGTAGTTGCGGTCCACCGCGCCGTCGTGCACCGCGCTCTTGTCGATTTCAGACTCTCCCGCGTTTGCAGGAGTTTCGGGTGGCTCCAGGTTCAGGCTGGCCGCCGCAGCCGCCGGCGAACCCATCATCGGCGTCAACCCGCCCCTCTCAATATGGTCCACGATCGATTTCGGCAAAGCCATCTCGCCCGCGGAGGTCTCATAGCGGACTTTGTCGCCGTCTTCCACCACGTTGTACGCGACGATTTTCCGGCCGTTCTTGAGAACAATCTTGTCTGCAAGCGCCACACCAGAGAGTGCCAACACCCATACAAGCGTGAGCAGAATTTTCGGAAGGTGGCCGATTCTCGGGGGCATCCATCCATTTTAGCTCTCCGCGGAAAGGTTCGTCGTCCGCCTTGTTCCCGCATGCCGAATGTGTCTACACTCGTTTCATGCGGCCTCGTCTCCTCCTGGTGGTTTTCGGGTTTCTGTTTCCTTCACTGTGCGGTGCAGCGGATTCTTCCCCGCGCGAACTTCTCACCTCCCTCAACGCCCTGGCCATCGATTCGCAACACGTCTACACGGTATCCGCCAAAGACCGCGTAGAGCTTCGCAAGGCCGATACCGTCCTCGCCTTTCAGAACGGTAAGATCGCCTTCCTCCAGTCCTTCGAAGGCCGCACCACCGGCTTCGTTTTTTCGGGCGTGGGCCACGTCGTAGCGTTGCCGCGCGATCCCGTCGAACGGCAACAGGTCGCGCGATTCCTAGGAGCCCCCGTCCTCGACCAGCAGTTTCTCTCCGCCTACGTGCGTTTCACCGACGGCACGGACCAGGATCTCCTGCGCGAACTGCAGCGAGCGGGCCTGACGCCCGCCGTGGACGAACAGTTCGCGTCTCTCTGGGGTGTAAACCTGGATCGCCTGAATCCTTCCCACTCCCTGCGCATCCTCATCGAAAAATATTCGAATCCACCGGCGCCCTTTTTCCACGCGGGACTCGATGGAGTGCTCACCGGCCCATTCGACATTCTTCTGGATGGAATGCAAGAGGACAATTTCAACCTGGGCCAGCCTCGCACCGTCGGGAAGTCCACCTATTACGATGTGTGGAGCTCCTACCGATTACCTGATTCCCCTGCATTTCACATGGGAATCGACGCCATCCATTACCGCATCGACACCACGATTCATCCCGACAATTCGCTGGAGGCGAACGCAGCCATCGAATTCCGCGCCTCTTCGGGATCGCAGCAGTTTCTTGGAGTCCAGCTTTCGCGCACGTTGAAAATATCGGCCGTCACCGGCGATGGCGGCGAAGCGCTTCCCTTCTTCCAGAACGAAGGCCTTACCCCGCAGGAGATCAATTCCCGCGGCCAGGACTCGCTGATTGTCTTTCTCCCCAAACGCCCGGCGCCGGGCGGCACGTTCACCCTTCATTTTCGTTACGACGGCAACGTCATCGAAGACGCGGGGAACAATGTTCTTTTTGTCGGCGCAAGGGAGAGCTGGTATCCCCACTTCGGCGATTCGTCCGAATTTGCGCTCTACGACCTGACGTTCCACTGGCCGAAGCGGCTTCGCCTAGTCGCCACCGGCAATAAATCGACGGAACGCGAGGAAGGCGATTCGCGCGTGGCCACCTGGAAAACCGAAATACCCGTGCCAGAGG
Source organism: Candidatus Methylomirabilota bacterium (assembly GCA_035569815.1). Taxonomy (GTDB): domain Bacteria; phylum Acidobacteriota; class Terriglobia; order Acidiferrales; family UBA7541; genus Acidiferrum. Next base: position 2,517 of record DATMMG010000198.1, read on the forward strand.
CGGGTTTTAACCTGGGCGAATACGCAAGCACTTCCCTGCCTTCGGAGAATCGCACGATCGACGTATATGCCAACAAGCAACTCGAGGAAATCTTAAGGGCTCGCCTGTCGGCAGTCCCGCCGTCGGGAGACCCTCCCCGCCACAACAGCATCTTGCAACACCCGTTGGATACCGATGTGCCGGTGCCGCCTCCCAGCCCATCCGCGTTGCTCAAGCAACTTGCTCGCGAAATTGACTCCTCGATACATTTCTATGAACTCTACTCCGGCCCCTTTCCTTTCCGGAATCTCGGCGTTTCGCAGATCCCGGGCGCATTCGGCCAAGGCTGGCCCGGGCTTCTGTATCTCTCCACGTTTTCGTTCCTGCCGGACGAAGCGCAAACCCGGGCCGGGCTGAGCACCACGGGCCGCGCCTTCTTCTCCAATGTGGTGCCATTCCACGAAGTGGCCCATCAATGGTGGGGCAATGTCGTCGGCTGGTCCTCGTACCGCGATCAATGGATCGATGAAGCGATTTCGGAATATCTTGCGCTGCAATTCGCGGATTCGCAGAAGAATCAGGATCACCCGCTCAACACCTGGCTGGCCCGCTATCGAAAACGCCTGACCACAAAGGCGGAAGGTGAAGATCGCACCCCCGCGGAAATAGGTCCGGTCAGTATCGGCAGACGCATGATTTCTTCGCGCTCTCCCGATGCCTACAATGTTGTGGTTTACGCGAAGGGAACGTGGATCATGCACATGCTGCGCGAGATGCTTCGGCAGCCGGGTGGCTCCAGCGGAAAAGATTCGGACGCGCGCTTTATCGCCCTTTTGCACACTCTGGTTTCGAAATACGCAAGGACCGCCCTGACCACCGCCGACCTGCAACGTGAAGTGGAGGCCGTCATGACTCCACGAATGGATCTGGAGGGCGGGCGCTCGATGGAATGGTTTTTCGACGAATACGTGCGCGGAACCGGCATCCCGCACTATAAAATTCAGTTCACATCACACGGCAGCGACAAAGGGTTTCAGGTTCGGGGCAAGCTGATGCAGGAGGGGGTGCCTCGCTCTTTCATCGCGCCCATCCCCATTTACGCCTCGTTTGGCCCTGGCCGCACCGCATTTCTGGGCACGGTTGTAGCCAGCGGCGACGAAACATCCTTTACGTTCACAACCGCCGCCCAACCCCACAAGCTCCTGATCGACCCGCACATGACGCTGCTTTGCATCCCGGAGTGACGCAGGTTTCTCGTTGCTTCGTTACTTCTTTTCCTTCAGCCATTCTTCTCTCAGCGGGCTCTTCGGATTTGGCTCCGCTTTGCCCTGCTCCCCCAAGATGTAAGGGAAACCTCCAGGATCCAGAGGTTGACCCGTCAGCAAACCCGCCTGCGCCAATTCGCTGATGCGTATTGCGCGATGCTTTGTTCTTTGTTCATAGACGTCAGCGGCCTTGTCGATCTCTCGAATATCCATTTCGGCCTGCACCAGCCGCAGGTGCTCATCGGCGTTCTTGCGAATATCCCTGTCAGTGGCTGTCTGGTAGATGTCCAGCCATAAGGCGTAGGAAGTCTCCAGGGATTCCCCCTCCGCCGCTATTCTTGCAGCCATAATCTTCATCCAAGGCATGGCAGCAGGATTTCGGCTTCCCTCTTCAAACGCCTGCGAAGCCTTGAGGTAATTTTTCTCATCGAAGTAATAAACGTTGCCAAGATCCTGGTAAAGCCTCCAGTAGTCGGGGTTGGCTTTTATGCCCCGCTCCAGAAGCTCCACTGCCTTTTCCGGCTCGCCCGCGCCGCGCGGCGGAGCGTCGCTCAAAAACGTGGCGCCAAAACGATATGCGACAAGAAGGTTGGGGTCCAGCGTGGTCGCAATATCCAGCAGCGGCCAGAGTTCATCCAGATTCTGGTTGCTCGCCTGGTGTTTTTCTCCGAAATACTGCACCGCACGCGTCCAATAGATCGCCCCCATCAGCGGAGTGTATTCGAGGCTCAATTTTTTCATCACCGCCGGCGAACGCAGCGCAAGTTCGTCGGCTTCCAGCCGCAGCTCCGTTCGTTCGGCATCCACGCTCGCCTGCAACCGCCATACACAAGCAAAGCCGGCCAGGATCGCGATTCCCACAAACAGGCCGTAACTCGCTCGCCGGTTCATTTCAGGTTGCGCCGTGAAAATACAACGGCGGCTCCCGTCAACACAATCGCGATGTACAGGAGGGCGTACAGTGTGGCCTGCCAGATGAAAACGCCCGGAACTCCGCGGCCGTGGACCACCGCGCCCATCACGTTGAAATTCTGGAAATTCGGCAACAGGTAGGAAATACCGCGCATCAGCCGCAGCGTTCCTGGATCGAGGTCCACGCCATGAACGGTTCGCAAGTCGGCGGCGAATAATCCCGCCACATAGATTCCGGCGCTGAATAAAATGGCCAGAAACGGCGTCGTGAAGCAGGAAAAAAGCAGCGCGAGGGCTACGATTAACGCCAGTTTTAACAGAATCAGGTACACGGCGACGAGGATATAAGCATCGCTCTTGAGCAGGGGGTGTTTCACCGTCCATAGCGCCAGATATAAACCCGCCGCCATGGCCGCAGTATTGACTGTCAGTGTCATCACCAGGCCCAGGAACTTACCGAGAAGAAATTCCCAGCGCCTTACAGGCTTGGCCAAGAGGGCGTACAGCGTGCGCTTGTCCATCTCCTTGGACACCAGCGCCACTCCAAGGAACACGGCAATGAGGATGCCGACGGCGGAAATCGCCGTGAGCCCCAGGCTCACAATCATGTCCTGCTCGATCCCTATGGAGATTTGGCCCACCAAAATCGCCGCGCCCATCATCAACAGCGCGAAGAAGACCAGGTTGTAGAGCACCCGGTCGCGCACCGCCTCCCGGAAGGTGTTCGCCGCCACCGTTTGAATGTTTCTCATTTCCCACTCACCTCGACGGCGCTTGCCTGCGCCCGGTCGGCTTCCACCAGGTGCATGAAATATTCCTCCAGCGTGGGCTTGATTTGCGCGACGGACATAATCCGCGCGCCCGCGGCCTTCAGCGCATCGAGCGCCGCATACAGTTCCGTTTCCGGCAATTGTACCCGGTACCGTTCGCCGGTTCGCGTGGCCTGGGCCAGAAGCGGCAGATTTCCCGCCGCCCCGGAAAGTTCAAACAGGATTTCCATTCCTTGCGCCTTCACGTCCACCAGTTCAGCCGGCGCGCCGGTGCCGCGAAGCCTTCCTCCCACAATCACGCCGACCCGGTCGCAGAGCATTTCCGCATCGGATAGCACGTGCGTGGAAAAAAGAACCGTGCGCCCCTCGCGCTTCAGCTCCAGGATGATGTCGCGCACCTCGCGCCGCCCCAGCGGGTCCAGCCCCGACATCGGCTCGTCCAGCACCACCACCTGCGGGTCGTGAAGAATCGCCTGCGCCAGCCCCACACGCTGCAGCATGCCCTTGGAATATTTCCGCAATTGAATTTTTTTCGCGGTGTCGAGCCCCACTTTTTTCAGCATTGCCTGCACGCGCGCGGCCCGATCGCCCGCTGTCAAGCCGTGAAATCTCGCGAAGTAATCCAGCACCTCTTGCGCGGTAAGGTAGTCGTAGAAGTAAGGCTGTTCGGGCAAATAACCGATGGAGTTGTGCATCGAGACGTCCTCGATGGATTTCCCCAGGATCCGCGCAGTTCCCGCGCTCGGAAAGATCAGCCTCATCAGCAGCTTGATGGTCGTGGATTTCCCCGCCCCGTTCGGGCCGAGGAAGCCGAACACTTCGCCATCCTCGACTCGCATGGTCAGGTCTTCGAGCGACTTTTTCCGTTTCAGGTGAAGGAACCCGAAGGGGTATTCCTTCGAAAGATTTTCAATCTCAATCGCACCCTGTGGCATACCCATATTTTTGAAAAGACATTACCTATCGTCAACCGGTGCTGCGGCAAAGTGTTCGCAGCCAGCAACTCCAAAAAAAATGAGCGCCCCACTTTTAGGAGCGCCCGGTGCAAATTCTCGCTGGTTCCGTCTCTGTGTACTCAGAATCCCCTGTGGTGCAAATTTCTTCTTACTTCCCGATCTGCACCAGATCGCTCTTCGCGGGCACCGCCATCGGCGTCGGTTGCAGGGTCTGCGGCGAGCGCCAGTTGTCCAGAATCCCCACCTGTTGGACGCAGCTTACCGTGCAGCGCGGTGCGCACCCTTTATGCGTGGAATATTCCCGGTGGCGCATCTCCGACGTGTAATTCGTCAGCGGTATCCCCGGATACCCGCGCTGCTGCGAGCACCAGTGCACCAGGCCATCCTCGCAAATATAGAGGTAGCGCGAGCCTGCCCGGCACTTCCAGTCGTGCTCGCGGCCCCTGGCCACGTTGTGCTGGAACTGGTTGAAGCGCGAGTACGAGCGCTTCCCCAGGGTCATAATCTCTTCAAAAATCTCCTGATCTCGGTCGACCAGGGGCTTCAACTGCCCGTCATGGTCGTGGATGATTCCCACCGTGCTGGTAAATCCCAACTCCAGCGCACGATGGGCGATCGTAAGAGCGTCTTCGGAATTCTTCACGCCGCTGCCCAGCACCGAATTGATGTTCACCTGGAATTCCGCCCATTCGGAGAGCATTTCCAGCCGCCCGTCCAGCGTCTTCAGGCTTTTCTTAGAAACCTCGTCCGGCGTGGCGTTATCAATGCTGATCTGCAGGTGCTCGAGCCCGGCGTCGTTCAGCCGCTCGATGCGCTCCTTGTTCAGGAAAAACCCGTTGGTGATCAGCCCGGCGATCATCCCGCGGTTGCGAATGTGCCGGATGATCTCGTCGAGATCCGGGTGCATCAGCGGCTCGCCGCCGCTGATCGTAATTACGGACGTTCCCATGCCGGCAAGGATGTCCAGCCGCCGTTTCATATCCTCCAGCGGCACCGGCTTCGATACGTCGTCAAATTCGTTGCAATACCCGCAGTCCAGGTTGCAGCGCCGCATCGGGATGATGTGCACAAGCACCGGGTGCTTCGTGGACACCAGCGCCTTCGCAATCATCTTCAGCTCGCGCAGCCGCGTGCGGTAAAACCGCAGTCTTCGCCTGCGCCGCGTTGCCGGCGACGCTTTCCCTTTTTGCCGTACCAGGCTCATTTTCCTTTGATTTCCCCTAGCTTCAATTATACATGATGCCCGTTTTTCGCCTGGCCACGGCCAATGGCCCTGCCAGCGACAAGTTAACAGGGGCAAATCTGGTTCGTGTGGCGAATGTCCCGGCTGCCGGCAAAATCCGACGTGTCCGCAAAAGAAGGCAGCCGGAAACATTCTCATGCTTCCGGCTGTCCTTTGATTTTATGGCCTGACGTTATCGCTTTTCAGACCCGGTTCTTTACTGGTTCGGATACTTGGGATAACCCAGGTACGTCCAGAAGTCGTTGAGATAGAAGTTGGTCGTCGAACTGGAATCAAATCCCTGTCCGCCGAATATCCAGATGTAATCAAAGGAGTCCTGCGGCCAGAAGGCCATGCCGCGGCGTCCGCCAGGCGTGTTGTTGGTATACGGCACGTTATAGTTGTTCGGATCGAGCGGTGTTTTATACGAGCCGTTCTGGTTGACGTTGCTGGAGCCCTTCCACCAGACCCATTGGTTGAGAGCCGGCACGTATTCCCAAACATCGTTCAGGAATCCGGTGCTTTGCGCCAGTGTTGAGCCGTAGCCCCACCCGCCGAATATCCATATGTTGCCCACGCTGTCGGACCAGCCAACTCCGCTCCACCGCGAACCGGGGACGTTTCCGGAGGCCCCTGTAAGCTGTGTTCCATAGATGCCGTTTTGGTTAGCCAGGCCAGCAGAGCCTCCACCGGAGACCCAAGTCCATGTGCCGGTGGCGATGTTGAACTTCCAGAGGTCGTTCAACAGCGCTCCCTCAGCGGTTACCGTGCCGGCCGTGAGGCCGTTCAATGGTCCGGGATTGCGGGTTCCGGCGGAGTCCAGGCCTAATCCACCGAAGACCCAGATACTGCCAAGATTGTCCGCCCAAACCACGGGGGTTTGTCGCCCGCCGGGTCCCGCAGCGTTGGCCGCTAGCGCTGTTCCCAAGGTGCCATAAACACCATTGTTTTGGCCCAGGTTCGAGTTCGTCGGGCCCATCCACGTCCACGTCTGGCTGGTAATATTGTACTTCCACAGGTCGTTCAGCAGTCCTAGGTTGCCGGCGGAGTCGATACCCTGGCCGCCGAACATCCAGACGTTGCCGGTAGCGTCAGTCGTGAATCCGGCACCCCAGCGTCCTCCAGGGAATCCAGCGGCACCAACGGCGCCGTACGTGCCCTTATTGTTGGCCGTCGCCACGTTCGCCACGGGCGTCCAAGTCCCCTGCTGAATGTAGGATCCGATATATTTCAGACTGGGGTCCGATGCATCCAATACTCCCGGGGTCCATTCCCAGATATCGTTCAGCAGTCCGATGCTGGCACCGCTGACGTTGTTCGTGGTTATCCCTTGCCCTCCAAACAGCCAGAGATTTCCCGTGGTATCGCTCCACGTCACGCTTCCCCAGCGTCCACCGGGGCCTGTGCCTGGCGTGCCACCCGTTGTGCTCGGAACGTCGACCGTCTGAAATTCTGTTAGATCCCCAGTGCTTGTGCACAGCGCGCAGGGGGTTGGAGCTTGGGGGGGCGATTTGATCACTATACCAGCGGAAGTCTCGGTGATCGGAGCATTGGCAGGCAGCCAACCGCCTGTTCCCTCATTAAACACCCAGAGATCGTTCATCAGTCCGGGCAGATCTGGCGGCGTCTTGCCTGTAAGTTCCAGGCCAAATCCTCCGAAGATCCAGTGTCTTCCAATGCTGTCCGTCCAGGCGGCCGCGTAATCACGCCCTCCTGGGGTATTTGTATCCGGATTCGGCGGCGGAAGCACCGCTTTGCCGAGTTGGGCGGCCGTATTGGGGCCGGATCTCCACGTCCAGTCGTTGTGCTGGCAATCGACCAGCACGCTCGAGATGTTGGAGGTGGCGATTCCCGTGTAGAAGAAAACGTCGCACGGCTGAGGCTGACTGGTGGGATCCACAAATATCCCAACGTTATAAGCGCCGTTGGTGGTCACCTGCGTCGGGAATGTGAACGTCGTATTGTTGCCGGTGACAAAAGTGTTGTCGCCGCCGTTGTTCAGAAGTTCCAAGGTGTCGCCCGCACCGTTGACCAATCCGATTACTGTGCCCCCGATCGTAAAGGTCGGTCCTGGACATATGATCTGGACCGTGTTCACAGCACTGCTCACGGTTCCGCTGCCGTTGACGACCACGCAAGTCTGCGGGGGGTTTGTGGGCTGCGTCTTGATGGTGACGGCATACGTCGCGCCGCTCGCCAGCGGCGTCGCAAACGTAAAACTCACGTTGTTGCTGGAATTGGTGACCGGCAGATCATCGCCGCCATTGTCTTGCAAGACCAGGCCGGGGCCACCCAATCCAGAAACGCTCCCGCCCACCGTAAACACAGGAACGCAAGTAACCTGCACACTCGTAACATTGGCAGTTGCCACGCCAGAGCCGTTGGTCACGCTGCAATTTTGCGTTGGACTCGACGGTTGCGCCTTGACGCTAACTTTGTAATTGAGGGTCACCGTGCTCTTGAAGGTGAAGGCCACGGTTCCCGTCCCGGTAACAGGCGTGTCGGTCGTGGGATCGCCGTTATCCTCAAGAATCAGGCCGGTGCCCTTTAGACCGATCACGTTTCCGCCGATGGTGAACGGCCCAGTGGAGCCGCCAGTGCCGCCGCCCGTGCCACCGCCCGTGCCGCCGCCTGTGCCTCCGCCGGTCCCTCCGCCCGTGCCGCCGGTGGTGTTTCCGCCTTTAATACCGCTGCAGCCGCTGATGAGAAGTGCCGCAATCCCGAGCAGAGCAAATGCTAATTTTGTCCTAGCCATCGTATTCATCCTCGTCTTCTGTCTCGCCGCTCAGGATGCGTGATCCCACGCGGATCTCATTTTCAGCAAAAATCCCGATTCCCGTTCGGTGGTTCGATTTACGGCGTTGGTCTGACTCTGCGCCTGCGGCCCACCCCAACAACCGAGGCACAAACTCTGAATCAAGTCTCCGGCAGGTATAGGAGTACTAAACCTGTATCGGTAGTTTGCTTTTGGCTTATTGCGTCTGCAAGATTCCAGAGAGAGGGGTGTGTTGAACTGGCTAATAACCGTACGCTGTCAGTGGCGTGCCGAAATTCTTACATGTCGAAATCAACAGCAGTATTTGGCTTGGTTTTATGCGGCTAAACACACACACGTCCACGCTCGTGCGGCTTTGCCCGCATCCGGCCAATCCGTTTTCCTTCGATTCTTAGGCCTAGTTCGTCTGCCGGGCCACCATGGGCAGATCCACGGAGCGCACAGCCGCGGTCATCTGCGTGGTCATGCGCCAATCAATCTGGTCTGTGTCCACGGCTCCAACCGAGCCGTCCAATCCGTGGTAGGTCACCACGCCACTGTCAATCCGGTACTTGGAAACTTCAAGCACCTGGTTCGACTTCAGTACCAGCGTGGTTACCCGTGCCGCCGGAGACTCAGCGGCAGGCGCGGCTCCGCCCACCGTCATCGTCACGGGAGTGATGTTTTCATTCGCGACTCCGGCGGGCATCTGCGTCAAGCCAGATTGCTGGACTGTGCCGAGCTCAGGTGCCGGGGAATTCAGGTTGGGCTTGGGAATGTTGGAGGATGCGTAAGGCGGCCGGTCCGGATGGCTGGCGACGGCCGATACGTTGTGCGGCACCACGAGAGAGGCCGGCATGTTGTGCGGCACCGTTATGGCGGCCGCCATATTTCGCGGCACCACGATGTCGTCCATCAAGCGCAGTTGCATCGGTTCTTCCCCCTTCAGGGTCGGCCGTGGCCCGCGCGCCGGCAGGGACACCACTTTCCAGGGCCACAGCGGCGGAATCATCCACTCGACGACGTCGCGCTTGGGGTGCCCTTTGCCTTTGATGTCTCCCTGCTTGTCTACCTTGTAGCCTTTCGCCTGAATCACTTTCGCTGGCAAGGGAATATCCCCCGTCGGCACGATCACGCGATCAAACGTAAGCTTCAGGTAGCCTTTCCCGACGAAGTGGCCCGGATCTTTTTCATCTTCCAGATGTCCGGCGAGCATGCTTCCCCGCGGAAACACGGTGTGCCCGAACTCCTGAAAGCTTTTCAAATGGCACAACACCGGATCGCCCACCGACGCCGTCGCCGACGAGAAGTTCGGTTCTTCCATAGTGCACTGCAGCAGTGTCCCCGCGGGCACCAGCAGGTCCTGTGCGTGGACCCCAAGTGCGAACACGAGTAGTGCTAGCGCACTCACCAAAGAAATGATGAGTCGTTTCATGACTTCCTCCAGATTGTGAATTTCCGCAACGGCCTGGCGAGAGAGCCGTGGTTACCGGTGGGGACACCCCTGCGCACCCAATCTGCGCTTGTGAGGAGGTCCTCCCCGGCCTTGCGCGCCACAACCCCGGTTGTTTGGAAAAGTCGCGCGACTTGAGACTTTTTTTTGCAATTTTGCCCCGGCGAGTACCAGAAGTCCCATTCGATCCTATTCGCTTGTGGAACATCTCTATCGGCACGCCGCGAATTCTCCGCATCGCAACCAACCCGAGGGAACTTTTTCACCTCTCACCGCATTACCAGTAGTGCAAGCCAGGCAGGTAACCTATGCAAGACGCGCTTCCGCCATTCGTTCTAGACTCGGAGGCACCACGCACCGCCATGAACGACTCGCTGGCCAACCCACAAACGAGCAACGAGGCGCCCAGCCCTTCCCACGAGCACCCTTCCGACGAGCACTTGATGCTCGCCTTCTCCCAGGGCTCGGCCGAAGCCTTTTCCGTACTCTTCTCGCGCTACAAGCAGCCGCTATTCGGATTCTTCCGTCGCCGTCTGACGGACCCTGCGCAAGCGGAGGAACTAACTCAGGAAACCTTTCTTGTTTTGCTGCGTTCCGCTTCCCGCTATCAGCCTCGGGCGTTGTTCCGGACCTATCTCTATGCCGTTGGCTTCAAGATTCTTCGCGCCCAGCGGCGCAAAACCATTTTTCGCGCCACGTTCATTGGCGTCAGGCACACATCGCAGGACCCCGCCACACACGATTCACCCGATGCCAATCTCGCAATCCGAGAAGCACTCGCCAAGCTGGAATCCACCGAACGCGAAATCCTGCTGCTCCGCGAATTCGAGCAGCTCAGCTATTCCGAAATCGCCGATCTATTGCATTTGCCCGTGAACACTGTTCGCTCGCGTCTTTTCCGCGCACGCGTTGCCCTGCGCAACATCCTCCTGGGCTCCGCGCCAAACCCCGTAGCTGCAACTCTCACCGAATCCGAGGGACAGGTATGAGCACCGCTGCACATCCCGTCGCACCCGAAGAACTCATGGCATTTCTCGATGGTGAACTCCCCACTGCTCAGGCGCATTCCGTCTCTGATCACTTGAAGCAGTGCGCCGACTGCTCCAACCTCGCCGCGCAACTCGGTGAGACGCAGAACCGCCTGGCATCCTGGAACGTGGAGCTGCTGCCCGCGCACGCGGAAGCCGCAATTCGGCAATCTGCGGAACAGCACGGTTCCCACTTGAAAAATTTCTTACCTAGGTGGATTTTGGAAACTCGCTCAGGGTTCGGTTGGAAACCCCTTCTCGCCCTTTCGCTCGTGACGATCGCCGCTCTAATCCTGACCTCGCACGCCGGGCAGTCTCCGCGACTTGCGCATTACGCTGCCTCTCATACCATAAGCGAAGTAGGTGGAGTTGCCGGCTATCCAGGCGCGATAGGAGGCAGCGGCCAGCCGATCACTGACCAACAATCCAGAGCGCTCAGCAAACAAGTCGTTACATTGAATTCGCCGGGGATTGCGGCGGATTCAAACGGACTTCTTCATGGGCTTGGAGATCACACCACAAACTCGTCTGTAATCGACGCCATGATCGCTCGCACCGCCTCCCTTTCGATAATGGTGAAGGATTTTGCGGCCTCCCGCTTGTCTCTCGATTCCATCCTTGTGCGTCATCACGGCCACACCGCACAGCTCAATGCCAGCACCTCCGAAAACGCGCAGCGCTCCATCACCGCTTCGCTGCGCGTTCCCGCAAACGAACTCACCGCCACGCTCGCCGAACTCAAGTCCCTCGGCCATGTGGAAACCGAATCGCAATCCGGCGAAGAAGTCACCCAACAGCACGCCGACCTCGTCGCCCGCCTCAAGAATTCCCGCGAAACCGAACAGCGCCTGCAAGCTATCCTGCTTCAGCGCGCCGGAAAAATCGCCGACGTCCTCGCCGTCGAACAGGAGATCGCTCGCGTCCGCGGAGAAATCGAGCAGATGGAAGCGGAACAAAATTCGATCGAGCACCGCGTGAATTTCGCCACCATCGAACTGCAAATCTCCGAGGAGTACAAAGCCCAGCTCAACAACTCCTCTCCGTCCGCCTCGACGCGCATTCACAACTCAGTGGTGGCCGGCTATAAAGGTGCCGCGGAAACTCTGCTTGGGTTCGTCCTCTTCTTCGCCGAATCGGGACCCACGCTGCTCATATGGCTGGTCATTATTCTGATTCCGGCGTTGCTGCTCGTTCGCCGCTTTCGCCGCGCAGCCGCCGCGTTCTAGGGCCGCGCGCTGTCCGCGTTCGGCCTGTTCCGAAAGAATCTTCTCCAGCGTACCGGCCAATTTCTCGGCGGTAGCGGGGTAAACACATTCGAATGGTCGCGTTCTCAGGATTTCGGCAGGGCAAGCATCGCGCGCATCTTTCGCTAAGCCTCGTGTTTCGAGCGGGCAAGGGGCTGGGCACAAAGATTTGTTGCCAGCCTTGTTAATCGGCGGAGCAATACCAGTACGATATCCAGATACTAACCTTCACGTAATAGTTTAAATGTCGGCGCGCCGACATTTTCTT
>DATMMG010000199.1:0-5431 GCA_035569815.1 Candidatus Methylomirabilota bacterium
AAAAACCGCTGAACGTGATGGAATGGCCCAAGTGGGCGGATGTGAATCCTAGCTGCGGCGGGAAAGCCGGCCGCGCTTATCAGGGATGGTTGCTTCAATGACTGATGCAATAGTGTCACGGGAAACCTACTCGCGGTTTTCTCGCACAGCCAGCCAGGCGTTTGCCGTGGTGGCGTTGTTGATCCTGACGGCCGGCGTTTCGGGCTGCAACAAATTGCGCGCGCGCGACCTCTTGAACAAGGGTGTTGCGGCGTTCAAGGAAGCGCAATTTGACAAGGCGGTCGAATTTTTCAAGGAAGCGAAGGAACTTGATCCAGATCTCATGAACGCCCGCTTGTATCTGGCCACGGCGTATGCCAGCCAGTACATTCCTGGCGCGCCGTCGGAGGAGAACAAGCGCCACGGCGATGAGGCCATCGCCGAGTACAAGCTCGTGCTCGAAAAGGATCCGAACAATTTGAACGCCATCGACGGACTCGCTTCCATTCTTTACCAGATGGCCGGGCAGCCGTTTGACGAAAAGAAATTCGAAGAGTCGAAGTCATTTCACCAGCGGCATATTGCGCTGAAGCCGCAGGATCCCTCGCCGTATTACTCCATCGGCGTGATTGACTGGGCGATTGCCTACCGTGGCAACACCGAAATGCGCCAGGACTACAACAAAGCGCACATCAACAAGCAGGTGAAGGACACCGACCCCCTGCCTCCGGACGTTCGCGCTGCCTATACGCAGAAGTTCGGCGCCCTGGTGGATGACGGCATCGCCAGCCTGAAGAAGGCCATCGAAATAAACCCCGAGTATGACGACGCCATGACTTATCTGAACCTGCTCTATCGCCGCAAGGCAGACATGGTCGAATCGACCGCGGAGCGGGATGCGCTCACCAAACAGGCCGACGACCTGCTCGACAAGGTGAAGGAAATCAAGCAGAAGCGCGCCGAGCAGCCGGAACAAAAGCCGGCGTCCTGACGCGATACGCCTCACTGAGGGTCTCGAAGCCCCGGCTGAAAAGCCGGGGCTTTTTTTCGCCCCAACTGCTTCTTACTCCCGAAGCTGGCCAGTTTCCGGATAGCCGAACCACAACCCGCAGCATTAGCTTTCTCTTGCCTTTACACAAGTAGTAATTGTAGAATCATCTAACGAAAGCGGCTAGCGGACATTGGTAATCACCCTGGAGGGAGAAAAATTCACAATGGAACTGGTGGACAGCTCAGAAACCATGGCTGGTGAAAACGAGACGCATCCCGGTGAAGGCGGCCCCATGCCCCTCTCCATTCACCGGATGTCCAGTGCGGAACTCTTGCGGTTCGGCATGCGTGCAAAATTCCGCTGCTCCAACGAGGCGAATCCAAACGATTCCCGTCTGACTGCCCTGATGGCGCAACTGGCCGAGGCGCGAGCGGAATGGAACCGGCGACATCCGGAGTTGCCGCTGCGTGATTCGTTTTGAGCGGGGGATTGCCCGAAGTGAATTTCGCCAGTGGAAACTAGAGGTCCTACCGCCGGACATTTCGCGGGGGATGTTCATGGGGCTTTGCCGACCCACCACAGCACGGTGGCTACGATCTTCCACGGCTGTTTGGCGCTGATAGTGACGGCCCCGTATTCTGAATTCTCGGGAACGAGAACCGCCGTGTGGTCGTAGAGCCGTAAGCGCGAAATGGTTAATCCCACGTCTTTGTGCCAGGCAATTACAATTTTCCCGTCCAGGCTGTTCATGTCGATTTGCGAAGAGTCAACGGCAACCACAAATCCGTCCTGGATCATCGGGGCCATGGAATTGCCGCGCACTCGCAAGCAGCTCGTGTAGGCGGGATTGGGGCACCAGTCCTTCGGCGCTGCCAGCATATTTTCAATCGGCGCTTCGCTGAGCAGATGCAGGTCGTCCCCTTTCTCGCCCGGCGAAGCGGCCACTACCTTTAATACCGGAAGGGCGACAAGCTGGACTTTGTCTCTTTGGCGCTTTGGACCTACCCCGGCGCTCACAATTTCAAAATTCTGTAATTTGGAAAATCTGATGTTCCGTTCCAGGGTAGGCAATACGCGCATCACATGTTCGCTACGGAGGCCGGCGCGTTCCCAGAAATACCAGCAGGAAGAGTCGTGGGCAAGATTTCCAAGTCCGATGTATGCGTGAGAGGGTGGCTCCTGAGCGCCGCGTTCCCAGCGTGAAACGGCCATCGCGGAAAAGCCGAGCCTGGAACCAAACTCTTCCTGATTAAGTTTGAGGTGCACGCGCAAGGTTCGGACGGCTTTTGCCCAAGGAGGTCTGCCGGAGGAAGGTGGTTTCCGGAGCATAGCGAGTCTCTTTTCCAGAGAGAACTGTACGCTAGCGTACGATTCGGCGCAACTCGCTACGGGCGGACGAGGTGGTTAACGTGCAGGACTAGCTGCGAACGTTAAAATAGCGTAGTGTAGGAGAGTCGGCTCGGTCCTTCTTCCGCCCAGTCCGAGCCGGCCCTTCGTTCGAATCGCTATGAATTTCGTCAAGGAGCCAGGTGACCAGAAGAGCTGCGCTCAATAACGGAATTCTGCGAAGATTGCCCCGCAAGGAATTCAAAACCATCTTCCCAAAATTGGCGCTGGTGTCACTGCCGCTGCATTCGATCTTGAACGAGGCCGCCAAGCCGATCGCTTATTGCTACTTCATGCGCAGCGGGCTGGCGTCCATCCTCACGGTCCTGACGAACGGCAAAATCGTGGAAGTCGGGCTGACTGGGGCGGAAGGCTTTGTAGGTTTGCCGTTGGTAGCTGGACTCAAGAGCAGCGCTAGCCGGGTGATCGTCCAGGTTGCAGGAAGCGCGTTCCGGATAAGAGCCGGGGACATGATCGTCGCCCTGGCCCATTGTCCATCTCTGCGGATGAGTTTGGAGCAATTTGGGCAGGAGGTCGCGGTGCAGTCCGCACAAATCGCGGCATGCAACCGGCTACATAACGCCAACCAACGATTGGCGAGATGGTTGTTGATGAGCCAGGACCGGCTAGGCGGCAACCAGGTCCTGCTCACCCAGGAATTTCTGGCGCACATGCTCGGAATGCGCCGGGCGAGCGTAACCGTCGCCTTGGGTTTTCTGCAAAAGGCAGGGCTCATTACTTACGTACGCGGGGCGGTCATGATCGAAGACCGGCCAGGGTTGGAGGTGGCCGCCTGCGAGTGTTATGTCTCCATCACGCAGCAGCACAAGAGGTGGCAGAAAGAATCAAGGTGAGGCGCATGGCCCAAGGCAAAGCGGCCCCCTCCCGTCGTCTAGAGCGAGCAAACCTCACGCTTTAATCCAAGATTGCTCCTTTGCGCGAAAGCGCTAAGAAACCGCCTTAACTGACCCTTTTGGTATACTGGCGTATGCCGTCGCCTGCCAATATCCCGCTCAACTTTAATCGGGACCGGACCGAGCGGCAGCTGAACGCCCGCCTGGAAGAGCTCCTCGAAAAACTGCGCACCAATCGGCCATCCGAGGATCCCTGGCCGGTGCGGCGCGCCTTCGAAATTGCTACCGAGCGGCACCATGATCAGTTCCGCGCTTCGGGCGATCCCTACGTTTCGCATCTCCTGGAAGTGGGGCACATTCTGGCCGACATGCGCGTGGATGCCACCACCCTCGCGGCCGCCCTGCTGCACGACGTGATTGAAGACACCGAATTTCCGGTTTCACGCCTCGAAGAGCGCTTTGGTGGCGAGGTTGCCCAGCTCGTCGAAGGCGTCACGAAAATCAGCCGCCTGAACATGATGGCGCCGGAAGCGCGCCAGGCGGAGAACGTTCGCAAGATGCTCCTGGCGATGGTTCAGGACGTCCGCGTCGTGATGGTCAAACTCGCCGATCGGCTCCACAACATGCGTACCCTCGAGTATCTGGAGCCCGCCAAGCAACTTCGCATTGCCCGGGAAACGATGGACATTTATGGGCCCATCGCTCACCGCCTGGGAATGTCCGTCATCAAGGGCGAACTCGAAGATCTCTCCTTCCGCTATCTGGAGCCAGACGCGTACTTTTCGCTCCAGAAGCAACTCAGCGACAAAGCCCCCTTTCACCAGAGATTTCTCGAAGACGTTCAGAACACGATTCGCACGAAGCTCGTCGAAAACGGCATTCCCGCGGAACTCGAAGCGCGCGTCAAGGGCCTCTATTCGTTGCATCGAAAGATTGTCCGGCAGGAGCGCAGCCTCGACCAGATTTACGATTTGCTGGCCATTCGCGTTATCTCCGATTCCGACCGCAACTGTTACGCCGCGCTTGGCGTCGTCCACCATATCTGGCGGCCCGTTCCCGGGCGTTTCAAGGATTACATCGCCATGCCGCGGCCCAATCTCTACCAGTCGCTGCATACCACGGTGATTCACTCGGGGCAACCCTTCGAGATTCAGATTCGCACCCAGGAAATGCATCGCATCGCCGAAGAAGGGGTGGCCGCGCACTGGAAATATAAAGATGGGAAGCCGGTATCCTCTGGTGACGACCAGCGCATCGCCTGGATGCGCCAGTTGATCGAATGGTCGCAGGAACTGCAGGAGCCCGGCGAATTCCTCTCGACGCTGAAGGTGGATCTCGCCCCGGTCGAAGTTTACGCGTTCACGCCAAAGGGCCGCGTGCTGGAGTTGCCGCGCGGCGCCACGCCGGTGGATTTTGCCTATTCCGTGCACACGGAAGTGGGTCACCAGTGCGTTGGTGCGAAAGTGAATGGCCAGATGGTTTCGCTGCGCCATGAAATCGTCAGCGGCGACGTGGTGGAAATCCTCACGCAAAAAGGGCACAAGCCCAGCCGCGACTGGCTCAGTTTCGTGGAATCCTCGCATGCCAAGAGCAAGATCCGGCACTTCATCAATACCCAGGAGCGCGAGGAAGCCACGGAAATGGGGAAGCGGCTGCTGGAAAACGAGTCACGCAATTTCCCCCGCGGCTTGAAGAAAATATCGACCGAGGATCTGCAGAATCTTTCCGAGGAATACGGGTTGTCGAGAGTGGAGGATCTTTTCGCGGCCGTCGGATTCGGAAAATATTCCGCGCGCCAGGTGCTGTCGCGTTATTTCGGCGAAACCACGCGCGAACCGGATAAACCGGCGGAAGACTCCAAACCCACGCTGGTGAAAACCGTCAAGCGCATGCTGGGCATGGGCGAAGCGCCGCTGATCGTAAAAGGGCACGACGACCTGCTGGTTTTCCGCGCCAAGTGCTGCAATCCGATTCCCGGCGACGACATCATCGGCTATGTCACCCGCGGGCGCGGGGTGGCCGTGCACACGCGCAGCTGCCCCAACGTGCAAAACCTTATCTACCAGACGGAGCGCCGCATCGCCGTGGCCTGGGGCGGCGAAAGCTCCGCCACCTTCCCCGTCGAACTTCTGGTCCGCGCGAAAGACCGCGCCGGCCTGCTTGCCGAAATCACCGCAGTGATCAGCGACGCCGGCTCCAACATCCGTACGCTCGAAAGCCG
>DATMMG010000200.1:0-4707 GCA_035569815.1 Candidatus Methylomirabilota bacterium
TGTCGTGGTAAAGCAGTTTGCCGATCAATCGATTTTCGTGACCGCCGCGGTGAAGGGCGTCGTGCGCGAAGGCGTGATTGCTGCGGCTTTGACCGCACTCATGATTCTGCTGTTTCTCGGTTCGTGGAGAAGCACGTTAATTATTGCGATTTCCATTCCTCTCTCGGTCCTGGCTTCGCTGGCAATTCTCAGCGCGATTGGTGAAACGATCAATCTGATGACGCTGGGCGGGCTGGCGCTGGCCGTGGGCATCCTGGTCGACGACGCAACGGTGGAGATCGAAAACATCAACCGGAACCTGGCGATGGGCAAAGAGACGGTGCAGGCGATTCTCGACGGCGCGCAGCAGATCGCAGTACCCGCTTTCGTTTCGACGCTGTGCATCTGCATCGTGTTCCTGCCGATGTTTTTCCTTTCGGGCGTGGCGAAATACCTCTTCGTGCCGCTGGCGGAAGCGGTGATCTTCGCGATGCTGGCTTCGTACATGTGGTCGCGAACGATTGTGCCGACGATGGCGATGTACTTGTTAAGCGCGGACGACGAGTATCAAGCGGATTTGCACGCGGGCGAAAAAATGGGCTTCTTCCGCCGCTACCAGCAGGCATTCGAGCACTCGTTTGAACGGCTGCGGGGCGGATACCGCCAGGCACTGACGGCTGCGCTGGACCATGCGTGGGCTTTTTCCGTGATGTTCCTGGGATTTTGCGTGCTCTCGGCCGGACTGGTCTTTTTCCTGGGCCGCGATTTCTTTCCGAGCGTGGACGCGGGCCAGATCCGGTTGCACATGCGAGCGCGAACGGGCCTGCGCATAGAAGAAACGACGCGGCTGGCCGACCAGGTCAATCAGCTTATTCACCAGGTGATCCCGAGCAGGGACCTGCAGACCGTGATTGACAACGTGGGACTCCCGTATTCGGGCATCAACCTGACTTACAGCAACTCCGGAACCATCGGCACCGCCGACGCGGAAATCCTGGTGCAATTGAAACAGGAACGCGAAAAGTCCACGGGCGCCTACATCAATGAATTGCGGCGGCGCCTGGCCACCGAGTTCCCCGGGGTACAATTTTTCTTTCAGCCGGCGGATATCGTGACGCAAATCCTGAATTTCGGGACGCCCGCGCCGGTGGACATCGAACTCATCGGAGCGAACCAAGCGGCGAACTACGAGATTGCGCAGAAACTTGCAAACAAGATGACCCACATCCCGGGTGCCGTGGACGTGCACGTGCAGCAGGCGTTCGACGAGCCGACGCTGTATCTGGATCTGGATCGGACGCGATCGCAATACGTGGGCATGCAGGCGCGCGACGTGGCGCAGAACCTGCTCGTGTCGCTCTCATCCAGTTTCCAGACTTCTCCGAATTTCTGGCTGGATCCGAAAAACGGTGTTAGCTACAACGTGGCGGTGCAGACGCCGCAATATCGCGTGGACTCGTTTCAGGCCCTGCAGAACACACCCATCACCGGAGCGGGAGCGGGCGTGACGCCGCAAATTTTGGGAAACCTGGTGCACACAAAGACCGTGGCGCGGCCGGCGTCGATTTCGCATTACAACGTGCAGCCGATGATCAACGTGTACGCGTCGGTGTACCAGAGAGACCTTGGCAGCGTGGCGCAGGAAGTTCGGAAACTTGTGGGGGAAGCCGAAAAAACCCTGCCGCGCGGAAGCCACATCGCGATTCGCGGCCAGGTGGAAACGATGGATTCCTCGTTCCTGGGGCTGGGCGTGGGACTCATCGGCGCGATCTTGCTGGCGTACTTGTTGATCGTGGTGAATTTTCAGTCGTGGCTGGATCCCTTCATCATCATCACGGCGCTGCCAGGAGCGCTGGCAGGCATCTGCTGGATGCTTTTGATCACGCACACCACGCTGAACGTACCTTCGCTGACCGGGGCCATCATGTGCATGGGCGTGGCAACCGCCAACAGCATTTTGATGATTTCTTTCGCAAGAGAGCAGATGATTGAGGGGAAAGCCCCCCGCGAAGCCGCGCTGGAAGCCGGCTTCGTGCGCATACGTCCCGTGATCATGACGGCGCTGGCGATGATGATCGGCATGGTGCCGATGGCGATCGGGCTTGGGGAAGGCGGCGAACAGAATGCGCCGCTGGGGCGCGCGGTGATCGGCGGATTGCTGTTTGCGACCGTGGCGACATTGTTCTTCGTGCCGTGCGTGTTTTCGATCATCCACGGATGGCTGGAGGGGCGCAGGCACCGGACGGTCGGGACGGAACCCGCGGTATCTTGAGCAATTATGAAACTGATTTTGGAGCGATGGGATGACAACTGAAGGTTTGGCACACAGCGGGAGCAGTGGAACGGGGCGCAAGCGAAGTCCGTTGTTCACGGTGTTCTTCGTGGTGGTGGCGCTCTTGATCGTGGCGGGGGGCTTGTTGCTGTTTCAGCGTCGCGCGCAATACCAGGCCCTTGCGAAGGAAACGGAAGCCGCGGCAATCCCCACGGTTGCGATCATCCACCCCAGCGTGGAGGCGGGTGACGAGAATCTGGTTTTGCCCGGGACCTTGCAAGCGTATGTGGAGTCTCCGATTTATGCGCGCACCAACGGCTACCTGAGAAAGTGGTATCACGACATTGGCAGCCGCGTGAATAAGGGCGAATTGCTGGTGGATATTGATACGCCGGAAGTGGACCAGCAGTTGGGGCAATCACGGGCGGACTTGAACACCGCGAAAGCGAATGCCCAGCTATCCGACATCACCGCGACGCGGTATACGGAGCTATTGAAGACCGACGGCGTTACAAAGCAGGAAGTGGACAACGCCCTGGGAGATCAGGCCGCCAAGCGAGCAATCGTGCAATCGTCGGAGGCAAACGTGCGGCGCCTGGAAGAACTGGAATCGTTCAAGCATATTTATGCGCCGTTCAGCGGCGTGCTGACGCAGCGCAATATCGACATCGGGACGCTGATTAATGCCGGGAATGGCGGGACGTCGCAACAACTGTTTTTCCTGGCGCAGACGGATCCCATCCGCGTTTATGTGAATGTACCTGAGCCTTTTGCGCCCTCCATTCACCCCGGAATCGGTGCTTACCTGGAACTGACGCAATATCCAGGCCAGAAATTCCGCGGCAAAGTGGTGCGCACGTCGAATGCCATCGATCTTTCGACGCGTACATTGTTGACGGAAGTGGACGTTCCGAATGCGTCGGGGCTATTGCTCCCGGGGGGATACGCGCAAGTACATCTGGAAGTGACAGTGAAGGGCGATCGCCTGCAGGTGCCCATAAATTCCCTGCTCTTCCGCGCGGAAGGGTTGCGGGCTGTGGTGGTGGATTCGAACCACAAGGCTCGCTTACAGACGCTGACCATCGGCCGCGACTATGGCGTTACGCTGGAAGTGATGAACGGGTTGAAAGCCGGCGACTGGATCGTGCTGAATCCACCCGACTCCTTGAATGATGGGCAAGAAGTGCGCGTGAAGGAAGTGCCGAATCCGATCGCGCCGGCTCCTGGCGCAGAGCCAAAAGAAGCGCCAAAACCGCCGACTGCTCCGGCTGCCACGGGGAAAAAGCCCTGATGCCGGCGGAGAGCAGAACTGCAAGAAAAAGAGCGTGCAGCGTGGGGGCCCTGGCCCTCGTTGGATGGATTGCTGGCTGCACCGTCGGGCCAAATTACAAGAAGCCGGCGGCGCCGGTGCCTGCGAAATGGGATGTGGAAGAGCCTTTCCGCGAGGCCGCGCCGAAAGACGCCATTCCCAAAACAGCGTGGTGGACGGTGTTCAGCGACGATGAGTTGAACGCCCTTGAAACGGATTTGCTCGCCGCAAACCAAACCCTGAAAGTTTCCGTGGCGCATTACCAGCAGGCGCGGGCTTCGGCCGCCGTGCAGAATGCCACGCTTTTTCCCACTCTAGGCGTGGCGCCAACGGCGTACCGCCAGCGTTATTCGGGCGATCGGGCGACGGGATCGTCTTTCCCTCTCACCGGCCCGATTACGCAGAACAGTTGGGAGATTCCCTTCACCGTCAGCTATGAAGTGGACCTGGTGGGACAGCGGCGGCGGACGATTGAAGCAGCACAAGCCTCGTTGCAGGCAAACGCGGCCGATCTCGAAAATGTGCGCTTAATTCTGACAGCTGAGCTTGCGGCCGATTATTTCAGCCTCCGTCAACTGGACACCGAGATAGGGGTGCTGCAGCGCACCGTCGACGCTCTGCAAAAAGGGCTGGATCTGGTCAACTCGCGGCACAAGGGCGGAGTAGCATCTGGCCTCGACGTAGCCCAGGAAGAAACACTGCTGAATAGCACGCGCACACAAGCCACACTGCTTCGACAGCAACGTAAGCAGTTTGAGGATGCGATTGCGGTTTTGACAGGGCGTCCCGCGCCGGATTTCCATCTGGCGGTGCGCGAGCTTACCGCGGAGCCTCCAAATCTGGATACTTCGCTGCCGTCAGATCTTCTGGAGCGGCGGCCGGACATCGGGGAAGCCGAACGGGAGATGGCGGTGGCCAACGCCCAAATCGGAATCGCTAAAGCTGCGTACTATCCGTCGCTGCAACTCTACGGCCAGGGCGGGTGGAACGCCGCAAAGATTTCCCAACTCTTCAACGCCGAGAGCGGCGTATGGGCGGTTGGCACGAATCTGGCGCAGAGTATTTTCACAGGCGGGGCGAGGCGGGCGCAGGTGCAATTCTCGCAGGCGGGGTACGACGCCGCGGTGGCGAGCTATCGCGGTACGGT
>DATMMG010000201.1:0-4160 GCA_035569815.1 Candidatus Methylomirabilota bacterium
TCACTGCAGATCATCAACCAGCCGATGGCCAGCATTGCGAAGAAGGAAGAGATTCTCTACGTCCTGGGGCAGGAAGATGAGCCGGTGATCCTGGAACGGCACTCGCCGGTGCTGCACTTGATCCAGCAGGTCCGCGACGAAACCCATCGTTTCGCGGTCGGCTTTCACCGGCATCGGCGAGGGGCCCGGCAGACGCATACGGCGCTTTTGGATATTCCCGGGATTGGGCCGCGAACTTCGCAAAGGTTGCTGCAAAGGTATGGCAGCGTGGCGAATCTGAAGAAGGCCAGCGCGGAGGAGTTGAGCCGGATGCTGCCGCGGAAAATGGCGGAGAAAATAGTGCAACATTTGTTGCTGCACCAAGATACACCATAACCTGTAAATGGCAAGAATGGTGGTTATGCTGTATTGCGGGGTTCATAGGCGTGTGCTACGTTCGTTGCGTGGAGGCTACCATGGCTGACAACGTTGGAAGCAAGGTTAGTTACTTTCTGGTGGGACTCGGAGTGGGCGCGTTGATGGGCGTCCTGTTCGCGCCGAAGTCCGGCGAAGACACACGCGAGTATCTGGCGAAGCGCGCGGATGATGGACGGGAATTTGCGCAGAAGAAGGCGAAAGAATTGCGCGAACGCGCCGACGAATTGATCGAGCGGGGGAAAGACGTTGCGTCAAAGAAGAGAGAATCGCTGTCCGCAGCAGTGGATGCCGGTCGTGAGGCGTTTCTTCGGGAATCGAAGTCCTAAGGATTTGTCGGGGTAGCATTGGTTGTTCCGCTGAAGCTGCGGAGAGGGTCGGGTGTGTATGCAACTAACAATGCAGGTTTTCATTCTTGCGGCGGCAATCGCGCTGCTGGTGCAGACGACCATTCTGATCGTGATGTTCCTGCAATTGAAAAAGACCACCGAATCCGTGAACAAGATGGTGGGAGACCTGCACTCGCGCGTAGGCCCGATCCTGACGCGCACGCAGATTTTACTCGACGACACGCAGCCGAAGATTTCGGCGCTGGTGGAAGACGCAGCGCACATTGTTTATATGACGCGGTCGCAGGCCCAGAAGTTCGACAAGATCGCGACGGAGGCTTCGGATCGTTTGCGCGGGCAGCTGGTGACCGTGGACCGCATCCTGACGGGGACGCTGGAAGCAGTGGAAGATGCGGGTTCGCAGGTAAGGCGGAGTTTCTGGGCGCCGGTGCAGAAGGCTTCGGCGATCGTGCAGGGAATCAAGATTGGGCTCGACGTGCTGCGCTCGCGGCGGTCGGCGTCGCCGGCGAGGGAAACCTCGGTGGAGCAGGAAGACGAGTTGTTCATCTGAAGCGGGAATGTTTGCGTGGAATCTCCTTGCGGTCAATTGAGATGAGATTGGTTCCATGAGCGGTTCGCGGGCCCTCCTTGTTTTTTCGAAATCTCCCAAACCAGGAAATGTGAAGACGCGATTGCTGGCCGGGGTGTCGGCGGAGGTTGCGGCGGCGCTGCATGAATCTGGTCGGATCCCTTCAGAATGACAAGGCTTTGGTTGTGGTTGAGATCCCAAAAGCGGCGGCAGAGCTGCCGTTCGAGACGGGCAAAAGGCGGCCGCCCGCTGCCGCGGGCGGCCGCTTCAGAGGCAAGAGCGTCCACCTGAAGGTGGACGCTACAAAGAGATTACTTGATCCAGCCGCCGGCTAGGACAGCGTCGCTGTTGTAGAAGACGGCGGCCTGGCCTGGGGTGATGGCGCGCTGCGGAGTGTCGAAGGTGATGCGGGCGCGGTGGTTCGGAAGTGCGTCGATTGTGGCGGGAGCGGCGTCGTGCTTGTGGCGGATTTTTGCCTGGCCGTAAATCGGCGCAATTGGCTCTGCGACGGAAATCCAGTTTACATTTTCAATTTCAAAGGCGCTGGTGCGGAGCGCTTCGTCTTCACCGACGATGATGCGATTGTTTTTGGTGTCGATCGAAAGGACGTAAACGGGCTTGCCGGCGGCGAAGCCGAGACCTTTGCGCTGGCCGACCGTGTAATTGTGCACGCCGGTGTGGCGGCCGAGGACGGCGCCTTCTTCGGTGACGATGTCGCCTTCCTCGTTGTTAACAGCGAGGCCTTCGGCGCGGGAGTAGGCGTGAATGAACTGAACGTAATTGCCGTTGGGTACGAAGCAGAGTTCCATGCTTTCCGGTTTTTCGGCGACGGGAAGATTGGCGTTGCGGGCGACGTTGCGCACTTCCTCCTTGGTGAGCTCGCCGAGGGGAAAGTCGCTGCGCGAGAGCTGTTCCTGCGTTAGACCCCACAAGAAATAGGACTGATCCTTGGAATCATCGCGGGCGCGGAGGAGTTCGAAACGCCCGGTGGATTCATTCTTGCGGATGCGGGCGTAGTGGCCGGTGGCGAGGCGCTCGGCGCCGATCTGGCGGGCCATGCGGAGGAGCGGCTCGAATTTCACGTCGGTGTTGCAGTTGGTGCAGGCGATGGGCGTGCGGCCGGAGAGATACTGCTCGACGAAGGGGCGCACGACGCGGGCTTCGAACTGTTCTTCGAAGTTGACGACGTAGTGTGGAAAATTCAGGTGCTGCGCGACGCGCTTGGCGTCGTAGACGTCGTCGAGCGAGCAGCAGCGATGCTGGGCGGGGCCTTCGCCCTGGAGTTCGGGAAGGCGGCGCTGATTCCAGAGCTGCATGGTGAGGCCGACGATGGGGCGGTTTTGCTGGAGGAGAACCGCGGCTACGGTGGAAGAGTCGACACCACCAGACATGGCGACGGCGACGAGGCCGGGAGTGCTCTCGGCGGCGGGGGTCGCGGGGAGAGGGTTGAGTTGGAGTTGCGTGGACATGCTGATTCTATTTTAGCTTGAATGGGGAATCGGTGCTGGAAGAAGCAGGGACGGAGGCACTTTTGGATTGCGGCAGCTTTGCTGCCCCTTTTCCGGAGAGAAAAGCGGCGTCCAATTGCCGAGTTGGTCTCGATGTTTAGGCCTGAAAAGCGGTGGCAGAGCCACCGCACTCCAAAGGAAGAAGCCCGCCCCGCACAGGCATTCGGGACGGGCAAAAATCGCCCGCCTCGGAAGGCTGCCACTACAAAGACAAGCAAGAAGGCGGCGTAAAGCCGCCCCTACCTGGAATGCTGGGCCACTCGAAAGTGGCCGCTACATGGTGTGGTAGGTGGGGGAGAGTTTGCGGAGGTGGGAGACAGCGGAGGGGATGATTTCCAGGGCGGCCTGGATTTCGGATTCGGTGGTGTGGCGGCCGAGGCTTAAACGGACGGTGGCGCGGGCGTCGGAGGCGGAGAGGCCAATGGCGGTTAGGACATGCGAGGGTTCGACGGCGCCGGAAGAGCAGGCAGCTCCTGTGGAGCAAGCGAGACCTTTGAGATCGAGGGCGATGACGAGGGCTTCGCCTTCGAGGCCGGGAAAAAGAATGTTGGAGGTATTGGGAGTGCGTGGGGCGTTTGCGGAGTTTAGGCGGCAATCGGGGACACGGGCGAGGATGCCTTGTTCCAGAGTATCGCGGAGGCGCGACATCCGCGCGGCATCTTTTTCGAGAGAGACGCGAGCGAGTTCCGCGGCTTTGCCGAGGCCAACGATGCCGGTGACATTTTCGGTGCCGGGGCGGAAGCCACGCTGGTGGTGGCCGCCGTAGAGAAGCTGGCGGAGGCGCGTGCCGCTCTTGATGAAGAGCGCGCCGATGCCTTTGGGAGCGTAGAACTTGTGGCCGGAGAGAGAGAGCAGATCGAGTTGCAGGGCTTTGACATCGAGGGGAATTTTTGCGGCGGACTGCACGGCGTCCGTATGGAAGTATACATCGGCTTCGGCGGCGATACGGCCAATTTCAGCGAGCGGTTGGATGGCGCCGAGTTCGTTGTTGGCGTGCATCACGGAGATGAGAACGGTTTCGGGGCGAAGGGCGCGGCGGAGCTCGTCGAGATTAATAAGGCCATCCCGATTAACGGGGAGATAGCTGACGGCGACGCTTTGCTTTTCAAGGGCCTGGCAGGCGTTGAGAACGGCTTCGTGTTCGACGGTGGTGGTGATTACGTGAGGGGAAGTTGAGATGGAGAGGGCCATGCCGAAAATAGCGTGGTTGTCGGACTCGGTGCCGCCGCTGGTGAAGATGATTTCCTGAGGTCGAGCGTTGATGAGCGCGGCGACCTGTTCGCGGGCGGTTTCGACGGCGGCGCGGGCGCGTTGGCCGAA
>DATMMG010000202.1:0-4760 GCA_035569815.1 Candidatus Methylomirabilota bacterium
GCACCAGATCAAGCTTGGTCTGGACCTGCAGGGCGGCACGCACCTGATCCTCCAGGTTCAGGTGCAGGAAGCCATCGCGCAGGAGACCGACCAGACCGTGGATCGCCTGACGACGGCGATGCGCGCAAAGAATATCCGCTATGATGAAGTGCGCCGCGCGGACGACACGCACATCGTGGTGCGCAATGTGCCCTCCGACCAACTCTCTGCATTTCGCGACCTGATTCACGAGCAGTACGAAGGCATTTGGGAACTCGCGCCCGCTCCCGGCGAGACCGCGTCTTATATGCTCACGTTGCGCCCGAGCGAGATCGCCCGCGTTCAGGAAACGACGATGAGCCAGTCGCTCGAAACCATCGAGCGCCGCATCAACGCGCTGGGTTTGACCGAGCCTACGATCCAGGCGCACGGCCGCAATGACAATGAAATTCTGGTGCAACTCCCCGGCGAAGGCGATCCGGAGCGCGCCAAGGCGGTCATCCAGGCTGGCGGCCAGCTCGAATTGATGCTGTTGGTGGACCCCACGGCGTATCCCTCCCAAGCGGAAGGCTTGGCGCGGCATGGCGGCGTACTTCCGCCGGGTACGGAGCTCCTGAAGGAACGGCCGGAGTCGCACATCCGGCAAAACCCGAATGATACGTCCGAGAACTGGTATCTGGTCCAGCGGCCCCCCGTCGTGACCGGGCGCGACCTGCGGAGCGCCACGGAAAACCGCAACACGGACATGCCCGGGCAATGGCAGATTAACTTTGTGCTTTCCAACGAAGCCGCAAAGCGTTTCGGCCCCTTCACCGAGCAGAACCGTGGCCGGCAGATGGCCATCGTCCTCGAGCATCAGGTTTATTCGGCGCCAACGATTCAGAGCCGCATTGAGGACCAGGGCCGCATTGACGGCAACTTCAGCCAGGAATCCGCGCACGATCTGGCGCTTGTGCTGCGCGCCGGTGCTTTGCCCGCCTCGATTAAATATCTCGAGGAGCGCACGGTGGGGCCATCGCTCGGCGCGGACTCCATCCGCCACGGTGTGCAGGCGTCTATCCTGAGCTTGCTGGTCGTAATGATCTTCATGGTTTTCTACTATCGGTCGTCGGGCGTGAACGCTGTGCTCGCCTTGATCATCAACCTGGTGATTCTACTGGCCGCGCTGGCCATGTTTGGCGCGGTTTTAACCTTGCCAGGCATCGCGGGCGTGATTTTGACCATCGGTATGGGTGTGGACTCCAACGTACTGGTGTTTGAGCGCATCCGCGAGGAACTTCGGAATGGAAAATCTTCGCCGGCCGCGGTGGATGCGGGCTTCTCGAAAGCATTCCTTACCATTATCGACACGCACGTAACCACGGTGGTCTCGGCATTTTTCCTCTTTATTTTTGGGACGGGCCCCATCAAGGGATTCGCCATCACCCTGACCATCGGTTTGATCGCCAACGTTTTCACCGCGATCTACGTTTCCAAGACGATTTTCCAATACCACCTGGGCAAGATGGATCGCCAGGCGGAACTGAGCATTTAGAGGCAGTGGTCTTACTGGGAGCTGATCGGCGTGCAGCGTGTCATTCTGAGGGCATACGACGAGGATGCTCGAAGAATCTCAACGTGAAGTCCGACTACTCACGGAACCTTCAGATCCTTCGGCCCAAGGACGGGGCCTCAGGATGACAAGTTTGGCCTTGGTTGAGGAATCAAGGTACAGCCATTTGGTTCCGGTACTACCGCATCTTTTGGGTGCTGGGAACAAACAGGAAGATAGTGGAGTCTAAAGAAGGGAAGCGCGAAAAGGCATGATCGAGCTCTTTAAACAGCCCAATCTCGACTGGATGGGTAAGGCCAAGTATTTCTTCGCCTTGAGCGGTACATTGCTGCTCGTCGGCTGGGCGGCTATTTTTTTGCATGGCGGCATCAAGTACGGAATCGATTTCCGGGGTGGCACCAACGTGGATGTCCGCTTTGCACAACCGCCGAACGTCGATCATCTTCGCAACGGCCTCCGGGGCCAGGGCCTCGGCAACAGCGAGATTCAAAGCATCAGCGATATCGCGAATCCCAACTCCAACGAAGTGATGATTTTCGTCGAGCAGACCGGCCAGGCTGATCAGGCGCTGGATGAAGGCAAAGCCAAGGTGCTCAATGCGCTGGACGCCACGTACGGCGTTTCCGGCTCCGGCAAGCAGGATCTGAACGCCGCCACGCCGACGACACTTGCGAATTTTCTTGCTTCGAAAGACCCGCTCGCCCTTTCCGTGGCGGCGGGCGACAAGTATCAGCAGTTGGCAAAAGCGATTCTCGCCTATCGCGACAAAGACAAGAACGGCGTTCTCACCAGCTTCGACGACCTGGGTAAGGCGGCCGGCGTGACGCCAGCCGTTGTTGCGGCACTGAAAGACGGCTATTCGCTCGCGCCCTTCGCGATTCGCAACGTGGAAATTGTCGGACCCAAGGTGGGTGGCGAGTTACGCAATCAGGCCATTCGAGTTACCCTCTATGCTTTGGCGGGCATGCTGGTATATATTGCCTTCCGGTTCGAGTGGGTCTACGGAGCGGCGGCGGTTTTGGCGGTATTTCACGACGTCCTGATTACCCTGGGTCTTTTCAAGATTTTTGGATTTGAGATTTCGCTGACGGTCATCGCAGCTTTGCTGACCCTGGTCGGTTATTCGATGAACGATACGATCGTCATCTTTGACCGCATCCGGGAAAACAGCCGCCTGCTGCGCAAAGAGCCGTTCGCGGACATTGTCAACAAGTCGATTAACCAGACATTGTCGCGAACGATTCTGACCAGCGGATTAACCTTTCTCACCGTGCTCGTCCTGTTCCTGATGGGCGGCCAGGTGCTTCGGGCCTTCGCTTTCGCCCTGGTGGTGGGGATTGTGGTAGGAACATACTCTAGTTTTGGCATCGCCGCTCCGCTCGTCGTCGCCTGGAACAACTGGCGGGGACACGGCGGAGTCGCAAGCACCGGAACCGCAGCCGGCAGCAGACCTAGGGGCCACGAGGGTGGGCAACCACGCCTCGCGACTTCTGGGAGGAGGTAATCGTCAGCCATGTTTGAAGAAATGGTCGTATCAACCTCGACGAACAAAAAGACCAACAAGCCGTGGACGGTCGTCATTTCCATGGCGTTTCAGGTCGGATTCCTTGCGATCCTTATCCTGATTCCTCTGATTTATACGGAAGCCCTGCCGAAGACGCTGATGTCTTCGATTCTGTTGGCACCGCCACCGCCGCCTCCGCCGCCTCCACCACCGGCCGCCGTTCAAGTGATTCGCAAGCCGATTCAGCACTTGATGGATGCAGGCAAGCTGGTGACTCCGAAGGCGATCCCGAAGGACATCAAGATTATTAAGGAAGAAGCCGAGCCGCCCGACATGGGCGGAATGGCTGGCGGTGTTCCCGGCGGCGTTGCCGGTGGGTCCGCTGGCGGTGTGCTTGGAGGCGTGATCGGCGGAGCAGGAAACGCGCCGCCACCGCCGCCCAAGGCCAACCCGAAGCGCGTGACCGTCGGCGGTAACGTGCAGGCAGCTCGACTGGTCAACCGCGTTCAGCCTCTCTATCCGCCACTTGCTCGGCAGACGCGTATCAGCGGCACCGTGAAGTTGCACGCCATCATTGGCAAGAATGGCGCCGTTGAGCAACTGCAAGTGGTTTCGGGACATCCACTCCTTGTGCAATCCGCACTGGACGCCGTCCGGCAGTGGCGCTATCAGCCAACGCTGCTGAACGGGGATCCAGTCGAGGTGGATACCGAAATTGACGTGATTTTCTCTCTGGCACAGTAAGTTGTTCAACGGGGCGGCGCGGGTGTCGTGGGACGTGCGCGCCGGCCTGAGTCCGCAGTCGAATTAACTCACTTGTGGGATCCGGCTCGCCCGGCGCCCCTCGGAAATAAGGAGCAAACGAATGTTAGCAACTTTGTTGGTTTACGCGGCGTGGCTGCAGGAACCCGCCACCTCATGGGACCTGCGTTCCATGTGGATTTCGATGGGCCTGCTCGCCAAATTCGTAGTCGTTATCCTCTTTGTCCTCTCGGTGTACTCGTTCGGCGTCATGATCGACCGCTTCCTGATGTACAACAACGCGCGCAAACAGTCGCGCCTGTTCGTGCAGCAGGTCGCCGGCGCGCTGAAGGACGGCAAACTCGACGAAGCCATCGCCATCGCCGAGCGCAACAAGAAGAGCCACATCGCCAAGGTTGTCGCCACGGGGCTTTCGGAATTCCAGTCGGCTTCGCAGCAGGTTTCCGACGCGGAAGTGATCGAAGCCGCGAAGCGCGGCCTGGAACGCTCCGTCGCCATCGTGCACGCGGAAATGAAGCGGGGTCTCTCGGCGCTCGCCACCATCGGTTCGACGGCGCCGTTCGTCGGACTGTTCGGCACGGTCGTCGGCATCTTGAACGCGTTTAAGGGAATTGAAAGCCAGAAGGCGACGGGTCTCTCCGCGGTAGCCGGCGGTATCGCTGAGGCGCTGGTCACCACCGCGTTCGGCCTCCTCGTAGCCGTCCCCGCCGTGTGGGCCTACAACTATTTTACGAACAAGGTCGAAGCGTTTGACGTTGAGATGGACAACTCCTCCATGGAGCTGATCAACTATTTCATCCTGCGCCGCGGCGCGACCAAGAAGTAACCCGGAAGAAGGCATACTATGGCTTACAAGCCGCAAGCCGGCCCCCAGATGGCAGCACCGAACGTGATTCCGATGGCGGACATCATGCTCGTGCTGCTCATCATCTTCATGGTGGTCACCCCCATGTTGCAGAAGAC